>JBLHNG010000276.1:0-9874 GCA_047621685.1 Myxococcota bacterium | reverse complement strand
TGCACACCTTTGCCGGTTGATGCGCATCACAGAAGCTCAGCAGATCGGCGTGTGGCATCCGGGCACCAAGGAAGACGACTCGGTGTCCCTTGAGGGCGAGCTTGATGGAGACCCCGAGCAGCGCCAGATCGTGATGGTCCTCAGACCAACTCGCGCACACCGCCACCGGACCACTCGATGGACCGTGCTCCAGGGAGAGCAGCATGGCGGTGAGGTGGTCGCGGCAGAAGCTGCTGATGTAGTGCTCCTGGGCCACCGTGAGCTCACCCGCTTCCCAGCGCAGACCGGTCTCTCGGAGGAGGGGCATGAACACCCCGTCGAGTCGACGCTGGTAGGAGATCCCGGTGGTCTGTCTCAGTCGGTGGTCCGCGCCGGCCCGATCCAGCGCCAGCAGTGCGGACAGCAGCTCCTCGCACAGCTCGGCGCTGTCCTCGGTGTCAGAGAGCCCCGCCGTGATTGACTCGGAGGCCAATGCCACCGCGGCCTCAGCGCTCAGGGAGATCGCCTCGCTGATTCGATGGCCGCGATCGAGGAAGCGCTTGACCGCCCTCAGCCGCTCCAGATCCGCCTCGGAGTATTCCCGGTAGCCGTTGGCCTGCCGAACAGGCTCTACGATGCTGTAGCGCCGCTCCCATGCCAGGAGCGTGTTTCTCGGAACCCCGAGAAGCTCGGAGATGGTCTTGATTCGGTAGCCCATGTTCTCCGATTACTGTGGTTCGCCGTCCCCCGCAGGGACATCTCCAAGAGGAGGTGCATCTCCAGCGGGGGGAGTGCCCTCGCCGGGGGGAGCATCTTCGGCGGCAGGGGGCTCCCCCTCACCGGGAGGCTGTCCGTCGCGCGGGGCATTTGGCATGCTGAAGGGCGGGGTGATGTCGCCAAGATCTGGAGACTCTGAGACGGTGATTGTCAGCCCAGAGATGTCCTCGGTGCCGACCTCGATGTGTGCGCTGTGGCGACCAGCGATGTCAGCGGTGTCTGGGCCGTTTCCGTTGCTGTCGACAAACACCCCGACCCCGACGGTGCCCAGGCCCACGGGAACCGGCAGCGAGAAGTCCGAGGACATCGGACAGGCGAACCCATAGGCGCTCACCTTTGCGTCGGGTCGGACCAGCTCAATGATCATCGAGCCCTGACCGGTCAGCCCGGCGACGGTGCCCGAGAGGGTGACGGTCTCCCCACCGAGTGGGTGGGCCTCCAGGGCGTAGGCGGCAGGCTGGCAGGCATCCGAAGAGGGAGACGATGAATTGTTGGTGGCTGGAGCACCCGGTCCACCGGCCACGTCGAGGACGGGAGGCGGATTGGTCGTCGCCGGATCGCTGCCGGGCGGAGACGCCCAGGGGTTGTCCGAGCCTGGAGCCTGCTCCGCTGACGGACAGCCAGTCATCAACACACCTGAGAGGGCCAGCAAACCTGAGAAGGCCAGCACACCAGAAAAACGAGACATCATCAGGACTCTTCCTCCGCCGGTGCCATCCATACCCGAAACACGCTGCCGCGTCCGACCCGACTTCGGATCTCGACGCTGGCTTCCATCGCATCCGCAAACCGCTTGACCAGGGCGAGGCCCAGTCCAGTGCCCCCGGCAGCCCGGGTGCGCCCCTTGTCGACTCGGTAGAACCGCTCGAAGATCCGGTTGTGGTGGATCGGATCGATGCCGATGCCCACGTCGATCACCTCAATGACCACCCGACCATCCCGGGTCCAGGAGCGCATGGTGACCAGCCCGCCGGGGTGGCTGTACTTCACTGCATTCTCGACGAGGTTGCCGACGAGGTGGACGAGGGCCTGGTAGTTGCCCTGGACCCGGATCCCGCGGGGGATGGCGGTCTGGAAGGAGATGTTCTTCTTATCCGCGGCCGGTCGCCACTTGTCGAGGACCTCGGAGACGATGGCGGCCACCCGAACCGGGAGGAGGGGCAGCGGGCTGCTGCGGTTGTCGAGCCGGGCCAGAGAGAGGAGATCCTCAAACAGCGCCGTGAGCCTCAGGGCGTTGCGGTGGATGACCTCCACCATCGAGCGCAGGTCTGGCTCCAGGCGATCGCCCTCCTCCATCAGCGTCTCGGCATAGCCGACGATGGAGGTGGTCGGGGTGCGAAGCTCGTGGGAGACGCTGGCGACAAACTCGCTGCGGTTGCGCTCCTCTTGTCCGAACCGGGTGACGTCCTGGAGCAGCACCAGCCGCCCGCCTCCATCCCCCAATGCGACCGAGCGCACCAGAAGCTCCCGGCTGTCATGCTGCACCGCGATCTCTCTCGACTCCGGCTCCTGATCCGCGAAGCGCTCCGCGATCTCAGTGATCGAGATGACCTCGGCAGGAGGGCGCCCGATGGCGTCTTCGGCGATCGGGATGAGGTCACGAACCGCAGGGTTGACGATGCGGAGCAGCCCGTCGGCGTCGGTGACCATTAAGCCGTTGGGGCTCACGTTCACCAGCAGCGCACTCAGCGCATCGCCCCCTCCCCCGACCTCGGTCACTGAGAGAAGCTCCGGAACCGATAGCCAGCACCGCGCACAGTCTCGATGTAGGACGAGGCCGCACCCAGCTTCTGACGGAGGCGCTTGACGTGGGTGTCGACGGTGCGGGTGTTGAGGCTCGGAGGCAGCTCCCAGACCTCCTTGAGCAGCTCTCCGCGACTGCACAGCCGGCCCGCGCTCTCAGCGAGATGGAGCAGCAGCTTGTACTCGGTGCTGGTCAGCTCCAGCTCCTCGCCAGACACCCAGACCCGATGTGCGGAGACATCCAGGGTCAGCTCACCCAGCTCCAGGTTTCCAGCCACGGCGGGCTCCGGCGCGACCCGGGCCATTCGTCGAGACGCGGCCTGCACCCGGAGAACCAGCTCTCGGACGGAGAAGGGCTTGGGCACGTAGTCGTCCGCGCCGACCTCGAAGCCAGTGATGCGGTCGGACTCCTCGGTGCGTGCGGTGACCATGATCACATAGACGCCCTGGGTCCGCTCGTCGTCTCGGAGGGCCTGGCAGATCTCGGTGCCGGACATGTCCGGGAGCATCAGATCGAGCAGGACAACCGGAGGGACGTGCTCACGGGCAAGCGCGAGCGCGGTCTGACCATCTCCGGCGGTGAAGACATGGAAGCCCGCCCGCCGCAAGTTGAGGGCGACCAGGTTCCGGATGTCCTCTTCGTCCTCAACCACCAGCACTGAGACTGAATCCGCCATGTGCGCTCACCTCCAAGACACTTAACGATACCCTACCTTCTGGCGACGGCCGGGTCTCGAATCACAAACAGGATCCCGCCAACAGCCGCCCGTCCAAGCTCCCCTGTCCAGCGGGTGAGGCTGGCGGCAACCGCGAGAGACTCGGCAACACCCCACGGTGCGAGCGCGTGTGCAAAGACCCCCTCCCGCACCCCCACACCGCTGATGGTCACCGGCAGGGAGATGAGCGTGTCCGCCGCGGGAAACAGAGCGAGAACCTCGACATAGGACAGCCCGATGCCGTGTCCGCGCAGGGCGACGAGGATGGAGAGGCAGTTGATGAGCGCGAAGGGCACCGCGAGGAGCAGCGCGGCGAGCACATGGCCGGGGCGATCCTTGACCCGAGACAGTGCCAACGCACACCGCACCGCGAAGTCACCGACCCGACCGGGGATCCGTCGGGCGAGAGCTGGCGAGGAGCGTGCACCGATCGCGGTGAGCCCGACGACCCCGAGGAACGCGATCGCGAAGAACAGTGCTGAGGCGCCGATGAGCGGATTTGTGGTCAGGAGGCCGCGGCTGAGTCCGAAGATCAGCAGCCCCGCCCACGGCAGCAATTCCAGCACCCGCACCCCAACCAGCGCAGTGACCGCAGCCTCGCTCTCCCCGGTCACCCGGGTCAGCCAGGCCACCTTGGCGACCTCGCTGCCGCCGGTGGGCAGGACGAGTCCGATGAAGCCGGCACGCAGGATGGCACCGAGGATCGCGGACTGACGGGCGGAGACACCGATGGCGGACAGAAGGATCTGCACCCGAACAGCGTGAATCCAGGCGTTGATCAGCATCAGGACGATGGGCACGAGGTAGGCCCAGGCGGGTGCGGCGCGGAGGTGGTCCAGTGCCTCCCCCGGCTCGATCCGACTGCCGATCCAGGCCACCGCAGCGATGGTCATTGCCGCTCGGAGGATCGTCCAGCCATGTCGGGAGACGCGGGTCTGTGGGGTGCCTGTTGCCACGAGGCAGTCTACCGACCTGTCGGGCGGGGTACACTCCTTGAGATGCTCGCCAGCATGCTGCCGCTGTTCGTCGCCTGTCAGGAGACGCCACCTGGGGGGGAACCCCGTCGCTACACCGACAGCCTCACCGCTGTCGCTGCGGATCCGTCTCGCACAGGAGCGGCCTGCGGCGCGTTGGTCACTCCGGCACTTCGAGAGGACTGTGTGCTCGCCGGGGTCGAGCGCCTCGTCTCTGCGGATCCCGCCGCTGCGACTGCGCTGTGTGAGGGGCTGGCTGAGGGGCTGAGCCGGGACGAGTGCGGCTTTGTGCTCGCGGAGAAGACCGGGGAGGCTGCGCGCTGTGAGGCTGCGGGGCGGTTCGCGCTGGACTGTCGCATGCACCTGCTCCAGCGGGGGGTGTCCCGGGCGGATCTTCCACCGGATCCAGTGGCGCTGGAGGAGCCGGCACTCGCACTGCTCGGCGCAGGCGGCTTTGTTCACGACGATGAGCATGCCTGGACGCTGCTGTACCGAGACGCCCTCTCCCGCCAGCCCGCCCTCGATCTCACCCGCTGCGATGCCACACCCCGTCCCCCGATCTGTCGGCGGGCGGGCGGTGGGCTGTTCCACGACCGGCTCAACTTCGCCCGGGACACACAGGCCCTCACCGACGAGTGGTGCACGACCCGGACCGGCATCGCCGTCCTCAACCACACCCCCGATCCCGACATCGACGCCATCCTCAGCCAGCGGGCGGACATCTGCCCATGATGGTGCTGCTGCTGGCCTGTGTCGGCGCCCCCCAGGATGCGCTGACCTGGCGGGAGGGGGTGGAGCTGCTGGGAGTGATCGGCGGACAGGGGGTGATCGACGCTCGGATCACCGTGGGCAACACCGGCACCCTGCGGGGACAGGCCCGGATGCGGGTGGACCGCTGGAGTGCTCAGGGCGATCCGATCCTCTTCTCCCAGCACGCCGCCCCGCAGCAGGTCATCCGGACTGCTGACGGCATCACGATGATGGAGGACGGGCTGTCTCTGGTCGACGGGCTGTGGGGTCTGAGGGTGGTCGACGAGACCCTCAACGGGCGGATCGAGGTGCAGCCAGCGGGTGAGCATCGGCCCGAGACGGCGTGGCTGGAGGACGAGCGGCAGTGGACGGTCGCCGCAGAGGTGCCGATGGGTCGGCTGAGCGGCTGGCTGTCCGCAGGAGAGCGCGGCGGGGCGGTCCGGGGTGTGGGGGTGGTGCTTCACCGGGGCGGCGACGGGGTGCCCGCCCTGCCACGCACCGCAGCGTTTGTGCTCGACGAGCGGGTCAACATCGGCATCGACCGCCACGGCGCGGGGGTGCTGCGCTGGGCGATCATCGACGGGCAGTCCGTTCCCGTTGATGACCTCACCGTTGACCTCTCCGCAGCCCACCCCACCCTCACCCTGCCCTCCGCCAACCTCCAGATCACCCTGCACCCCTGGCGATGGGATGGCTGGTCCAACCCAATGGACCACCTCATGGGCATCGAGGCGCTGCTTGGCGGGGTGGTGCTGGGGCGTCCGATGCGTCGGGTCCGGGCCGCGCGGGCGGAGATCGTCTTGAGGGGCGAGTCGCTCTCCGGTCCGGCGATTCTCCTTGATGTCATGCCCGCTTCCCAGGTCCCTTGAGTGCTCCTGCTGAGTGGGCTTGCTGCCGCGATCACCCTGTCGGGCCCCGGCGACACCCTCCACGCCACCCTCTCCACCGAAGACGGCACCGAGATCGCCATCTTCTACGCCGCAGACGGCAAGGACTACCGGGCGATGGGCTGGCGGGCGGACCAGGCTGCTCGCCGGGAGTGGATCGAGATCACCCTTCCCGACCTCCAGCTCGCCCCGGGGCGCTATCGGCTGGTGGCCCAGTGGCCCGGTCGCACTGAGGAGCAGTGGATCGAGCCCGGTGAGCTGCGAGGGGAGCCGGTCGAGGTCGTGCTGTCGGCGGAGGCACTCGGTGCGGTGGCGTGGTCGATGGAGGGGCAGGATGCCTGGCAGCGACTCGCGTATGCGCCCGCCGGTCAGCCGCTCCACCTCACCCCTGGTCGCTGGCAGGCCGCTGCGCTCGGGACCGCGCGCCCGTTCGTCGAGCAGATCCACGCCCCGACCCCCAGCGTCCGCCTCGATGCCCCGCTGCGTCCCCTGCCCCGCCCGGTGTCTCAGGGGCGCTTCTTCATCCTGCTCCTGCTGCCGGCCGCGATCCTGCTCGCCGGGCTCGGAGTCGGGGTCCGCAAGCTCTCTCGTCATCCCGGGGCACACTGGCTGGTGATCGCCGCGGTCGGGGTGGGGATCCTGGGGATCCTTCCCGCACTGCAGCAGTCGGGGGTGGCGCTGCTCTCGGCGGGGGGGCCGATCCAGGATCCAGAGGACTCCGTCGCCCTGCTGGCGAGCATCATCGACGGGGTGGGGCGGCTGTCGGATGTCGGGCGGGCCTACGGCTGGCCGGAGGGGGCCTCCTGGCTGACGGTCGGACCATCGTGGCTGGGCTACCTGCCGGCGGGGATCATCGGGGCGATCACCGATCCCCTGGTGGGCCACAACCTCGGGGTCGGGGTCGGGCTCGCCGGGCTGGCGCTGGCGACCTCGCTGCTGGCCCGCAGCCACGGCCTGAGCCTGCCGCTCTCCATCGCCGCCGGGGCTGCCGCCGCGCTGTGTCCAGCGGTGATCGACGAGGTCGACGCCATCAGCCTCGACCGGGCCACCCTCTACACCACGCCCCTCGCCCTGCTCTGCCTCCACCATGCCGTCACCCGACCGGGCCTGAGGTGGCCGGTTGCCGCCGGGGTCGCGGTGGCCGCAGGGATCTACGGGCAGGTCTACTACGGCATCTTCTTCGCCGTTGTCGCGCCGCTGCTCGGTGGCATCCGCCTGCTCTCGGCACCTCCGGGGGGACGGGTGGCTGGGCTGGGTCGGCTGCTGCTGGCTGGCGGGGTCGCCGCAGCACTGTCCGCCCCGGGCCTCTACACCCTGCGCGCAGCCACCGCCGGGCTCTACGACGACACCGCCCCCCTGTCGGACTGGCGCCATCCAGTGACCACCACGGAGGCCAGCGCCTTCCTCTCCCGCAGTGATCGCCAGGAGCTGCCGATGGAGACCGCCGAGCAGCGCCTGCTCACAACCACCGACCTCGCCCTGTCCGCAGAGGAGGCCGCGATGCCGACCGGGTTCGTCGGCGGGGCGGCATGGTGGGGGCTGGCCGCTGTCGCGCTGCTGATCGCCCGCCGACGCCGGGGTCTCGTCCTGCTTGGGGTGGCGGACGTCGCGATCCTGCTGCTGATGTCCCTCGGTCCCTTCCTCAAGACCGCTGCTGGCTGGACTGGCGCTCCCCTGCCGCACTACCTCCTTGTGCTCACCGTCCCCGGCTTCGATCAGCTCAAGAACGTGCACCGGTTCGCGCTGATGGCCGCAGTGCTCGCACCGATCCCCCTGGCGCTGGGCATCGCCGGGCTCGCGGAGCGTCTGCCCCGAGGGAGGCGCGTGGCGGAGTGGGTGCTCGCCGGGGTGCTGCTGGTGTCGCTCCTTCGCCTCGATCCGACCGGTCAGGTTCGCCTCAGCCACCCGCCTCGCACCGCCTGGTATCCCCAGAGCGCCACCCTCAACGCGCTACCCGACGCACCCGCCATCGCGCTGCCCATGCGCCACCCCACCCCCCGCGCCGTCGCGGTCGCTGCTGCCCAGCACGGCATCCCCCTGGTCAACCCGCCGCCATTCGAGGTCGCCGCGACCCGGCTCACCCCGTGGGCTGAGGACAACGCCCTGCTCAACCGCCTCGCCGCGCTGTCCGCCAGCAGCCGGGTCAACCGCCTCGTGCCCGCCGGGGACTACACCGCCGACCTCGCCGCGCTCTGGGAAGCCGGGGTCCGCACCGTGCTCCTGTTCCCGGGCGAGCTGGAGCAGCATGAGGCCACAGCGGCTCTTCTAGATCGCCTGCTGGTTCGGGCTGGCTCAGACCCGACCGTGATCGCCTGGCACCTCAGACCAGCGACAGCCCCCGCTCCGTGAGCTGCAGCCCCCGCCCCTGACCGACGTCCTCCGCCAGTCCCAGCCGGGTCAGCTCCCGACTCGTCCGGGGATACCAGGTCTTCGCGTCTGACCAGCGAGAGCGGATGTGGCCGACATTTGCCGGACGGGGGTGGCGCTCATTGAGCATCTCCAGCGCTCGCGTGGCGTTGGGAGAGCGGTGATCCGGATCGCGGATGTGCTGGAAGACGGAGACGAGGCTGCGCGCATCATCGATCCCCCGGTGTGCCGTCCCAGTCACTGGGATGTCCAGGTGAGTCAGCGCCCGACTCAGCCCGAAGCGCAGCCGACGGCCCGTGTGTCCACGCGCCCAGGCGGTGAACTCCTCCTTGGCGTCGATGGGGGTCCAGGACGGCATCGGCAGCCCTGCGGCCTCCGACTCCGTGACCAGCTGGTTGTGGTCGTACCGGCTCCAGGAGACCAGACCGACCCCCTCCGTTCCGTCCATCCATGACACAAACGCCTCATACACCGACGAAAACAGCTCAGCGGCCTCCACATCGGCCTGGGTGATGCTGGTCAGCTCGGTGCAGAAGCGAGAGAGATGGGGATGGCGAACCGGGCGGATGAACCGCTGAAACTCCGACACTGGCAGGAGCGCATCGTCCAGCATCACCGCTCCGATCTCGATGATCTCCGACTCCTCGGCTTGTGCCGCGGACAGCTCCGGGTCATCAGCCTCCAACCAACAGGTCGCCTCCAGATCTACTGCAATGAACCGCATCCCCTCTCCTCTTTATTCAGCACAGAAGATATCCGTCTGACTAAAAGAAACACAAACCAGATTGACACTTCTATCGTGTGAACATAAATCAATAGACAGAACAGTAACCAACAGGAAGCCCAGCCCCTGATGTCCGATTCCCTCCTCGCGCTGACCTCCCCTGACCCGGCAATGCCCGGGCTGAGGAAATCTCTGCGACGGAACCGGACCAAACGACAGAATGCACGTGCCAATGCGCGAAAGCAAGTCGTCGGATCAGGGGCTTTTAGCAGGGAATAGCACTCAACAGCACATTCCTTCAAGCAAAGCAGCCCCTGACTCCGGAAACGGAATCAGGGGCTGCTTTGTGGTTGGGCCCACCCATCGAACACCGACTCAGGTGAAGCGGACGACTGTCTGTGTACCTGAATAATGGAGACGTTTGTCACCATGCGACGAAGGCGAAAACCAAATCCGCACACGCGACCGATCACACCAACCTCCGACTCAGGAGGGGTGGAGCGGTTTGCTTAATCGAAAACATAGGTTTAACCTTATTTATTACCGAAAATAACTATTGACGATTCCCGATGAACAGATAGAATCAAATCGAGCGGGGCGGACAACACCCCAATCAAACACGGCGCCAGTCACCGGGCCGGACA
This sequence comes from Myxococcota bacterium, assembly GCA_047621685.1. Lineage (GTDB taxonomy): Bacteria > Myxococcota_A > UBA796 > UBA796 > UBA796 > JAQXDW01. The sequence goes on along the minus strand of JBLHNG010000276.1, from coordinate 313 downwards.
GTGTCCGGCCCGACTGGTTCGCTTTTGTCTGAGACGGGGGTTTCACCCCCACCCCCCCGCTACGCGCTGACATCCTCTCACACAGACTGTCCGCCAGAAGGGGCGACATGACTGGTGCCTCAAACACACACCCGTAGCTCAGTGGATAGAGCGTCGGTCTCCGAAGTCGAAGGCGGTAGTTCAATTCTACCCGGGTGTATCCCACATACGTCTGTAGCTCAGCTGGACAGAGCACCAGGTTGCGATCCTGAAGGTCGGTGGTTCGAATCCACTCAGGCGTATTTTCATCTATTTAAAGCTCCTAAACGGAGAC
>JBLHNG010000275.1:0-9886 GCA_047621685.1 Myxococcota bacterium | reverse complement strand
GCCGAAGCCTTCCCGGACATCACCCCACACGCCGACTATGAGTCGGTGACCCTGGAGATGCTGCTGGCACATGTCGGCGGCACCTGGTCGAGCCTGGGCGAGCATCCGGACGTCTGGGGGGAGCTGTGGGAGTCGGGCGATGTGGTGGAGCAGCGGGCCTGGTTCGCCGAGCAGGTGCTCGCCGAGGGGCCAGAAGTCACCCCAGGCACACAGTACCTCTACTCCAACACCGGCTACATGCTCGTTGGTGCAGCGATGGAGGCTGTCACCGGAGAGTCCTGGGAGGCGCTGATGCAGGTGCACCTGCTGGATCCCCTGGAGATGACCTCGTGTGGCTTCGGCGCCCCCGATCCCGACGGCAACCTCTCTCACCCGTGGGGGCATTCCTCGGGAGCACCGGTCGATGGATCAAGCCTGTACGCCGATAATCCTCGGGCACTCGGCCCGGCCGGTACAGTGCACTGCAGCATGACGGACTGGGGGAAGTTCGCCTCCGCCCACCTCGCCGGCGCGCGTGGGGAGAGCAGCTACCTGGGCGAGGACAGCTTCACGCGCATGCACACCCCGGTGCTATCGGACTACGCCCTGGGCTGGAGTGTGGCCGTGCGCTCGTGGGCCGGCGAGACCCCCGCGCTCACCCACACCGGCACCAACTCCATGTTCTACAGCAACATCTGGCTGGCTCCAGACATCAACACCGCCTTCCTCACCGCAACGAACCAAGGCGACTCGTCATCGGCATTGGATGAGACCATCGGCACGCTCATTGGACTGTAGGCGTGAGTCCCACGGATGCGCTATCGCAGGGCGCGCTTCCGCGTAGTGCCACCGTCAGAGGCCGGATGAGGCCTGGAGCCGAGAAACGCTGCTTGTTTTTCTTACCCGTCCCGAAGTGGTGCCGGTTGTGGTGTGTCATGCATGCAGACCTATTTGCGGAGCTTGCCGCTGTAGTCGTAGCGGCCGGCCTGCTGGCTCAGCGGTGAGTCGGCCGGCAGCTGTCCGCCGAGCGCGTGCACGACCGATGCCGCGGCGTTGAGCCCGGTCTCCAAGGCTCCTTCGGTCCATCCACCAAACCAGGACACGCTGTCTCCGGCCAAGAAGACGCGGGACCCTTTCTTGGCCGCAAGGAACTGGAAATAGACCGACTGGCACGCCGGTTCCTGCCCCGGCTGGTTGAGCTTGAAGGCCCCGTATTGGTAGGGCTCCTGCTCCCAGTCCACGTTCAGGACCTCGCCATTGACCGGATCGAGCTCCGCCGCGAACTCGGGACAGATTTCGTGGATCACCTGCCGGAAGAGGTGAAAGCGCTCCATCGTGGGCACCCCCAACAGCTTCGTAGAGTCGTCGCCCCACGTGTAGCTGATCAGGACCACTCCGTTGTCGGTGTCGGGGTAGTCCAGGCAGTAAACGCCTCGCGGCAGCTCGTCAGTCTGGATGTTTTGGGGCATGGCGCTGCCGTCGGCGAGCGTCTTGGTCTTCCAGAATTTGGTCTTTGTCCGAATGAACAGCTTGGAGCTGTTCATCAGATGCAGATCGCGCAGAGCGGCGCGCTCGTCCGGCTCCAGGATGGGGTTGGCTGCGGTCTCGCCGGCGGCGGGCAAGGTGAGGCCGAAGAACTCCATGGAGCGGGTGCTCGTCGCGACGATCGCGGTAGGGAAGGCCTCGCTGACGTCTGCCCCGGTGATCGCGTCCACGGTGTGCACGACCGGCCGGCCGGCATCGTCCAGCGAGATTCCCTTCACGGCGGTGGCGAGCCGGGCGGCCCCGATCTCCTGGAGCGAGCGGGTGCCCAGCGGGGTCTCCACGCGAGTGGTGTAGAAGCGCTCGCACAGGCCCGAGATGCCCTCGATCAGCAGCTCCTGGTCTGTCTCGTACTGACCGGCGGTGATCCGCAGCATCTCGACGAAGTCCACGCCGTAGAGCGGACCGAAGCCTCCGCTGCCCACCCCCAGCGCACCGAAGGCCTCAAAGTCCTGGGTATCCCACTGCGGGATGCCGTCCACGACAGCCTTGAAGAACGTCTCGTTGGCGTACTTGACCAGCAAGCCTTGCCACACGACCTGGACCTCCTCGAGGTTCCCGTTGGCGTAGGCCTCCTCCAGCGGCAGCGTGATCTTGTTGAAGAAGGCGTTCCAATCCGTGTTGATCTGGGTGAAGGGCCCCGGCGGGTCCTCGCCCTCCGCCCAGGTGTAGACGGTGTTGCGGTAGTACAGACGCGTGGGGACCTTGCCCGGGTCAGGGAAGGAGGGCTCGAAGGTCAGCTTGAACAGATCCCGGGCGTAGTAGTAGAGGACCTTGTTGATCGGAGGAAAGCGCATGGCGCCCATCTCCGCGATGACGTTGGAAACCGAACCATCGGCGTTGGTGAAGTACTTGCTCCAGTTGCGCCCACCAAGCCTGTCGCCGGCTTCGAAGATCACCGGCACCAGCCCGAGCTTGTGCAGCTCCCAGGCAGCGACCATGCCCGCAGGCCCGCCTCCGATGATGGCGACGCGGGTGTTGAGCAGCTCGTCGGGCAGCGTCCCGATCGTCTTGGCGACTGTGTTGCCCTGGGCGTCGGTCTGCGTGATGTAGGACATATAGTCGTACAAAGTGTCCATGCTCGGCCAAGCCGAATAGGACGGAGGGGTAATGGAGCGTTTGTTGGCTACAAAGGACATCCGGGCTCCTTGGATGATGAGCCGGGACTGTATCTCACCGGGGCGCTGACCTTCGCCGACGCTCAGGCCACCGACCACGCGCAATCCTGGTATGAGGACAGCATTAGACCGGCCTGGAGAGCGCGAGCAGAGCTAGAGCTCGTTGAGCCCTTGCATCACTCAGAGCGAGTTGAGCGGGGTGCTGTTTTGGGCACCCGTCATGTCGTCCCCTTCTGGCGGGCAGTCTGTTTTGAGAGGCTGCCTGCGCGAAGCGGGGGGCTTGGGGGTGAAGCCCCCTTTTCAGACAAAGAGCACCAGTCAAGCGGGATATACTGTCCACCGCGATGACTGGTGCCCTGTTTTGCTTCCCGAGACCGGGCGCGGAGGGGAACACCCTGTTTGCTCGTCCTACCCGTCACGGCGGGATGAGCATGACCATCAGGCTCCGAGAGGGACGGGAATCCCTGCCGTTACTGGGCACCAGTCACCGGGCCGGACAGTATCGGGCCCGACAGGTGAGCTTTTGTCTGAAGCGGGGGCTTCACCCCCAAACCCCCCGCTACGCGCAGGCATCCTCTGAAACAGACTGTCCGCCAGAAGGGGGCGACATGACGGGTGCCAGTTACTGCACAGCCCGCCCGGTGACCGGGTAGTAGTCGGCATCCGGCCAGCCGCGCCCGGAGTGACTGCCCGGCGGGACCAGGGCGTCGACTGCGGTCTCCAGCTCGGCATCGATGACGACCTCCGCAGCACCCAGCGACTCTTCGGCCTGCTCAACAGTCCTGGGGCCGATGATCACCGAGTGGACACGCTGGTTGGCCATCGCCCAGGCGGTGGCGAGCTGGCTGGGGGTGCAGCCACGGGCCTGGGCGAGCGGGACCAGCGCGGCGGCGACCTCGACGGAGTCCTGACGCCACTCCGCGCGAAGGAAGCGAGGGTCTGCTCGGTCGAGCCGGGAGTTCTTCGGCGGCGCGGCCCCCCAGGTGTACTTCCCGGTGAGCACCCCCCGGGCCAGCGACGAGTAGCTGACCACCCCCAGCCCGTAGCGCTCCGCCATCGGCAGCAGCTCGACCTCGATGTCGCGGTTGACGATGTTGTAGAGCGGCTGGGTGGCGATCACCGGGGAGAAGCCGCTGGCCTTCGCGGTGTGGATCAGCTCGACGATCTCCCAGGACCGGTAGTTCGAGCAGCCGACGTAGCGGACCCGCCCGGACCGCACGAGATCCTCCATTGCGCGCAGGGTCTCGTCGAGGGGCACGGCTCGGTCGGGGAGATGGAGGTAGTAGAGGTCGATGTAGTCGGTGCCCAGGCGCCGGAGGCTGGCATCGCAGGCGGAGAGGATGTTGCGGGCGGACAGGCCACGGTCGTTGACCCCCGGTCCCATGTCGGCGAACACCTTGGTGGCGAGCACGACCTCCTGGCGTCGACCCTTGAGCAGCGCCCCGCAGACCGTCTCGCTGGCCCCCTTGCCGTACATGTCGGCGGTGTCCCAGAAGAACACCCCACGATCCAGGCAGCGATCAGCGATCTGGCGGGCGGTGGCGAGGTCGGCGGTGCCACCGAACATCATGGTGCCGAGGCACATCGGAGAGACACGGAGGCCGGAGCGGCCGAGCTGGATGGGGGACATGGACATGCCTTGCCATACCACACCCCTCCAGCCACGCTGCGTTAAGCCGTGGCCGCCAGAATGGAGGCAGGTATGCAGGACTGGACGCTTGGATTTGTCGGTGCCGGGGTGATGGCCGAGGTGATGATTGCCGGGCTGCTGGAGGAGGGCATCCTGCCGGCCAGGCGCATCGTGGCGAGCAACCGCCGGGCGGCCCGATCCGCGGAGCTGGTCGCGGAGTATGGCATCCGGTGCAGCCAGAGCAACCTCTCGGTCGCGGAGCAGGCCGACGTGCTGGTGCTCTCTGTGAAGCCGCAGACCCTGCCGAAGATCCTCCCGCAGCTCTCCGGGCACCTCCGCCCCTCCACGATGGTGCTCTCCATCATCGCCGGGGCGTCCTCAGGCGTGCTGGCGCGGGGGCTGAGCCACAGCCGGATCGCTCGCTGCATGCCCAACCTCCCGTGTCGGATCCGCCGGGGCATGACCGTCTGGTACGCCCCGGAGTCCACCAACCCCGCCGACCTCCAGCGCATCGAGGCGATCCTCGGGGTGATGGGCCAGGAGCTTCGGGTGACCGAGGAGACCCACGTCGACAGGGCCACTGCGGTCAGCGGCACCGGCCCGGCAATCGTCGCGGAGTTCGTCAAGGCGATGCTCGATGCCGCGACCTACATCGGCGAGCCCCGCAACGTCGCCCGGGAGACCGTGCTGGCGACCCTGGCGGGCACCGTCGAGATGATCCGCCAGAGCGATGAGCATGTCGCCCAGCTCATCGACGAGGTCACCAGCCCCGGCGGCACCACCTCCCGGGCGCTCCAGGTGCTCAAGCAGGGGCGGTTCTCGGCGGTGATCACCGACTCCATTGATGCCGCCTACCAGCGCACGGTGGAGCTGGGGGTGGCGCTGGAGGAGAAGGTCGGGGAGTGAGCCCTCAGTCCTCCGCCACTGGTGGGGCAAGGAGCCGCCGCTCGCCGCCCCCGCTGCCCCGAAGCTCCAGCTCAGTGATCACCACCGACGGGGCGCTCCAGGTGCTCGGCAGTCCGCCAACGGAGCCGATGCTGTAGCGGTTGGAGTCGGGGGTCGCATCCATGAGGTTCATCGGCGCCGACATCGGACCCGCGACCGCGACATCCCGCATGGCCCGTCGATCCACACCGACGAATTCCAGTCCGCGAACCGGCTGAGTGGTGCCGTCGGGGTAGAGGCGCCAGGCCTGGAGCGGGCGGGTGATGCCTGGCAGCGGGCCCTCTCCGCTGAACGCGACCCGGAAGTCTTCGGTCAGTGCCGGGGGCTCGATCATGCCGATGACCAAGACGTAGTCGAGGCCAGCCTGCCGGGCGAGGGTGAGGGCGCGGCGCTCCAGGCGGCGCTGGGAGCGGCTGCGCTTCGGGGTCACCGCGATCACCCCGGGCAGTCCGGAGCGGCGGTCGAGTCCGAGGGAGCGGCCGTGGCCGTTGCTGACGAGGAAGCCCTTGCGCGGAATGCGGCTCATCAGGAGGTCCCGGGCGACCCCGTCTACCACCAGCTCGACCCGCTCAGCCGCGACGCCCTCGTAGTCGTGGGTGAAGTGACCGGCGGCACCGGGCAGGCCGCCGGGATCATCGGTGACCGACCAGCCCTGGGGCAGCAGGCGACGGCCGGGGCGTGCGGAGGCGGCACCGCTGGGGAAGTCCTGGTACGGGTTGGGCGGCTCAGCCTGCGGCGGGGTGCCGACGATCTCGGGCAGCAGGAGCTGGCGGAACATCTCGACAGCGGCGGGGGCCTCCAGCAGCACCGGTCCGAGGTAGTCCTCCTCGATGGGTGCGTCTCGCAGCGCGGTCAGCCAGGTTCCCAGCTCGTCGACCTCCGCGAGCATCTCGTCGAGCGGCGGCAGGCTGGCGACATCTCGGGCGACCCAGGAGCGGGAGTCGCGGATCCGGCCGCCGTCCTCAGAGCGGATGATGCCCTCGATGCGGACTACGGTGAAGCCGGAGGGAACCCAGGCCCGGGTGCCCTCGGAGCTGCACATCATGCGCACTCCCTGCCAGTCCCGGGCGATGGCGCTGGCGTCTTCGAGTCCCGGGGTCTGTCCAAGCCGGGTGGTCAGGGCGGTGACGATCTCGGCGGTGATCTCGTCGTCGATGGTGGGCGGATCGATGGGACCAGTGCGCAGGGCAGGGGCCTGCGAGAGATCGGGGATGGCGGAGGGGTCACGACCCTCGAACGCCGAGAGCTTGGCGGCGAGCTGCTCGGTGGCGCCCTTGTAGGCGGTGTCCAGCGCCAGCCACATCTCCCGGCGCAGGGCGAGAGGGTCGTCTTCGTCGGGCAGCCCACGGCTGGACATGCCGCTGCGCTCGCCGAAGCTGGGGCTGAAGTTGGTGTTGTCCAGCATCGCGCTGCCGACCCGCACATCGACTCGCAGGTTGCGGTAGCGGTCGGTGTTGTGGCTGGTGACCGCGCCGAAGTTGGCGAGCGCGGTGGACATGCTCCCGTCGAGGATCTCCATGGAGACGTAGTAGGGCGCAGGCTGGTCGGGGAGCCGAAGGGTCATGGCCCGCTCCAGCTCGGCCTCGGCGGCGGCCATGAGATCGGTGGGAGCGGCAAGGGCGGCGGCGATGAGCAGCGTGATCACGAGCCCTCCTCCTGCGTCTGTGCCGGGGGTGCCAGCAGGGGTGGTCGGTCGTTGTCCTTCTCCTTGCGCTGCACCTCGACCTCAGTGACCAGCAGGTCCGGGGCCACCGCAGCGACCGGGACCCAGCCGCTCTCCGCACCGCACATGCCGTTGAACACCTGGTAGCTGTCGCTCGCCGCAGCGATCCGGGAGAAGGTGATGAGCGGGGTGCCGATGAGGTCCACGCCGCGGATCAGCTCGTCGGGCCGACCATCCGGGTAGACCTTCCAGACGGTGACCGGCTGCACGGAGTAGGAGTTGGGGGTGGTGCGACCGGTGAAGGTGAATCCGCCGGTGATGTCGTCAAAGATGAGCCCGAACGGCTTGTCCTGGGACTTGATCTCCCGAATCAGCTTCGCGCGGAGCTGATCATAGGAGACGCTGTCATTGGCCTGGACCAGGAGGTTTCCCTGGCGGGCGACGACTGCGGATCCGGGCTGGCGTCGGCCGTGACCGTTGGAGGTGGCGAAGCCCTCGATGGGGGCGCGGGACAGCAGGAAATTCTCCAGGATGCCGTCGGTGACCACTGCGACCCGCTCGGCGGTGACGCCCTCGTCGTCGTAGGGGTAGTACCCGTTGAGGTCGACGGTGTCCCACTGCGCCATGGTGGGATCGTCGATGACGGAGATGAAGTCGGGGAAGATCATCTCGCCGACCTTGTCGGTCAGGGTCTGACCCTCGTCCTCGTCCTTCTGACGGTGCCCCTCGACTCTGTGGCCGAGGATCTCGTGGAAGAACACCGCCGCGGCCCGACCCCGCAGGATCGCCGGGCCGACGTAGGGATCGACCAGGGGAGCGGCGCGCAGCTCGGTGACCCGCTGCGCGACGGCATGGGCCATCTCTTCGAGGGTGGCCTGGTCGGGGACGCCGTCCATGGTCATGGCGTCGACGTGGTCGTAGACCTGCAGGGACATGCCATCGTCGGCCACCGTCGTTCCCCACATCGCCACCCGGATGCGAGCCCGGCTGTAGCGGATTTGAGTGCCCTCAGAGGTGAGCACATAGCTGACGGTGTTCTCGGCACGCAGGCTGACGGAGGAGTCGTAGAGGTCGGGGTACTCCAGGAAGACCTCGGAGACGTCGCGCGCGATGTCCCGCCACACCGCCCCGTCGATGTCCAGCGGGGCGATCTCCTGGAGGTCGACCACCACCTCTGCGGAGGAGAAGTCGGCGCTTGTGTCCTCCCGCTGCACCTTGACCGACTCGTTGGCACGCACCTTAATGAGCCGCCGAACGGCGGTGCGGTAGGAGTCGTCCGCAGCCTGCCAGATGGCGATCCGGGTGGCGTGCCCGAGGTCGTCGTCGACGATGGGGATGTCCAGTGTGGGGCGGGCATCTTCGGAGAACCAGCCAGCATCGCGGATCTTGTGGGTGTTGTCCAGCTCCGGGGAGCCCACCCGCAGGTCGATGTCGGCGAGCCGGGTGTGGTAGCGATCGACCTCGCTGGCCGCACCGTGGGTGGCCTGGACCTCAAACACGGTCCGGTCGATGATGCCCAGGCCGATCCAGTAGGCCGGCTCTGGCTGCAGGGACAGCGCCGCACTCACCCGCTCCAGCTCATCGACAGCGACAGTCAGGAGGGGATCGTCATCGGCCACAGCGGCTGCGATCAGGGTCAAGAGGAAGGGCGTCAGCAACGGCTTCTCCGAGGTGTAAAGGCTCTTAGCGTGTGGATGGGCCTTTCGTGCGGGCAGACAGGCCTGTAGACGTTAACCACCCGGCCATGCCGAACATCCCCGATGCACTCATCCAAGCGCTGCCCAAGACCGACCTTCACCTCCACCTCGACGGATCGATGCGGGAGTCCACGATCATCGATCTGGCCCGGGAGCAGAACGTCATCCTGCCGAGCTACACCGTCGAGGGACTCAACGCGCTGGTCTTCAAGCCCAGCTACGCCAACCTCGGCGAGTACCTCACTGGCTTTGCCTACACCGGCGCGGTCCTCCAGGACGCAGAGTCCCTGGAGCGAGCGGCGCTGGAGCTTGCTGAGGACAACATCGCTGAGGGCGTGCGCTACATCGAGGTTCGGTTCGCCCCGCAGCTGCACATGCACCACGGGCTGTCCTTCGACGAGGTCCTGCTGGCGGTCCACCGTGGGCTGGCTGCGGCGATGTCTACCCACGAGCAGTCCGACGCGGTCAAGGTTCGGGGAGAGCCGCCGTTTCGCTTCGGGATCATTGTCTGCGCGCTGCGCATGTTCACCGCAGAGTTCTCGCGCTGGTACAAGCAGCTCCTGGCGCTGTTTGAGAACACCCCGGTCAACCAGATCTACAGCATGGCCTCCCTGGAGCTGGCCCGAGCGGCGATCCGCTGTCGGGACGCTCACGGTGTGCCGATCGTCGGCTTCGACCTCGCCGGTCAGGAGGACGGCTACCCGGCCCGCGCCCACCGCGATGCCTATGACTTCGCCCACCAGCACTTCCTCAAGAAGACCGTGCACGCTGGAGAGGCGTATGGCCCGGAGAGCATCTTCGAGGCGATCACCCTGCTCCACGCTGACCGAATCGGCCACGGCTACCACCTGTTCTCCGCGGACATGTGTGGGTCGGATGTCGCGGATCCAAAGGACTATGTGCAGCGCCTCGGGCAGTACATCGCCGACCGGCGGGTGACGGTGGAGGTCTGCATTACCTCGAACCTTCAGACCAACCCCGCCATCGGCAGCGTGAAGAACCACGTGTTTGGCCGCATGCTCTCCGACCGGCTCTCCGCCACCCTCTGCACCGACAACCGGCTGGTCAGCCACACCACCGTCTCCAGAGAGGTCCGTCTGGCGGTCGATGCCTTCGACCTCGACCTCAAGCAGCTGCGGAACACCATTATTTATGGCTTCAAACGCAGCTTCTATCCGGGCACGTACATCGAGAAACGCCGGTATGTCCGGCAGATCATCGACTACTACGATCGGGTGGCGGGTGAGCATCAGGCCTGAGTCCCTGACGTCAGGTCGCATCAGTCGGTTCCAAGCAAACCGCGAAGAATGAT
>JBLHNG010000274.1:0-9916 GCA_047621685.1 Myxococcota bacterium | reverse complement strand
ATCAGGCGATCCAAACAATACAATCCACAAAATTAGGGGGTTAGGTAGCCACCTGACCGGCTTCGTAGGACTCACCCCGTCCCCGCGCCTCACCACGAATCGACAATCAGCCCGTCTGCGACCGGCACTTGTCGAACTTCATGGTCAGTGAAAGAGAAGGCAGCCACCTGACCGGCTTCGTAAAACTCACCCCGTCCCCGCGCCTCACCACGAATCAGCAATCAGCCCGTCTGCGACCGGCACTTGCTGAACTCACCGGCGGGTCCGTGAGCCAGCCACCTGACCGGCTTCGTAGGACTCACCCCGTCCCCGTGCCGTGTCCGGAATCGGCAGTTTACCCAGCCTAAAGGCCGGCTACTGCCGTCACTCAGCGGGAAGAGAATTAGTCAGCTCGCCCATCTGCGACCGGCTGCTGCCACAACTCAATGGTCAGTCCACAACCCTCATGCTGCTCCACTGGGGGAGAGCACTGGCCCCCGAGTCACTGGTACAGATGACTTGATGCCTGTCTGTGCGAACTGCCACCGCATCCTCCACCGAAGTCAGCCAACGCTCACTCCGACACAGCTCGCGGCTCTCATTGCGGCGAGAAGGGAGACGGACCAGCAGCAGCCCCTCAGGGGACGAGCTTGCCAGTCCCAATCCCCCCGTAAAACGTCGCCCCCTGGATCGTGCTGCCGTCCAGCGGACTGATCGTCTCCTGGAGAATGATCCGGTAGAACGAGATCGCTATCGGAGATTCGGCGTAGTAGGCGCCGGTCAGCAGGAGCGAAGGCGGCACAGTGATCGAGCCGGTGTCGGTGTCTCGACAGAGGATGATCCCCAGGAATGCGAAGGTATCGGGGTGGTAGATCTCCAGGGTCAGCAGCATGTCCGCCGAGGTGCCCGATGGGGCCCAGCCGAGGGTGGCGTTGTTGGCGGAGATGGGCGCGGAGAAGGCCTGCTGGGAGGTGGTCTGGGCGATGTCGATCGGGGTGAAGTCGGTGAAGTTGGTGGTGGTCTGGACCACACCGGGCAGGGACAGGCCGGCGTCGATGACGTCGAGGTCATAGGCAGCGTTCTTGACGTAGTCGTCCTGGGCGAGGCCCTCGGCAACGTAGGTGGTCAGCCCCTTCCGGGTCGTGCGGTGCAGCGGGATCGAGGTGGCGCCGGAGGTGAAGTAGGCCCACTCCCCCATGTCGGTGCTGGTGGCCGTGGGGTTGGGCAGGACGTAGTTGTCGGTGCAGCTGCCCCGAGCAGGGATCCAGTCCAGCCAGGAGCCAGAGACACCCGGGTGGAAGGTGGCGGTGGCGGATATCTGCAGCTGGGAGGTCAGCCCGAAGCACTCCGCGCAGAAGTAGGCCTGATACCAGAACTCCACCAGACCGCCGACCAGGCCAGTGGGGGTGACATCCGGGTCGTTGGTGTCGGTGTCGCCGGTGTCTGGATCAGGATCACCGGTGTTGGAGAAGGCATAGCCATCGTCCAGCACGACCTCACCGAGCGCAGAGGTCACTGTGACATCCACGGCGGTCTCGACCACTGCGGAGGGCGTGGTCACGGCGAGGGTGTACGCGTTGATGTAGCTGACGGTGAGATCCGAGCCGCCAAACGCCACCGTCGCAGTCTCATCGAAGCCCGCCCCGGTGATGGTCACCGCAGTCCCCCCGGCAGTCGGTCCCCAGTCCGGATCCAGCCGCTCGATGCGCAGGTCTGGCAGCGTCTCGCCAGAGTCCACGATGACATCACCGGAGTCCCCCTGGAGAGCATCCGGATCCAGGCCGAACTCGCAGCCGATGAAGAGGGGTAGGAAGAGGGAGATTGCCATTGTAGGGGTCGCTATAGAAGGTCGCTCAGGAGCTTAGCCGTCTCGCCGCCCAAACGGCAGCATAGGTGAGGATGCCGTCTGCACCCGCTCGCTTGAAGCCGACGAGGCTCTCCATCATCACCCGATCCAGGTCCAGCCAGCCGCGCTCTCCGGCGGCGTGGAGCATCGCATACTCGCCGCTGACCTGGTAGACAAACGTGGGCATTCCAGTCTCGGTCTTCACCCGGTGCAGGATGTCGAGGTAGGGCATGCCGGGCTTGACCATCACCATGTCTGCGCCCTCCTCGATGTCGAGGGCGACCTCGCGCAGGGCCTCGTCGCCGTTGGCTGGATCCATCTGGTAGGTGCGCTTGTCGCCGCCACCCAGGGACGTCTTCGAGCCCACAGCATCCCGAAACGGCCCATAGAACGCCGAGGCGTACTTGGCGGAGTAAGCGAGGATCTGCACCGACTCATGCCCGGCGGCATCCAGGGCCTCTCGGATGCGACCGATGCGACCGTCCATCATGTCCGATGGGGCGATCACATCGCAGCCGGCACTGGCCTGGTTGACCGCTTGGCGGCAGAGCACATCGAGGGTGGGATCGTTGACCACATCGCCGTCAATGAGCAGGCCATCCTGACCGTGGGTGGTGTACGGATCGAGGGCGACGTCTCCGATGATGCCGATGCCTGGGACCGCAGCCTTGATTGCACGGACGGCGCGGCAGACGAGGTTGTCGGGGTTGTAGCTCTCCTCGCCACCGGACGTCTTGGCGGAGTCCGGGGTCTGCGGGAAGATCGCGATCGCCGGGATGCCCAGCGCGGCGGCCTCCGCGACGGCTTTCACGAGGGTGTCGATGGAGTAGCGGAAGACCCCGGGCATCGAGCTGATCGGCGTCTTCAGGCCGACCCCCTCCTGGACGAAGACCGGCCAGATGAGGTCGTCGACGCGCAGGTGGTTCTCTCTCACCAGCCTCCGGCGCCAGTCATCACGGCGGTTTCGACGCATTCGGGTCTTTGGAAAGGACGGCATGGGTATCCTCCGGTCAGCGGGTCTCGTAATTCACCCGGACTGGATATACCCGCCGCGGGAGGATGGCATGGGGGAGAGCGCCAGCATGGGGCGGACGACCACCTGGAAGCGCGGTGCGGTGGCCATCGACGGCATGTACCTGCTGCTGGCCAGTCTGCTTGTTCAGCAGCACGCCTACCACATCAACTTCTCCGACGCCGTCGCCCTGCGCGCCCAGCGTCACATCCGGCTCATCGCGCTGGAGGGCGACGCGCCGTGGGCCTACCGGCTGCTCGTCCCGGCCGCCGCAGAGGCGATATCCATCCCCCTCGCCGCCCTGGGCATCGACGCCGACGGTGCCCGGGAGTACGGCTACCTGTCGCTGCGTTGGGTGATGACCGCCGCGCTGCTGCTGCTGTTTCACCGCTACTGTCGGCGGTTCTTGAGTGTGCAGTGGGCGCTGACGGCCACTTTGCTGCTCGTCGCCCTGCACGCCCCGGCGTTCATGCACTACTGGTTCCAGCCAGCGAGTCCGCTGGACCTGCTCCTGTGGCTGATGGCGACGATGATCACCCTCCGGGGCCGCAACGACTGGCTGCCGCTCATCGTGTTCCTCGGTGCCCTGAATCGAGAGACCGCAGTGTTCATCATCGCCATCCACGGCATCCTGCGCCTGGGTCATGAGCCGCTGCCGAAGCTGCTGCTGCGCTGTGCCGGGCTCGGTGCGATCTGGGCGGCAGTGTTCGTGGGGCTCCGTCAGATCATCACCCCGCAGCTGTGGTCGACCGAGAAGACGGTGTGGGAGATGTTCGTGCGAAACCTCGACGTGGAGTGGTTCTTCTACGCCCTGAGCTTCGTCGGGATGTGGGGACTGCTGCCGCTGCTGGGCTGGAAGAAGGTCCCAGATGTCCTCAAGCGGCTGACCCTGGTGATGATCCCGTATGTCGTGCTGCTGATGCTGTTTGGCCGAATCCGCGAGGTGCGGCTGCTGCTGCCGCTGACCATCCCGCTCATCCCGGCTGCCTTCCTCGTGCTTCAGGGCTGGCTGGCGGAGGATGCCATGGCAGAAGGGGCGGCAGAAGGGGCTATCGACCAGCTCGCTTGAGCCCCTCCTTTGCAGCATCAAAGTCCGGCTTGAGTCGAAGCGTCTCCTCAAACGCCGCCGCCGCCTCTTCCTTCCGGCCCATATCCATCAGGACGTTGCCGAGGTTGTACCAGGCGAACGGATAGCGGTCTGAGACCGTGAGCGCCCGGCGATAGGTTGCCTCGGCGGCGGCGAGATCGCCCGTCTTGCGGTAGGCGATGCCGAGGGTCGTGTAGGGCGAGAGGAAGATCGGCTCTGCTGCGGTGACCTGCTCCAGGATCGCGATGGCTTCGTCGAGCCGCTCCGCCCGGTACAGGGCCACCCCGTACTGGTGGCCGTAGCGGGCGTTGTCGGGATCGGCGTCGAGGGCATCGGCGAAGTGGTCGATGGCGGTGACCGGGTCGTCGGCCTGGAGGGCGACGCTGCCGAGGTAGTAGTGGGTGTGGGCCATGTCCCCGGGCAGCTCCGCGCTGCGGACAGAGGGCCAGAGCACCACCGCAGAGAGCAGCAGACCCGCGGCGATGACCGGCGGTCCCGGGCGAGCACGCAGCAGGCGCTCCACTGCGAGCCCAGCGAACGGCAGCAGCCCGGCGACCACCGGCAGCCGGTAGCGCATCGAGACGAAGAACAGCACCACCCCGGCGGCATAGGTGATCACCAGCAGGTAGAGCGGGGCGAGCCGTCTGCGATCCCGCCAGCCCAGCACCATGCCGAGCCCGCCGAGGATCATCACCGGCGCCAGCCCCACCGTCATCCAGGACAGCACGACGGAGTGCTGCTTTGCATGATGATAATTGGCGACCATCGGCTTCTCGTAGCCGTTGAGGAAGTAGAAGCCCTTGCGCAACATCAGCCCAGCGGCGGTGACCGGGTAGCGGGTCATGAAGCCGACGGCCTGCTCGTTCCAGTAGTCCGAGACCTCCGAGGGCCGCAGGGACTCGCCCCGAGCCTCCTCGGCGGTCCGCTTCGCGGAGGTGATGAGGGCCTCCTGAGAGCCGGACAGGCCAGTGCCCCGCGGGATCTTGAACCAGCCGGAGGCGTCGGGGTTGTTGCCGATGAACAGGTTGATGCCACCGTGAGCGGTGATCATCACCGGGTCTCCGGCGGTGAGGTTCTTGCCGGTGATCGGGGCGATCACCAGGAACATCCCGACGAGCATCGGCGCGATCCGACGCAGCCCGGCCCCGCGCTCGCTGAAGATCCACCACGCCGCCAGCACGGGGTAGAGCAGCACGAGGTTGGGTCGCCCCAGCACCGCCAGCCCCATCAGCACGCCCGCCAGCAGCCGCCAGCCCCACTGCCGTCCGGTCATCGCCGCCAGGGACAGCGCCAGGAAGGACAGCGACCAGCACTCCGCCAGCAGCTCCCCGGCGTAGAAGATCGAGGGGCCATACAGTGCGGCCAGTCCGCCCGCGATGAGCCCGGCCCGCTGGCTGACCATCCGGCTCGTCGCCACGCTGACCCCGGCGACCATCGCGACATCTGCGGCGAGCTGCACCACCCGGGGCCACGCGAGGTCATGCCCGCCGAGGCTGTAGACCACCGCCAGGATCAGCGGCTCCAGAGGGTTGAACGTGAGCACGCCCTCCCACAGCCCGCCGCTTGTGGCCATCTCGAAGCCCAGGGCGTCGTAGTTCGCCGCGTCGAGCAGGAGGCCGTGGAAGAACGGGCTGTCGGAGTGCTCGACGAAGTACAGCGACCGGAGGAGGACAGCGACCAGCATCACCGCGACCCAGGCGAGGCGAGGGATTGGGGCGGAGGTCCTCAGAAGATCCGGCGCGGTCTCTGGAGGCGGTGTGGGTGGCGTGGGTGGAGCCGGAGTCGGTGTGAGCGGCTCTGGACGTCCGCTCTGTCTCCGGGCCTTCCGCGCTCGCCTGCTTTTCTTCTTTGCCATGCTCCCCTCCGCCCGACCAGTTCAGGTAGCCCCGCGAGCAGGCTGGAGTCAACTACACAGTTTGAATGCGGAGAGATGCGATACTCTCACGACATGCTCCTGCTCATGTTGGCCTGCAGACCCCAGGCCCCCTCCCCCACCGAGACGGCTCCAGACACCGCCAGCGACTCTGGCGACTCGGAGACCATCCCTGACACCACCCTCCCAGACGGCGATCCCATCTCGACGATCGGCTCATGGGGTGCGGAGAGCATGCCATACCCGGAGTGGACCGACGCCGCGATGATCGACGCGGACACCGCGCTGATGGCGGGTGTCACCGGCTACGGGGTCTACGACCTGCCCAGCGGAACCCTCACGGAGGACTACAACACCAGCCGCACCTACCGGGTCGACGTCTCCGACACCCACGCCATCTTCGCCTCTCGAATCGACGGTGTACGCCTCGTCGAGCTGAGCAACCTCAGCGGCCCCGGGGCAGTCCACCGGCTCGACGGCATGACCCATGAGGATGTCAGCATCGACGGTGATCGCGCCCTGGTCGCCTGGAAGTCCGACGGGGTGCAGATCCTCGACATGGCGCTGAACACGCTGGGCTGGATCCCCGCAGAGTCCGACACGGTCGCGCTGCTGGGAGACATCGCGGTGATCGGAGATGGCGAGTCGGTGGTGCTCTACGACATCACGGACCCGACCGACCCCATCGAGCGCAGCCGGGTCGAGGTGTCCGGGCGCCCGGCGGACCTGGACTTCGACGGCACCCGGGTCGCGGTGGCCATGGGTGGCAGCGGAGCCGGGGTGCTCTCGGTGTCCGACGACATCCTCACCGACCTGGGCCGGGTGATCTCCCCCGGAGCAGCGATGTCGGTGGCGCTGGACGGTGATCGCCTCTGGATCGCAGCCTGGGAGCAGGTGGTGCTAGCGGACCTGTCCGACGGCGCCCCGACGGTGATCGGCCACGAGACCCCGGTCATGTCCGCGATGGGGCTCGCCGCCCGAGACGGAACCGCGGTGGTCGCCGACTGGCTTCTGGTCACTGCCATGACCCACAACGAAGGGGTCGCCGCCCCAGAAGTCGACACCGAGCGCGGCGTCGTCTTCCAGGATGCCACCCAGCCCGAGCGAGTCGCGTTCGCCAACCACGGCCCCCGAGACCTCAACGTCACCATCACCGGAGTTCCCGACGGCTTCAGCGTCGATGTCGAGTCCCTGACCATCCTGCCGGGCTTTGTCGACAGCCTCTCGCTGACCCCGCCCGGCGGCACCTTCGGCCAGACCCTCCTGGAGTGGACCACCAACGATCCCGACGAGTCCACCGGCAGCACCAAGGTCGCCATGGCCAGCAACGTCCTCGGTGCACCACACCCGGACTTCACCCTGTTTGGCCTCTCCTGGCCCGACACCACCCTCAGCAGCTACACCCTCTCGGAGTACCTCGGAACCGTGGTAATGCTGGCGTACTGGGCGGACTACTGACCGGTCTGCAATCTGGAGGTTCCAGATCTACAAGCCGCAATCTTCGACGAATTCGCCGGGGAGGACTTTCAGCCCTTCCTGATGAATGTCGGCAACGACCCCGACACCGCCTTCGACATGCTCGACTCGTTCGCCGCCACCGCACCCTGCCTGCTGGAGACCGACGACATCTACGCGACCTACCCCCGCTCCAGCGAGGCGTTCGCCCCGTTCCCTGTGCATGTGGTCATCGACCGCAGCGGCGTGGTGGTCTACCTCGCCAACCAGTACGACGCCGAGGCACTCAAGTCAGCGATTACAGAGGCTCTGAAGTCGGAATAGACTGTAGACATGCCCCTCCCCGATGACTCATACAGCCACCTGAGCACGCTCCTCAACCGCCCCGGGCATCGAAAGCAGGGCATCGAGCTGTTTCGCTCGCTGGAGCCCGAAGAGGCCCGGCGTGTGCTGGAGCGCGTCAAGGCCGTGCGCTTTCTCGACCTGACCGGGATCAGCGCACCCGGGGTCTCGCTGTCTCATCGCGACCTCTCCGAGGTGACGCTCGTCGGGGCAGACCTCTCCGGCGCCAACCTCTCCGGCGCCAACCTCTCCGGCGCCAACCTCCGGCGCATCCAGCTCCGTGGGGCAGACCTCACCGGCGTGCTGCTCGGCAACAGCCAGCGCGGTGGTGCCGATCTCAGCGGCGCCACTGCGCCCGGGATCCGGCTGACCCGCTACCGGGACCGCACCCTCAACCTCGCCGGAGCCAACCTCACCGGCGCACGACTCCGGCTCCTCGGTCCCGACCCGGAGAGCCTCCGCGGGGCAGACCTCACCGGAGCCAACCTCACCGGGTCGAACCTCACCGCCATCCAGCTCCCCGGCGCGTCCATGAAGGGCAGCACCCTGTGTCAGGTGGACCTCACCGGGGCGAACCTCACCAGCGCCAACCTCTCCAACGCCACCCTCACCGGGGTCGACTTCACCGGTGCGGATCTCTCCAGCGCGGTGCTCGTCGGTGCCATCCTCGGCAGCAACCATCGTGGGGATGGCGTGGTCTTTAGACAAGCACTCCTGTGCGGCGCAGACCTCAGAGAGGTGGACTTTGCCGGAGCCGATCTGCGCGGTGCGGACCTCAGCGGAGCCCGACTGGAGGGAGCCTGCTTCTCGGCCGCGCTCACCGACAACACCACCCGCTGGACCGGACCGGTGCCCGCGAGCATTTCGCTGGTGCCGGGCGCCATCCTCCGCGGCATCGACCTCTCGGGATGCCAGCTCTCCGACGTCGACCTCAAGCAGGCAGACCTCACCGGGTCAGCACTCCATGGGGTGCGGCTGGACCGGGCGGATCTCACCGGGGCCTGCCTCACCCGGGTGACCGCCCGCCGGGGCACCCGACGCCTGAGCGCGGTCGAAGCCATATTTGCTGGGGCCAACCTCTCTGGAGCGGACCTCCGTCACGCCCGACTCAGCGGGGCCGACCTCTCTGGAGCCGACCTCTCCGGGGCCTCCCTACGCGGGGCATGGCTGGAGGGTGCAGTGCTCCGGGGAGCCGATCTGCGCGGTGCTGATCTGCGCGGGGTGCAGGCCGCGTCCGCAGTCTGGGAGGGTGTGCGGCTCGACCACACCACCCGGCTGCCCAGCGACATCCGGCGGGCGATGCGCGCATGAGCCGACAGGCCACGACCCTCCGCGAGCTGGCTCGAGTCCGGGCGGAGAACCACGGCCTCCTGCTGCGTCTCGGACTGCGAACCGCACTCGGTCGCAAGAACTTCACCTCAGACGACACCCCCACCGGCGCGCCGTGCATCATCTTCTACGTCTCCCGACGCCTCCCAGAATCAGCCCTCGACGCCCAGGCCCGCATTCCCGAGGTCATTGAGTCCACAGACCGCTCCATGTTCGCGCTGACCGACGCCGTCGAGATCAACCCCGATCCCATCCAGGCGCCGCTTCCCGGGCTGGGGCAGTCCAACCAGGCGCTTCGCTCCATCCTCCGCTGGTCGGATCCCCCGCCCTGGCCGCCGCTTCGCCCAGGATGCCGGCTGAGCTACGGGCGCGCCACAGAGGGCGGCTTCACCTCCCACAGCGGCACCCTCGGCTGCCTGGTCCGGGACACAGCCCACCCCGAACTGGTCGGCCTGCTGACCAACCACCACATCGGCCCCGAGCCCGGCCAGTCCCTCTACCGACCCGACTACGCCCCCGGCGCACAGCGCATCGCAATGGTCCGACGCACCCTCCACCACCTCGCAGACGAGGCCTGGCTCAGGGGCGTCGACGAGCCCAACACCTACATGATCATCGATGCCTCGTTCGCCGAGCTGTCGGAGGGTGTGGCGAGGGAGAACACGCTGCTGTCAATGGACGGTGCTCAGCGGTCCACTGAGCCGCTGGGTCGGGTGTACCCCATCGACTACGACAGCATGGACATCATCGGAAAGCCGGTGCGCAAGATCGGCCAGCGCTCCGGCATTCAGCTCGGCATGATCGTGGCGGTGGGGATCTCCCAACCCCACCCCTCCCAGGACATCGACGCCAACATCGGCCAGGATCCGGCCCGCTACTACGCCGACCTCGCCATCGTCCCCCGACATCCCAGCCGGTTTGTGAGCGCGCCGGGCGACTCCGGCTCCCTGGTGGTCATCGACACCGACGACGCCAGCCGGAACCAGCCAGAGG
>JBLHNG010000273.1:0-9927 GCA_047621685.1 Myxococcota bacterium | reverse complement strand
CACCAGCGCAGGCAGTCGCTTCGCTCCGGCCTGCTTGTGGCGCTGCGCTCAAGGGGGGCTGCACTCTCTACGTTCGCCGCTTTACAGCGGCTTCTCTCCAGTCCACGCCCCCCTGCGACCCCCCAGCATGACACCAATTACTCACCACCATCCGCAGCCAGAAGGGACCGTCCTGAACCTCAACAAGCGCCGCATCCTTCCCCGGCGGGCCTACCTCCGGGCGTTCTTGAACTCTTGCTCCCAGTCCACCCGACCCGTCAGCTGCATCAGCACAAACAGCGTAGCGATGGACAACACCGTCACAGTCAGCCCGGTGTAGCCGTCCCAGAAGTGCGCCAGTGAGAAGCCCACCAGGTAGATGAGCTGCGCGACTGCTGCGGGGCCGAAGGCGAACTTGCTGCCGACGACGAGGCGCAGGTAGCTGACGACGAGGGCCATGCTGGTCAGCGCGGAGAGGGCGAAGGCTCCCTCGACGGGCAGGTGATCAGCGGAGTAGGCGAACAGCAGGTGGAAGGCGAAGAAGGCGCCGGCCAGCAGCATGTAGTTGATCGGGTGGATCGGGATCTTCTTGAGGACCGAGAGCACGAACAGGATGAGGAAGAAGAAGCCCAGAGAGATCGGCGCGGAGAACGACATCTGCTGGGCGAGCAAGCCGGGCTGGATGCGCTCGGGCATCGTCATGCCGACCCCGTGGCCGGTCACCACCCGATCAAACGCCCAGGTCAGCGCCCAGCCCTCTCCGTCCTGCGTCTTGCTGGAGGGGGAGAGCGTGTAGGCGGGAAAGTCGATGTCGCCGAAGTCGGTGGTCATGTTGAGGGTGAAGTCGTTGAGCGCGGCGATCCCCTGGGAGGGCACGTAGCTCCAGCTGTCTGCCCCCCTCGACCGGTAGCCGACCGCGATGTCGACCTCCTGGCCCGGCTCCACCGGAATCACCGCCCGGATCATGCCGGCGTCGGGCTGGATGTCCTCGTCGACCTCGCCGTCGATGGCGAACCGGAAGTGGTCGTATAGACCGGAGGACTCCGGGAACGGGAAGATGATCTCCAGGTTCCCGCTCAGCTCGCCCCGGTGGGTGTAGTGGTAGGCCGCTTCGAAGTCGACGTCGTACAGGGAGAACCACAGCAGCCCCTTGCGGCGGGCGTCGAGATCGAGGTCAACCTCGATGGTGCTGCCAGCGAGGTGCATGGGCTCGACGAAGTCCCGGACCACGATGCGCTGATGGTCAACGAACGCCTTGGTCTCTGGATCCCGGACCCGCTCGGTGACCGTCTCCTCGACCTTCCAGTGGAAGCTCAGGGTCGGCGCAGGCTGGCTCTGCGGGGTGCCCCAGAGGTCCGCGACCTTGCCCGACAGCGCGTACTCCTGCTGGCTGGTGCGGTTGCTCATCACCCCGCCCAGCACAAACCAGCCCACGGTCGTCACACTGAAGATGACCACGATCCAGATGATCCTTACAAACGCATTCATTGCTCGGTCCTCCTTTGAGATGACAGAGTCAAAAGCAAGGATCGTTCCCGGTTATTCGAGGGGGGTAGCGATTCGGATCTACCCGTCGTTGCGCGGGGTCTTCGATCCGTTGCGGGCAGGATCGAACCGGGTGCGGATGACGAAGGCGAGGCTGTGGGAGTAGAACAGCAGCTTCCGGCCATGCTCGGTGATCGCACAGCCAGACAGCTCCAGCGCGCGAAGCTGTCGCACTCCGGGGGCTGCGGCGAGGTATCGGGCGCCGAGGTCGGTGATGCGGTTGTCGGAGAGATCGAGGTGGGTGAGCTGCCGGAGGTGAACGCTGTCGGTCACTGCATGGACCGCGGCATCACCCAGCCCATTTCCAGCGAGGCGCAGGGTGCGGAGGCTGGCATGGCTGGGGGCGGCGGCGAGGACCTGCACCACCGCGTCGGTCAGCTTGCAGCGGGACATCGACAGGGTGTGCAGCCGCTGGAGCTGCCTTGCCTCCACGATCGCCATCGCGCCGGCCACCCCGAGGGGACTGCCATCGAGGATGAGGACGTGCAGCGGCTCCAGGCCCGACATCGAAACGAGCCGACCGGTCTGGCTGGTGGTCAGGGTGAAGCCGCTGAGGTTGAGGGTGCGCTCGCCGGTTCCAGGATCGACACTCAGGGCCTCTCCAGCCCCCGGCAGCAGCGCACTGAGCCGCGCACGAAGCGCAGCCAGCTCACCCACGGCTCTCCCACCAGTCCCGAGCCATCGGAACCAACGCGAGGAGGAACAGCGGCACGATGAGCCAGTACAGCTGGAGCGCGGGGTGGGCGTAGGGCCACCAGCGCCGGTATCTGGACATGAAGCTGAGCACCATCGGGTGCGACTCGGGGTCGGTCACTGCGATGGTTCGCATCGACTCTTCGAAGGCCGTGATCAGGTGATCTTCGCCCTCGCCCGCGACCACAAAGCAGTTCAGACCAAGGTTGTCATAGGCGGTGTAGTACGTCGCCACCTGGACCTGCTTGCCGCTTCGCATGCCGTTGACGTGCCAGAGGTAGGCGTCGCGGTCTCCGAGGGGGAGGACCTCCAGGCGTCCGATGGCGTCTGGAGCGATCTCGGTGGGTGCGGTCGCGCCGATCTCTGCCTTGACCGTCTCGCCGGTTCCGCCAGAGGTGATCTTGAAGCTGCCGCCCTTCAGCATCACCCGGGCCTGGATCCGGTAATTCTTGGCATGCTGGCTGGACTTGTCGGGGGCGAGGACCTCGACGGGGCGAGAGCCGGTGGAGTAGATGCCGCAGGTGAATGTGTCCTCGCCGTCGATGTTGGCGGGGTCGAGGAACACCTGGAGCGCCCGGTAGCCCTCGTAGGGGCCCTCGGAGATTCGGGAGGTGGAGATGATGGACATCTCCCGAGCGGTCAGCCCGCGCCAGCTCTCCGGCAAGGTCAGCGCATAGCCGCCCTCGGCGGTGTACTCGCCGTAGGGCAGCGCGTCATCCTTGAGGGCGGGCTTGACGAGGTTGATGGTGGAGAGGACGTCGGTGAACGCCTCGTCCAGTGCGCTGGGAGCAGGCTCCTCGCCCTCCTCAAGGGGCAGTGGCTCCTCCTCGGGGGCCGGAACGAGGCCGGTGATGAACGCAAAGCCGGCCTCGACCTCGAAGTACATCACCCGGTTGTTCAGGGTCAGCGGTGGCGGGATCTCGCCACCTTCTTCAAGGGGCTCGAAGGCCTGGATGGAGTCGAAGTCGATGATCACGGTGGTGCCCAGCGGCTCGACCGACTCGCGGCGAACCGTGATCTCGCCGAGGGTGACACCCTCAGAGTCGTCGAGGTGGGTCAGCTCTGAGAAGAAGTCTGCGCTGAGAATCTCCAGGTCGAACCGCTCCAGGTCCGGCTGGAAGTTCTCCGACCAGCCCAGGGCGAACAGCGCGGGGGTGGGCTCGTAGCGACTCAGGGAGATGTCGACGTCCGGCTCTGGCATCAGCGACCACTGCCAGCCGACTGCGCCCTGCTCGTTTCGAGGGAGCTTCAGCGTGATCGGGATCTCGTCGTTCTTGACCTCGAGGGTATCCTGCGCCGCGGCGATGTTGAGCACTGAGATCAAGGCTGGCAACATCACGGGCACTCCGAAGGTCCTGGGGCCGGACCGCTATATCCGGCCCGCATGAGCCTACACCAGAATGATCCTTCATCCATCCTCATGGAGGGCCGCAGCCAGTCGGGGGAGACTGATGTCGTAGCGGTGACTGGTGCCCCGGTGTCCGCCGGGAAATTCCTCATAGGTATGCGGAATATCGAGCGCCTTAAGCCGAGCAACGAGCTGCCGGGCGCCGAGGTGGAGGTGGTGTTCGTCCCGGTTTCCGGCGTCCAGCATTAGAAACGACAGCGCGCGAAGGGCATCCTGTGCAGCCGCATCCTCAATGCGTCGGACCGGATCGAAGGCGCGCCAGGCGTCGAAGGTGTCAAAGTCGACCACCCCGGTCTGCCAGTCCACCGGCAGCCGGGCGGGGAAGTCGGCGGCGTCGGGGTCTGGGGAGTAGGCGGCGGACATGCACAGCAGGTTGAGGGCGGCGAACATGCTGCCGGAGGGACGAGAGGCGGCCCAGAAGGCGTCCACCAGCGCCCGGGGACCGCCAGCGGCTCGGATGGCGGAGAGCCCGGAGGGGATGTCGCCGAGGTAGCAGAGGTCGAAGCCCATGTCCCCGGCGTGGCAGGCGACGGCATCCAGGGTGCCCGGTGAGCGCATCGCCAGGGTCAGCGCCCCGAACCCACCGCTGCTCCGCCCCGTCGCGCCCCATCGTCGAGTGGTCTTCAGGGTCGCGTCGATGAACGGCATGATCTCGTCGGTCAGGTAGCTGCCGTAGGCGCCCAGCGCGGGAGAGTCGATGAACTGGCTGCCGCCGAGGGTGGTCATGCAGTCGGGCAGCACCGCGATGAATGGCGGACACCCATTCGCGATCAGCCGATCGATGCGGCTGGTGATGGAGACTTCAGTGAGACCCCTCGCCAGCATGCCCTCGCCGGTGCCTGCGAAGCCCGCGAGCAGGAGGACTGCGGGGAGGGGGGTGTCCTCAGCGCCAGCCGGGGTGTAGACCCAGAGGTCGCGCTCGGTGGGGTCGCCCCAGGGGTTGCCAGCGAGCACCGTGGAGCGGTGGGTGAGGCAGCGGACAGCTCCGCGCTGTGCGGCGGGGAGGTTGGGGAAGGGAGAGGGCATGTGGTGAGACTCCGATGTCGCAGTGCCGGGGCGGCGAGGCTCATCCGGCCGAAGTTCGGGAGCCGCCTTGTCCAGTCGGTTAGGGAGTGAGGCGATGATCGGCCGACAGATCCACAACTACACCATCGAAGCGAGCCTCGACAAGGAGCGCTTCCAGGGTCAAGACGCCCGGAGCGGGCGAGCCGTGCTGCTCCAGCGGCTGCCGGATCTTTCCGAAGAGATCGCGGCGGTGCTGGTCGCGGAGCTGTCTCGGCTGGAGAGCCTTCGTCCGCCGGGCATCGCGGAGGTCTTTGGCGTCCACCAGGAGGACGATGGCCTCTGGGTGGCCACCGCGATGCTGGAAGGCCCCACCCTCGCCGAGCAGCTGCGCAGCCGTCCGCTGGAGATCTCCACCGCCGGTGCGCTGGGAGCCGGGCTGCTGCCAGGACTCGCCCAGGCCCACGCCAGCCGGCTCGTCCACCGCGACATCCACCCCGCCCGCATCCAGATGACCCCCCTCGGCCCCCGGCTGACCGGCTTCGGCATCGCGCTGACCGAGGGCCGCTCGGTGCACTACATGGCGCCAGAGCTGTGGCGCAGTCGTGCCCATCCCACCCCGACCAGCGACGTCTACGCCCTCGGGGTGACCCTCTACGAAGCCCTGACCGGCGCGCTGCCGTTTCCCCGTGGATTGCCACGGGCCACCTACGCCCGTCTCCACGCCGGCCAGGGCATCCCCCACGTCAGCGATCGCCGCCCGGACACCCCGGACTGGCTCGCTCAGGCCATCTACAAGGCCACCCGGATCAAGCCCTCGGCGCGCTTCTCGGATGCCGGTGAGATGCTGCGCACCATCCAGGCCGCCCAGGCTGCACCGCCCCCTCGGCAGGCTCCGGCTGAACAGCGTCCTGAACAGAAGGCTGCGGCACAGCCTGCATCAAAGCCCACACCTGCATCGAAGCCCACACCGGCTGCGAAGCCCACACCGGCTGCGAAGGATGGGCCAAAGCGCGGACGCTGGGCGGCGCTTGGTTGTCTGGCGCTGCCGCTCCTGGGCGTCCTTGGTGCCGGGGCGCTGGGTGGAGGGCTGTGGGTAAGTCAGCAGCCCGGTGGCATCGAAGGGCTCTTCCATGATGGTCCAGTCCTCCTCGCCTCCAACCCCTCCGACCAGCGCATCACCATCTCCTGCACCTCCGGCCCCGAGGAGGTCCGCACCGCCGCCATCCTCGCGCCCGGCGAGGACGCGGCCCTGCTCATCTCCGGCGTCCCGGTGGCCTGCACTGCGTTCAACGACGCCCGGCAGACCCTGGTGAACTGGGGCACCGACGCCCCTCCGGTCGGCGGCGCGGTCTGGGAGATGAGCGTGGGCACCATCGACGACACCGGACTCATCGCACCCGCCGAGCCGGATGAGCCGATCGCGGAGGTGGAAGAGGACTCCGGCCTGACCTTCGAGGAGGGCCTCGTCGAGACCGTCGAGGAGCCCACCCCCCCCCCACCTCCCCGTCCCTCCACCCCGGTCCCCGAGGCGGTCGAGGATGAGCCCAGTCTCGTCACCTTGATGGTCAGGGCGGACAGCGCCTGGAAGCGGTGGGGGCGCGAGGTCCTGGTCTCGGTGGATGGCCTCGACGTCGGGATTGCACCGGTCGAGCTTGGGGTCGAGCCCGGGGTCCACACGATCCGTTGGTTCAAGGAGGGTCGAGTGGATCACACCTGCACGGTGGAGATTCCGGATGGTGGGGGCACTGTTGGTATTGATCCGGCTGTGCCCCGGTGTCCCTGAGCAGCGGGAGTTCGTGTTCACTGACCCACCGCTGAGTGCCGGCAAGTACCGGTCGGGTGGGTGCCTTCTCTCGTACTGCCCACTGAGTCACGGCAGTAGCCGGCCTTTAGGCGGGGTAAACTGCCGATTCGGGACACGGTACGGGGACGGGGTGAGTCCTACGAAGCCGGTCAGGTGGCTGCCTCACGGACCTGACACTGAGTTCAGCAAGTGCCGGTCGTCAGACGGGCTGATTGCTGATTCGGGGAGAGGAGCGGGGACGGGGTGAGTCCGACGAAGCCGGTCAGGTGGCTGCCTTCCCCCCTAATTTTGTTGATTGTATTGTTTTGGATCGCTTGATCTGGAGTCTCAGTCCGCCCGGGCGCGCGCAAGGGGACACCGCAGTGGGCCGTGTCGGAGGCCCCGCACGCCAGATTCTCTGGCGGGGCCGCAGACAGCAAGCGACCCGAGGCTGGTGAGGCGGGCAGTCGCACAAGAGGGGACGCCGACAGGGAGTGCAGCGCGGACCACGGAGGGGACCCGTAGCGATCAGAGCCCAAGGACGGAGACGGGGTTTGCAGTACCGCCGTACTTCAAGGATTCGCCCATCTCTGCTTTTGATCTTTCCAACCAGTCCTGCCCGCCCTTCAGCCTTCTCAGCCAGGGGCGCTCTCAGCCAGGGGCGCTCTCAGCCTCGTGGTTCTCGATTCCAAAGGCCCTCCCTCACCCATGCACTGAGGTCCGCCATCCTCCGCGCCATCCTCTTTCTGGCCACTTCGCCCCAACGCCGGCCTTCGGCTGTGCCCGCTCCAGCGGCTTATGTCGCGTCGCTCAAGGGCTGCACGAACACCCGCCCAGCGGACCCAGTCCGACACCAGGACCTCACCGCACGTCGGCTCGCTCACTGACCCGTCCCGATGACCTCAGAGCGCCGAGTGGTTTTCAGAGCAGCCCCTACCCAGCCCAGGTCCGCACAGTATCCATCAGCGCCCGTCCATACCGACGCACCCGCTCCGACCCCATGCCATGGACCTTCAGCAGGCTCTCCTTCGTTATGGGGCGGTCTGCCGCAATGGCCTCTAAAGTGCGGTTGGGGGCGATGACATAGAGCGGGACGTCGCTGGCTGTGGCGAGCTTTCGGCGGGTCTCCCGGAGGGCTTCGAGCAGCTCGGGGGGGGCGTCGTCGAGGCGGCTGGTGGCGGCGGGGCGGGCGCGCTTGGAGATTCGGCTGTTGGACGGCCAGCGCATGGTGAATTCCGGCGCTTGCTGACGCATGACCTGCCAACCCAGTGGCTCCGCCACCTCCAGCTCGGCGTAGGTCTGCTCCCGCCCGCTGATCTGGCGGGTGGTGAACACCGACTTCACCGCACCGGCATGGGCCAGCTCGGTGAGGAGGTCCTGGATCTGTCGGGCGGTCCAATCCTTGAGGATGCCGTAGGTGGAGAGCTGGTCGAACCGGAACTTCTTCACCGCTTTGCTGGAGGAGCCGCTGGCGACCTTGGCGATCATGTTGCTGGAGAAGGCCCGCTTCATGCGTGCCATGCACGCCAGCAGCTTGCGCACGACCAGCTCTTCGTCTGGGGAGAGCTTGCGGGGGCCACCCTTCTTGCTGCCCTCCCGGCAGGCGTCACAGGTGCCGCAGCGCTCCCACGGGGGAACCTCGCCGAAGTACTCCAGCAGGTAGCGCCGCCGACACAGCGAGCGGGCATACCCCACCATCTTCATGACCTTCTCGTACTCCCGCTCCCGACGCTTCTTCATGTCGTCTTCATCGAGCAGGAGGGGCTCGTCCGGCTTGAGGAGCTCCACGCCGCCGGTGCGGTCTGCCGGGTTCCAGCGAATCAGGGCGCGATCCTCCAGGCCCCGGATCGCGGCGGTGGTCTGATCGCGCTCCATGCCCAGCTCTCGGGCGACCTTGTCGGGCCAGACCTTGAGGGGGGTGGAGAGGTTGAGCGGGCGGTTGGAGACGTGTGCGCGGACGCTCGCTTCGTTGAGCAGCCACTTCAGCACCGCCCCCCGCAGCCCCTTGATCTTTGCAGTCTCCGCGCCCGGGGAGAGCACGACCTCTCCGGCGCGGTCGTTGGGGTTGATGCGCCGGGTGTAGCCCTCACGCTGCAGTGTGCGCAGACAGCTGGAGACCTCGCGCTCGTTGCCGTCCTCGGGCAGGGCCCCGGAGAGGGTCTCCAGGTCGAGCCAGACCGGGTTGGCCTTCTCCGCCAGCAGCCGGTTCCAGATCCGGTGGATGTTGTCCGCGGAGGGGTGCGACATCCGGATGAAGAACTCCTGCGTCCGCCGGTCGCTGCCGCGGAAGAACAGGACGATCCGGCTGGGCTTTCCATCTCGACCGGCCCGGCCGATCTCCTGGTAGTAGGCCTCGACCGTGCCAGGCATCTCCCAGTGGATGACGGTGCGCACGTTGCGCTTGTCGACGCCCATGCCGAACGCGTTGGTGGCGACAACGACGGAGTACTTGTCGTTCATGAAGCCATCCTGGATCCGGATGCGATCCTCGTGGTCCATGCCGCCGTGGTACATCGCCGCCGGGATGCCCTTCTCCACCAGCGCCCACTTCACCTTCTCGACGTTCTTGCGGGTCGCGCAGTAGATCAGGGTAGGGCCGCCCCTCTGGGCTTCGGAGGTGCGGACCAGATCGGCGAGGGCGTCTTTCTTGTCGGCGTCCTTGGGGGTGTCGATGACCTCGAGGTGGAGGTTCTCCCGGTCGAAGCCGGTGATGAACCGCTCGGCCTCGGGGATGCCGAGGGTGTCGAGGATGTCGGCCTGCACCCGGGGGGTGGCGGTCGCGGTCATGGCGACGGTGGCGATGTTGCCAAGCTCTCGGCGGACCCGGCCCAGCCTCAGGTAGTCTGGCCGGAAGTCGTGCCCCCACTGGGAGAGGCAGTGGGCCTCGTCGATCGCCAGCAGCCGCAGATCGACGTTCTGCATCGAGGCGATGAACCGCGGGGTGAACCGCTCCGGGGCGACGTAGACCATCTCCCACAGACCCTGCCGGACCTGATCCAGCCGCATCCGGCGCTCGCCGGTGGAGATGGAGGAGTTGATGAAGGTGGCCTTGATCCCCAGCGCCACCAGACTGTCGACCTGATCCTTCATGAGGGACAGCAGCGGAGAGACGACCAGGGTGGTGCCACCACGGGCCAGCGCCGGCAGCTGGTAGCACAGCGACTTGCCCGCGCCCGTCGGCATCACGACCAGGGCATCTTTCCCCGAGGTGATGTGCTCGATGATCTCCTGCTGACGTGGACGGAAGGCCGGGTGACCGAAACGCTGCTGGAGAATCTGCTCAAGGCTCATGGTGTCCGCAGTGCCCACAGCTGTGGACGTGTCGAGAGTGACACTACGTACTAATCCACCCTGCCCCTACCCGATCAAGGACAGTTTTTGGTTTGCTTTAGTGGAGTCAGTCCAACAGCCCTCAGTGGAGGAAGGCAACGAGGCGGGAGATCGTGTTGATCGCGGTGACCTCTTCGGGAATCGTCACCCCCAGTCGGCGCTCGAATTCCATTCCGAGGTCGAC
>JBLHNG010000272.1:0-9960 GCA_047621685.1 Myxococcota bacterium | reverse complement strand
AAACCCTCAATCTCCTCCGCCGCCTTGAGATCCAGGCCAAGCTCACGAGCTACCACGACCACAACGAGGACCGCCGCACCCCCGGCATCATCAAGCGCCTCCAGGACGGCGATCGCATCGCCATCGTCTCCGATGCCGGCACCCCCCTCCTCGACGACCCGGGCTACACCCTCGTCCGCGCCGCCATCGAAGCGGACATCGAGATCGTCAGCGTCCCCGGCCCCTCCGCCTCCCTCACCGGCCTCATCGCCAGCGGCATCCCGCTCCAGCGGTACTGCCATGTCGGCTTCCTCCCCCGCGCCGACGGCAAGCGCAAGGGCGCCCTCATCCCGCTCAAGCACCACCCCGGTCCGCTGATCTTCTTCGAAGCCCCCCACCGGATGCTGCGGTTCCTCGAGACCCTCATCGAGGTCCTCGGCGACCGTCAGGCGTGCCTCGCCTGCAACCTGACCCGCACCTACGAGCGCTACCGACGCGGCCGACTCTCCGAGCTTCACACCGAGCTGTCCGAAGAGGAGAAGGTCCGCGGCCAGTTCACCGTCATCGTCGCCCCCTCCGACGCCAACGAAGACGCCGCCCAGATCGAGCGTGCCCTGGCCGCAGCGAAGATCCTCGCCCCCCACGGCGTGCCCCGCAAGGTCCTGGCTGAGGCGCTGGCGGGTGCCCTGGACCTGCCCCGACGGTCGGTCTACCAGGCGCTGCTGGAGACCGACTGATCGGGGTTGAGATCCTGTGGTGACAAACGGTTGCAGAGTCGGGTGAAACAAAGCGCACACGCCACCGTCTGAGGCTCCCATACCATCGAGATCCGACCATGCGCCTCATCCTCGCCCCGCTCCTCCTCACCGCGCTCATCGGCTGTACCTCCGGCCGACACATCCGAGCTGGCGACAGCGCCGCGATCGGACAGGACTGGGAGTCGGCCTACAAGTCCTATGAGCGCGCAGCATACGCCCGGCCTGGCTCCGCAAAGGCCCAGCAGCGACTGGCGGACGCCCGGGGAGAGGTGATGGTGCTGCTCGATGCCCAGATCGCCGCCGATCTGGAGGCCCGCCGGTTCGCTGCGGTCGGACAGCTCCTCGCCGAGGCCAGTCGCTACGAGCCGCCCCGCGCCTGGCTAAACGACCACACCGTGACCACCCTCGCCGCAGTCCGGGCCGATGTCGCACAGCGCCCCCCGGCCGAGGCCCATGCCGTGCTCTCTCAGTGCGCGGTCCACCACCCGCTGTCGGTGCTGGCGGCGGACCGGGATCGCATCGGGGCGACATGGGCAGACGACCTCAGAGCGCAGGCGGACCAGGCCGCGGCACAAGGCGATCTCGGCGGCGCGCTGGTCCGGCTCTCCGGCGCCCGACAGCTCGCCGAGGCCCCAGAAGATGCCGCGCAGGCCTCGGCATGGTGGGCCGCACTGCGCAGCGAAGAGTGGGGCGGCATGCACCTGAGTGTAGCCGGCCCGTCCGCCCATCGCGACGCGGTGTCTGAGGCCCTCGCTGAGTGCTGGGCCACCTCGCCGTGGTCTGACGCCCCCATCGTCAGCCGCACCCCCGACCGCCCTCACCTCTCCGCCAAGCTGAGCATCACCGCCGCTGGCTGCGAGCAGGCCCAGACCGGCAGCGAGCCGAGGGAGCACCGCTACACCGACGGCACCTTCGCCGCCAACCCCCGCATCCAGGAGCTGAGCCAGCAGCTCCGCGACAACACCCGGTCTCTCAGAGAGGTCGAGGCCGCGCTGTCGCGTTCACAGAGTCGCCTCGCCCAGGCCCAGCGCCAGCAAGACGCCGCCGAAGCCGCTGTCGCCACCGCCGCCCCCCGCCTGGAAGGCGCCCGCCGACGAGACGCCGAGACCACCCGACGCCTCCAGGCGGCTCAGGTCGAGCACGCCGCATCCCTGGAGGCACAGGCTGCGATCCAGGAGCGGGAGAGAGAGGTCACCGTGCTGCTGGGCCAGCAGCGCGAGCGCAACACCGCGCGCCGCGACCTGGAGCAGCACGTCCAGCCTCAGAAACAGATCGACCTCGACGCCGCCCGACAGGCCCGGGAGCAGGTCGAGCGTGACGGTGCCCAGGCTCAGGCCACCCACAGCCAGCTCACCGCTGCAATCTCGGACGCCGAGCGTGTCATCGCTGCCGCCCAGACCATCCTCGACGCCGCCCAGCCGATCCAGGAGGCCGCAGCCCAGGCCGAGGCCGCCCTCCCCGCACACCGCAGCCAGCTGAGGGCCGCGGTCGACGCCCGCAAGGAGGCCCGGGCGGCCCATCAGAACGCAGTCGACGCCGAGGAAGAGGCCACCGACCACCACCAGGCCCTCCTCGACGCCGGGGACACCCCCCAGGCCGACCTCGACGACGCCCGACAGCAGCGGGTCGAGGCCCGAGAGGCCCGGGAGGCCACCCGCGAAGCCCTCGCAGCCGCCCGCTCCGAGGCCGCCCACCTCCAAGAGGGGCTCGCCACACTGGAGACCGCCATCCAACGCGGTGCCGAGCAGGGAGCATCCACCTGCCAGGCCGAGGCAGACCTCACCGACGCCCGACGCGACAAGGACACCGCCCACGCTGCCCTGCCCGCCGCCGAGGCCGATCGAGCGCACGCCCGCCGCGAGCTTGCCGAGGTCGATGCCCGCCTCAAGCACGCCGAGGAGGCCGCCGGACAGGTCGAGTCCCAGCTCAACGAGATTCGCCGCTCCGACGACGACCAGGCCCGCAGGCTGGGTCAGATCGAGTCCGAGATCAGCGCCCTGAGCCCATCGCTCAGCCTGCTCTCCGCCCGCGCCAGCACCCTCAGCCGCGCGAAGCGGGATCGGCAGGACGCCGCCCGCCGCCTCCAGGAGGCCGAGGCAACCATGGCCCCGCTGCTCAATACGCGACAGGCCACCCAGCGGAAGACCGCCCAGTGCCAGGCGGACCACCGACAGCGTGACGCCGACCGATCCACCCACACTCAGGGGCTGCGCAACCTGGAGGCCGACCTCGCAGCCACCCCTGCCGAGGTCGAGGTGGTCAAGCGCCACCCCTACACCGTCGCCCACTGGCAGCGGACCTGCACCTTCACCGCCGCCGGCTCCCAGGCCCGCACCGCAGCCACCTCCAGCGACGACGCCACCTGGACCGGGTTCGCCTACGGCAACCTGTCTGCTGATCCCCTCCGCTACACCACCGAGGATGCTGCGGACCTCGCCGCCAGTCGAGAGGCGGTCATCGCAGTGGTGTGGTCAGACCTCTCCGGTCAGCTGCTCGCCCAGGGCAGCGAAGCCCGCCGCCGGGCTGCCGACCCCACCGATCTCGAAGCCGCCACCCGCGCCTG
The DNA here is from genome assembly GCA_047621685.1 of Myxococcota bacterium. Classification (GTDB taxonomy): domain Bacteria; phylum Myxococcota_A; class UBA796; order UBA796; family UBA796; genus JAQXDW01. The sequence continues at coordinate 6,660 of JBLHNG010000272.1, read as the reverse complement.
GATGCTCTCAGACTGGCTCGACCCCAACCACACCGACCCCACCCTCGCCGCCAGCATCCGCGCCCGCTACCCGGTCCCGCAGTAGGGTCCAGCCGGGAGGAGCCACGCCTCACTCCCGCTCAGATCGCCTGCCGGTCCGTCAGCCAGTCCGCCATCGGACCGAACACCAGCTCCGGGGCGTGGGGGGCCATGAACAGGTCAGCGTGGGCATACCAGTCTTCGTCGTCGCCGATCTTGAGCACCGTCACGTCGTCCCCACCCCAGGCCCGGGTGACCGACAGGCAGACCGGCTCGGGCACGATCTGATCGCGGTTGGTGTGGATGACCAGCAGCGGCTTGTCCACCCCACCCAGCGCCGTCGTGATGTTGACCCCGGAGAGCACCATGTCGTGGTGACGCATCCACAGGGCGATGTGTCGGTTGATGCGTCGGCTGGGTACGTCGATGGTCTTCATCAGCTCTTCGGCATCGGTGAGGTCGATGTGGTCGATGTTGATGTAGATCGACAGCGCCCCGGGCACCCGGGCGATCAGGGGGAAAAACATCCGGGCCATGCGGTCAGAGCCCTTCATCGGCACCACACCGACCAGGAAGCGCGACCAGAACGCCACCTTCAGCAGCGGGTGGGCCTCCTCCCAGCGCAGCGGTGAGCCGATGGTGATCACCGCACCGACCCGGTTGTTCGGGTCCAGGGCGAGGTGGGCATACGTCATCGCCCCGCCGAGGCTCACCCCGACCAGATCGACCCGCTTTGCCTCAGACTCTGTGCGCGCGATCACCGCCCCGGTCATTGCCGGAACGTCCCGCTCCGCCAGGGAGCGCAGCCCTGGCCGGTCCGCCCGCCAGCGCTTCTTCACGCTCGCCTTCTGCCCCCGGAACGAGCCGGTCCACACCTCAAAGCCCGCCTCCGCCAGACACCGCACCATCGACTGACCTGAGGGGTGGTAGTGGAAGATGAAGCTGTTCATCCCGTAGCCCGGGGTGATCAGGACGGGCCGACGGGTCGCATCGAAGCGCGCTGGGGCCAGGGTGCGCCGCATCGGGAGCTGCCAGCCGTCGTCGGTGGTGATGGTGTAGTGGTCTTCGCGGAGGTGGAGCATCTAGCGGGCTTTATACACCGGAGCGGCGTCGACGGACGCTGAGCAGGAGCAGTCCGCCCCCCAGAGCACGCCACCGGTCCCGCCACCAGACACACATCCACAGTCCGCATCACCCGGCTCTGAGGGGATGTCCGGCTGCCCGGAGTCGATGGGATCCCCGGAGTCGACCGGCTCACCCGAGTCTGCTGGAACGCCCGTTGCTCGTGGGCCCCTCAACCGGCTTTTCAAGGTCACCGGGGAATCATTCGTAACTCGAATCACACAAGTTACACCACTACTGTAGGCCGAATCAATGCCCACATAGAGCGGCAAGCACCGCGCCCATCGGACAGTCAATCACGTGCCGCTCGACGGGTCATCTCGGTGAACGGGCAGCGACCGGCGATGTCGAGGGTGGCGTTGTCCACTCCGAGGCACTGCCATGCGCCATGGGTGCCCGGCGACTGGGTCGGCCCGGTGATCTGGTAGGGGCTGACGGCCTGACCGATTCCGACGAGCAGCTCGGTCAGCAGTGCCGATCGGACTGGCTGCAGTGTGGGCAGGGTGAGGTCGAGGGGGATCGGATCGGCGTGGGCGAGGGCAGAGAGGAGAATGAGCATGGGGAGAATCTAGCCGATACCACCCCCACCTGTGTCACATCAGCCGACTCGGCACCCACACACCCGCCTGACCCGTCGACGGACGCAGGATCGTGTGCTGCACGGTGATCCCCTGGAAGACGTCCTCATCGGTCAGCACCGCGAGCAGCTCGGCGTCGGTGGGATCCTCCAGGGCCCCGGCGAGCACGGTCATGGCATCGAACCTCGCGCAGGTCGTCTGGTAGATCGGCGCGGCATCGCTGGTGGTCGGGGCGTAGAGCAGCCGGTAGTCGTTGGTGGCGATGAGCGGAGCGTCTCCGTCGGGGCGTCGGAGGGCAGCCTCTGTGGGACCGCGCTCGATCACGACCCGCTGCGTGTTGCGGACGCCGACCACAGTCAGCAGGCAGCTCGCCAGCAGTCTTGTCTCGGTAAGCAGGGTTACAGCATGATCGAAGTCCAGGGCATCCTCCAGGACACGACGGAGCATCAGCAGCACCGGGTAGCCGGTCGGCAGAGACTTCTCGTGCAGCTCGACGGCATTGAGAGCAACCGCAAACCCGCGATCAGACATGCCGGTGACCACCCCGGAGAAGCCCGGCCAGGTCGCCGCAAACCAGTGCCCCACTCGCACCCCCACGCTGGCCCGGGCCAGCTCATTCTCAGGCCACCAGTCCAGGTTACGGGCCAGGATCGGGCCGGATTCGGTTGCGATGGCCGCAGTGGAGCAGCCCAGGGTGATGATCGCGGTGTCATAGGTAATGTTGGCGAGAGCGATCGAGCGCCAGCCGATGCCGAGCAGCTCCGCCGCGCTGCGCCACTCATCCATGAATCGCCCCCCGGTGCGCAGCCGGGCCGCATCCGCGAGCGCCTGGGAGCCCGCCGGAAACGCAGCGAGCATCGCATCCAGCAGCGTTCGCCCCGACGCGATGAGTGCCGGATCGATGATGGCGGTGGGGTCGTCGAGGGTGAGGGTTGGGCTTGCGGTCCACATGGGGTGCTCCGAGGATGGTGCTGGACGCGCGGCAGCACGTTGCCACGGCGGCGGGTATGGGCGCCCTCAGTGTGCATTTCGAGGACTTCTGTGCACCGAACAAAAAACAATACACAGCGTTATACACTGCTATTGATAACTTTTCGGACCACGGTGAGGGCTGGCGATCAGGGGTTTTCGATGGTGATGGCGCGACCGTAGACGGTGCGGGTCCATCCGTTGATCTTGCCACGGTTGTTGCCGATCTGGACGGAGCGGTTGTCCGCCGGGCCGCGGATGGCCTTGACGATGTGGAGGTAGACGTTGCCGGAGACTCGGCAGAGCACGATGTCGTTCACGGCGAGGTCTGCGAGGGTGACCGGCTGGAGGGTGACGGTGGCGCCGGACTCGACGCGGGGGCGCATTGATCCGCCGTGAGGCTTTATTACGGCGTTACGGTTGGTTGTGAGAATGGTGATGGCGCGGTCGGCCCAGCCCATGGGGGCTCCTGTGTTGTGGGGGACTGTAGTCGTGGGAAGTGGGGGCCATCCAGTGCCACACGCTGATGACACAACCCACCTCCCCACCCTCAACGAGGTCGTGGTCATGCTGGCTGCACGCTACCCGGGGCGGACGCTTCCGGATGGGGCAGCGATGGTAGAGTTCACAGCGACGTCTCTTGTGACTGGTACTCGCCCCTCACTGACCATGCTCGGACACAGATCCCAGGTGGTCTCATCGTGGGGAACGCCCCCAACCGGGAAGAGACGCCGGAGTGCCACATGGAGCACTTCGACATCGTCAACATCTTCGAGTCGGATCTCAACGACTATACCAATGGCTACCTTTGGCCTGATTGGCGAGCCGACTACGTGTACGACCGCTTCTGCGGCATCGCCTACTCGGCAAACACCATCGAGGAGGTGCTCGCCGGGGTGGAGTCGAGCCAGACGCGGGCAGCCCCCAGCGGCTGGATCTACATCTCCATGGACCTGGTTCGGCAGCCCCTGTGATTCCCTGCCCGCTGAGGATGACTGGACGGCCCTCCTGGAAGCCGTGGCGTCCTGGACGAAGGACTGAGCGAGGGAGATCATCGGCGGTTGTCCCTTGGGGTGGCCGACAATGACAGCGGCGATCGGCACTGAGATGGCGTCAGACGAGGTCCGCCGGGGAAAAACGCCGTTTATATGCCCAACCCGCCCCCACAGAGCGCCCGGCGTCGATCTATTTTTTCGCTATTATCCACTTTAAACTTACAAAATGGTCAATGTTTTGCATATTGTTTCGGAGGCCTGTCTGGCTGGAGCAACAAGCACAATCGGCACTACGGCGGGATCCCCTCACGCTGAGCCTGAGCACTCGCGACCACTTCACCTCTGACGTCGCCCTGCTCCTGCGGGTCGGCAGCCCGAGCGTCCTCGAAATTCGGTTTGATCTCTGGATCATCCCTGAGGTGTTGAGGTCTCTGGCGAATCAACCATTCCATTCTGAAAGTGAGCAAACAGATGAACCAACCTTCCGTCTTGCTCCTCCTCCTCTCCATCGGCTGCTCGGGCAAGTCCGGCGACGACACCGGCTCGAACCCACAGAACCCCCAGGGAGAGGGCCCTGCCCTCGTCGACCTCGGCAGCGACGACGATCCAGCCTCAGCCGGCAGCTGCCTGCTCCTCGCAAAGACCGGCATCAGCAACGTCACCGGCTCTACCCTCTCCGGGGAGATGTGGGCCTGAGCCCCGCCGCGGCCACCTTCCTCACCGGCCTCTCCCTGGTGCAGGATCCGTCCGACGAGTACGCAACCTCCGTCTCGGTGGAGTCTCCGGGGAGGGTCTACGCAGCGGACTACGCCGACCCCACCCCCACACAGCTCACCTCCCGACGAGCTCAACCTCAGCAGCGGGGACTTGAGCGGCCTCACCCTCGCCCCCGGGCTCTACACCTGGGGCAGCTCAGTCACCATCTCGACGGATCTGACCCTGGACGGCGGCGCCGCTGACATCTCGATCCTCCAGATCTCTGACGACCTCGATCTCTCCACCGCCACCAGCGTGGTGCTGAGCGGCGGAGCACGGGCCGAGAACGTCTACTGGGTGGTTGCCGGGCAGGCGACCGTGCACGCCAACGCCCACCTCGAAGGGGTGGTGCTGTCCCAGACCTCCATCGACCTGCGCACTGGCGCCTCGGTCGAAGGCCGCCTCCTGGCACAGACGGCCGTGGACATCGACGGCAGCGTGGTGGTGGAGCCAGCGAACTGAGCGTCAGCCAGACCCTGCCAGTGCCGGGCTCTACGCTGAGACTCCATCGCAGTCATTGTCGATGCCATCCCCGGTGCTCTCCAGCTCGGCGGGGCTGACATCGGCGTCGGCATCGTCGCAGTCTCCGCCGTCCTCGGTGAAGCCGTCGCCGTCGTCATCGTAGTGGTCGGTGCCCTCATCGACCACGCCGTCGCAGTCATTGTCGAGCCAGTCGGCGGACTCTGTGGCATCCGGGGCGATGGAGTCGTCGGTGTCATCGCAGTCGCCGTCGTCCTCGGAGTAGCCGTCTCCATCGTCATCGTAGGCAGACGTGCCCTCATCGACCACCCCGTCGCAGTCGTTGTCGATGCCGTCAGCCAGCTCGTCGGCGCCGGGGTGGAGGCTGGCGTCGGACTCGTCGCAGTCCCCACCCAGCGTGGTGTAGCCGTCGCCGTCGGGATCCTCGCTGCCGAGGTCGACCACCCCGTCGCAGTCATCGTCGATGCCGTTGCCGTTGGTCTCTTCGCTGTCTGGACCGATCTCGATGCTGTAATCGTTGCAGTCGCCCTCCAGCTCGGAGAAGCCGTCGCCGTCATCGTCGTAGGCGTCGGTGCCTTCATCGATGGTCCCGTCGCAGTCCTCGTCGATGCCGTCGAGGGTCTCCGGGGCGCCGGGGCGGATCTCAGCGTTTTGGTCGTCGCAGTCGCCGGCGCAGGAGGTGAAGCCGTCGCCGTCGATGTCGTAGAGCGACGGGGTGCCCCCATTGCAGTCGTTGCCGAGCAGCTCAATCACCACGTCTCCCGGACCACCGGAGAAGTTGAGAGTGAGGGTGGCATCGGCGGCATCGGTGTCCTCGGGGGTGAAGCGCACGGTGAGCTGGCGCTCCTCGCCGGGGTGGATGCTCTCGATGGTGTCGTCAGTGGAGAAGGCTGCATTGCCGTCGAGGGTCGGGCTCAGGGTCAGATCCAGATCGCCGGTGTTTCGGATGGTGAGCAGCTCAGTGGCGCTGCCGTCCACCGCGCCGAAGTAGATGCGAGCGGGCCAGACCTGGACGCTGCTCTCGGCGGCCTGGGCGCGGAAGTAGATCGACTGATACTCATCGCTGGCGTCGGACTCGACGATCAGCTCGGCGCGGTGGGGGCCGATGTCAATGGGGATGAAGGTGAACGCCAGCACCCCCTGGTCGCCGCTGTTGAGCTGCTCGGGCCAGGTGTCGATGGTAAACGCCGACTCCGGATCCGCGTCCATCTCGACGCCGCTGATGTTGACCGTGCCAGCACCGACGGAGACGAGGTCGATCTCGATGGTCTGGCTGACCCCCACCGGCACGATGCCGAGGTCGATCAGCTCCTGGTCGATGAGCAGGTTGCGGGAGCTGTTCCGCACGGTGCTCTCATGTGAGCAGCCGGTTGTCAGCAGGGCGAGCAGGGGCAGCCATCGGCGCCGACGGAGCAGCATCAGGCCCGCCGCCAGCAGCCACAGACCGCTGGGGCCCGAGGTGGTCGCGCAGCCGCCCTTGTTTGACGCGATGATCTCCTCATCCAGCTCCCCGTCGCAGCCCTCGTCGGTGCTGTCGTTGCAGTTGTTGTCGAGACCGTCGCAGAACTCATGGGCATCGGGGTAGGTCCACAGGTCGTTGTCGTCGCAGTCACCGTCGTCGACGGAGTAGCCGTCGGTGTCGTTGTCGAAGCTGTCGAAGCCCTCGTCCACATCGTCGTTGCAGTCGTTGTCTAAGCCGTCTTCGATCTCGGGAGCGTCGGGGTAGGTGGCCGCGTCTTCGT
>JBLHNG010000271.1:0-9995 GCA_047621685.1 Myxococcota bacterium | reverse complement strand
GGACGAGGATGAGGATGAGGATGAGGATGAGGATGAGGATGAGGACGAGGACGAGGACGAGGACGAGGACGACGACTGAGCTTCCGCTTGCCTGATGCGACTGCCCGCGCGTGTCCCGATGCTTCGGGGTGCGCTGCGGGTGACTGTCGTCGGGAACACGGTGTCTCTACGGAAAGCGGGCACCAGTCATGTGGTCCCCTTTTCTGGGGGAGAGTCTTCAGCTCACGGATGGAGACGGGGTTGGCAGTGCCTCCTGACTCTGGCGATGCGAGAAGCGTGGGTCCTAGATGTTGTTTCCCTGCACTGCTCGCCCTTCGGGCTTCTCAGCGTCGTGGCGATGGGATGACGGCGGGTCCTCCCTCACCGGATGGTTGAGGTTCGCCATCGTTGGCGCCATTCTTTTTCTGGCCACTTCGCCCCAACGCCGGCCTTCGGCCCGCTTATGTCGCTGCGCTCAAGGGGGCTGCATTCTCGACGTTCCCCTACGGGTCACTCTGGTCACCGCTCCCCTGTGACCCCCAGCATGACACCCGCTGTGAATCCCCGCCCTGCGGCCACCCACCACATGTCCAAAGGACCGCCCTGCACCTCCGCGAGTGCCGAATGGTCCAAAGCACCACTCAGTCTTCATGACGTCCAGCGCGGGCGATCTGCTTGCCACCAAGGCTCGCAGAGAGCCCACTAAAGACCTGAAGCTCCGTGATCGAGGCGGGCTGGTAATCAACCTCAGCGCGGAGAATGCCGCCGCGAGCCCCAACCTGAAGCCCAAAGACAGGACCGAGCGGGAGGTGGATCGCACCACCAGCCCACAGCCCCGGGGCCATCGCAGCGGTGGTGAACACCTCCACACCTTCGACATCGCCTTCGTCATAGTCGAAGTAGTCCAGCCGCTGGGTGATCCAGACCGCCTGCAGCCCAGCACTCACCGAGAGATCAAGCCGAGGCTGGTGACGCTCGATGAGCACCCCCCCGGCGAGCCGGCTGGCAGAGGTCACGAGGTCGCTGCCCCAGGACTCCATCGCCCCCCGACCGCTGCCGGCAACACCAATGAGCCCCAGGCCAGGACGCACCAGATAGCGGACCTCCCCCTCAACACCGAAGTGCCCCGGGGTGCCAGACATCAGCGGGGGTGCGGCGGTGCCGTGGATGGAGAGTCGCAGCGGTCGGAGGTTCCAGCCGCCCCGGGCCAGCGGATCGCCCAGCGCGATGGAGTCCATCTGGGCATCCTGGAGCCAGCGGTCACCGCCCCAGGCCAGATCGACCTCAGCGAGCAGGACATCCTCCCGCCGCACCTTGCGAACGAGGTAGCGACCGGTCGGCAGGGCGAGGCGCCGTTGCTCTCCGGCGACCTTCTCAATACGAGCGACCACCAGGCCGGTGCTGACCGAGACGACGGTGTAGGTGCCCTCCAGCTCCTCCGGCAGCAGCAGGCCAGCAGCCCGGCTGGGGATCCGGGTGAGGACCACCGCGCCGACACCTTCGAGGTCATAGCGGCGCTCGGGGCGCTGGATGCTGCTGGCGGCGGCAGTGCCGGTGATGGTCTCGGTGCGGGCGTAGTTGTAGGCCTCCTCCAGGGAGATCTGCCCGTCATTGTTGCCATCCGCGCTGCCCCGCAGTCCGCTGAGAAGGGCCTGGGTGAACACGCCGCCGCCGAAGCTGTCGGCCTCTCGGGCGACCTCGGCGGGACCGGTGGAGGTGATGACCGCGAGGCCGGACATGGTGAGGGTGTCGTCCACCACGATCTCGACAGCATCGACCGGGGTGCCGCCCCGGCTGCGGGTCAGGGCACCAGAGCCGCAGGCATCCACGAACGCCACCCGAACCTCTGCGGCGCTCGACTCCAGCCACCGCCGCAGGACCGCCATCGGCAGCAGGTTGCCCGACAAGTGCAGTCCGTCGGCGCTGGCGTGTCCGGAGTAGAAGAAGATCAGCATGACGTCGTCGCCCCGGGCGCTGATCTCGCGGATCTGAGCCTCGGTCTGGAAGACGGCCTCGCGCACCTCCGCGACACCCGCACCCGCCAGCAGGACGGTGCGGTCCCGCGACAGCGCGCCCATCTGCTGGAACAGCCGGGCCATGTCTCGGGCCTCCTGCTCGGCGTAGATCAGCTCGGCGTCTTCGCCAAAGCCGATGTTGTTCCCCACAAACATGCCGACCCGCACCGTCTCGGCGCGGGCGATCATCCCAGCGAGCATCAGCAGCGCGGTGCTCATGGTGTTGAGTCCTCTCCCTTCACGATCAGCACTGATCGCTGCTGCTCGGCGGCACCGGGCAGGACATCGAGATCCGCCAGCGGCGCCCGCCATGCCCGCTGGACCGCGCCAGATACCATCTCATCGGTGATCGGCTCCGCGTCGAGCAGGAAGAAGATGCGCTCGCTGCCGGCGTAGTCATCGAGCAGCACCGCGCTCTCCACCGTCTCGCCGCTCGAGATCGGCTCGCTGGTCCGGTAGGCCTTGATCGTGCCGTCGTCCTGGAGGTTGTAGACCGCGACGTGGCCGTCGGACTCGGCGGTGAGGGTGTACTGGATTCGGTCGCCGGTCTGGGCGCGGATGAGGCTGGCCTGGTTGTCGGCCTGCCCGTCGCGGACTCGAACGATCTGAAGCCCGATGCCCGCTCCCCGGGTGAGCATCCTGCCGTCAGGGGTGGGTTCGTCGGGGAGGATCACCGCCAGGGTCACTGCGGCAGCCAGGGCGAGGCCAGCGAATGCCATCGGGGGCGGGGTGAGCAGGCGACGCCACCAGGGATCGGCCTCGACGGGCAGGTGCAGCGGCGGCATGTCCCGGGCAGCAGACTGGATCTCGGCCTGGATGTGCTGGGCGCGCTCGTCGAGGTCGGGGTCGGCGGCACGGGCGGACGTCAGGGCCTCCGCACGGGCGGGCTCCAGGCGTCCGAGCGCCCATCGCTCCAGCTCCAGTCGGGTGAACGCCTCGGTGTGGGGGGTGTCTGCGGGCATGGTCCTGGGCCTCATGGTGATGCTTCTGTAGCGAGCGTGAGGGTGTCGGTGCCGAGCAGGGCACGGGCGCGGGCCTCCAGGCGGGTGAGGTCTCGCCGGATGCTGCGCTGGGAGGTGTCGAAGTGCTCGGCGATCTCCCGGATCCGCCAGCCCTCGCCCAGCCGGAGTCGCAGGAGGGCGGCGTCCTGGGCACCGAAGCGATCGAGCAGCCGCCGCACGTCGAGCTGGGAGCCTGCACTGCCGCGCTCGGGGGCCGGGAGGCTGAGCCAGGTGAGGGGATCGTCCTGCCAGGGGCGGCGCTTGCGCAGGATGTCGAGGGAGGTGTTGCGGGCGATGGTCTGAAGCCAGGCGAGGGGGTAGCGTCCGTCGAAGCGGCGGCGGGCTTTCCAGGCGCGCAGGAAGCTCTCCTGGAGTGCCTCGTCAGCATCGGCCTCGTTGCCGCAGATCGCCCGACAGCGGGCGCGGACCGCCGGGCCGTAGTCGGTGTAGAGGGTCTGGAACTCGGCTGGACTCAGGCTCATTGATCGCACTCCGAGGTCAGCCCACCCAGCTCCTCGCCGGAGAGCACCTGCTGTGCGGCGTCGGAGAGCCACTCCACGGACAGCACACGGAGGCCCTCCTCTCCCTGCTCCTCCCAGTCCGCCTCCGACAGCGGATACAGCGCCGCGGGCAGCGACTCCCGGGCCAGGGCCAGCTCCGGGAGCATGCCGACCCACCGGCCGCCATCGGTGAGGTCTCCGGTTTCGTCGCCTTCGAGGCGGAGGTCCTCAATGAGCGCCTCGGTGTCGCCCTCGCCCAGCATCAGCGCCTGTGAGTCCACGGCCCCCCAGACGCCCAGCTCCGCGAGCAGCTCCTCTTCGCTGGCCCCCGGGTCGTACATCTCGGGGTTGACCAGCACCAGCAGGGCCAGCGCCCAGCGATACGATCCGCCCCCGCCCTCCAGCCAGATCGGTGCATCGGTGATGTCGGGGGACTCGGCATAGACCCGGCCCTGGACCAGGTCCGGCTCATACTCGCCGACCTCAATGAGGTCACAGTCCGCGAGCAGCCCCTCGTCGCCAGCATGCCACCGCACCGCCCACGCCGGCTCGCTCGGCAGCGGCGGGATGTCCGACAGCTCCGCCAGGGCGTCTCCACTGAGGAGCCCGTCTCCTTCGCAGCCTGCCAGGGCGAGTATGAGCATGCGCATCTCTAGAATTGCTCCGGTCTGGGAGGGAAACGAACCTCGGGCGTTTTCGGGGCGGGTTTCTGGGGTCTTTCTCTCATGTTTCTAGCTGGAGGCACCATTTAAGGGTGCCCTGTCACCATGCTATGTTCGCCCTCGGAGGCACCGCCATGGTCCTGCTGCTGCTGAGTGCCTGCCTGGAGCGGGTGACTGGCGAGGAAGTCCCACTGGATCCGGCATTCTATGCCGCCCACGAGGGCGAGCATGGCGAGGGCGGGATCGGCGGGGGCAGTGCGATTCCGTTCTCGGATGTTGAGGGTGACAAGGTGGTGGTTCGCGGGGTGATCGACTCGGTGATCACCGACCTGCCGGTAGACATCGACGTTCGGGTGCCCGATGCCGCAGCACCGGGCGGAGTGGCGGGAAAGGGCAAGATCCTGCTCGATTTTCCCGGTGAGTTCGAGCTGAGTGTGCCCAGCGGTCTGGGGCGGCTGGAGCTTCAGGCATTCCAGGACGCCGACTCCGACGGACCCACCGGAGACGATCCGTTCGCCTCGGTCTGGCTGGAGGTTGGCACAGTCGACCTCGAAGACGTCACCTTGACCCTGGAGGCCGGCGCACGGGGTGGAGGGCCGGTGCATGAGGCGGCGGCACCGGGCGCACCGGGTGGTGGACCGGGCGGGGCGAGTCCGGCAGGACCAGGGGGCAACCCGGATCCGTTCGCGGGCATTGAGGGGGATCGGGTGGTGCTGTCGGGGCGGCTGATCTGCGACTGCACCGGCAGCGTCGACCTCGACCTGTTCGCCCCGGACAGCGCCGCTCCAGGCGGTCGGCGCATGCTGGGCAAGATGAAGATGGAAGTGGGGGACTACGAGCTGCATGTTCCGGAGCACTTCGGTCCGCTGATCCTGGAGGGCTTCGTCGATGTGACCGGCGATGGCCCCTCCCCGGGCGATGCGATGGGCAAGTACACCGGCAACCCGGTGAACATTGGCGAGAACGATCTCAACAAGGTGGACATCACCCTGGTGGTTCCCGCCGACGGGATGATGCCGCAGGGCGACCCCAAGCCCGCACCGAGGCCCGAGGATCTTCAGCCGGGCAGTCCGCCGCCGAGCAATGGGATCTGAGCGGGGCTTCAGCTCAAGCGGGATGGCTTCATTGTTGTCAGGTCTCGTGGATTAGTTTATTGGTTAACCAACCAACAAAGGATCCCAAGCCATGAACGGCCATGTCTTCCTCTGGCGGATCGGCCCCGCGACCCTCCTGCTCTACGCCCAGCCCGCGCTCGGACTCGTGCCCGTTGTCATGGCCTGGATGCTCCTCCAGCCGCTGCTTGGGCTCCTCTGTCTCCTTGCGAAGACCCCCTTGTTCGATGGGCTGAGCTTCCCCTGGCTGTTTCAATGGGACGCGGGAGTGGTGGCGCTCGTGTTGCTGGTAGCAGCGGTTCCCTGGATGTGTCTGACCACCGGGACCGCGCTGCTGATCCGCCCATCGGGGGTTCGCTCCCTGTCCGCCCTGCTGGGTGTCGTGGTGCGGTGTCGTCGGATCTCCCTGAACTGTGAGGTGATCCAGGAAGGTGGCTTCGACTTTGACGAGGTGGTCCTGAGGGACAGCGACACGATGCTGTGCATTGAGACGACGCCGGGCAACGACGGGCCGCTGGCGGAAGAGATCCGCCGGGCACTCGGGCGCGCCAGACAGGCTCGCTTTGCTCCAAACCTCCACGGTCCGAGGCCGATCAAGCGCCCTTCGCTCGGCTGAGTGTTCGGCTCGGCAGGCCCGCATTGCGGCTTCGGTCATGCTTCCTGACACGACCCTCTTGAGATCCGTCCAGAGGGCTCGCGCCCGGAAAAGATGGGGTCGTCCCAAAGGGACGAGGGAGTGGGGAAGATGCCGCTTCCCCATCAAAAAAAAGCAGCCTCGGCCATTGTTCCGGACACTGTCCGGAACAATGACCGAGGCCCGCATTGCTATAATGGCCGTCGTGCTGTTGCCGGTGTCGGCCTTTTGGTAAGGTCCGGCCTCTCTGACGGCGACTGGAGTGCCGAAATGGGCGTGTGGATGATCAGTGCATTGCTGGGTGTAGCCCTTGCCGCGGACTCTCCGGAGAACGTCGGTGATCTCACCATCTCTGAGTTTATGGCCGAGCCACAGGAGGTCCCCAACTACACCGGGGAGTGGTTTGAGCTCTACAACGCCTCGGGCAAGGAGCTGGACCTCAACGGTCTGGTCGTGCGCGGGGACACCGACCCCGGCTTCACCGTGGCCTCCTCGGTCCTGGTGCCGGCTGGGGGATACGCGGTGCTGGGGGTGGGGGACTGCGATGACTACGTCGCCTGCTCCGCCAACGAGTACAACGGTGGGATCGCAGTCGACTATGTCTACGACCGCACTGACCTGGAGCTGAATGAGGACGGCGACACGATCCGGATCGTGTTCAACAGCATCAACATCGACCAGGTCACCTGGGGCTCCACCTGGTCCATCCAGAACGACTACGCCCTCCAGGCAAACACCAACGCCTTCGACCTGGAGTGGGCCAACGGCCTGAGTCAGAACTGGTGCTCCTCGGACTCCCGGTATGGAGAAGAGGCCCTCTACGGCACCCCGGGCGCGGCCAACCAGCCCTGCGACGACTCCAACAGCGACGACGACGAAGACGGCTTCTCGGAGGCCAACGGCGACTGCGACGACTCCGATCCCTACGTCCACCCCGGCGCCTACGATGGCTCCACCCATGACGACGGCACCGGCAGCTACGCCGACGGCGAGGGCTGCTGCGGCAACCCCGACGACGACGCAGACTGCGACGGCACCCGGGATGACGGCGACCTCGACCGCGACGGCGACGGCTACTCCGAGATCGACGGCGACTGCGACGACACCGACGGCGAGCGCCACCCCGGAGCGGTCGAAGAAGACGGCTACACCGGCGTAGACGACGACTGCAACGACTGCATCGACGACTTCGACGACGACGACGACGGCTACACCGAGTGCCCGGAGTGGTCCTCCCCGTTTGACACCAGTCCCAACCAGGCCGACTGCGACGACGACGACGACTCCGCCTTCCCCACCGCCAGCGAGACCCCGTACGACGCGGTGGACAACGACTGCGACGGCTTCGATCAGTGCGACGTCGACGAAGACGGCTACCTCGCGCTGCCAGAGAACGTCTGCCCCGGGCTGGACGCCGACGGCAACGGCATCCTGGACTGCTGCGCGGAGGAGGACTTCGACGGCCACCCCGACGGCGACAAGATCGAGGGGGACTGCGACGACAACAACGCTGTGGTCAACCCTGGCGGAACTGAGGGCTCAGTGGAGACCGGTGGGCAGGCCGACGGCGTCGACAACGACTGCAACGGCACCACCGACGACCCCTACCAGGACCTCGATCAGGACGGCTGGGCGGGCTCTGATGGCGACTGCAACGACGATCCCGACGACCCCGACGCCATCTTCATCTACCCTGGCGCCGAAGAGCTGTGCGACGACTTCATCGACAACGACTGCGACGGCCTGTTCAACGACGGCTGTGAGAACCGGGGCCGGTATGCCTCGCTGCAAGGCGGGAGTCTCTGCGGGCTGAGTCCGCGCGGATCCAATAAGAGCGCGCTGCTGCTGCTGCTGACCCTGCTCACTGTTGTCGTGCGGGCACGTGGAGAGAGATCATGTTGATTGCGCTGGCGCTGTCGCTGTCCGCCCAGGCTCAGGACAACGAGGACGCGCAGGACCACACCATCGACTTCGAGCTGTTCCGGCCCTACCCGGACGCCATGGGCTACCTCGGGGTGCCCTCTGCGGCGACCCTGGGCCACCTCCAGGTCGGGTTCTCGTTCTGGGGCAACTACGAGAACGACCCGGTCCTGCTGGTCTACGATGGAGAGCGGGTCGCGCCGAAGGCCGCCCTGATCGACGGCGACGACGGCGACGGCGTGGTGGACGATCGGTTCACCAGCAACGTGCAGGTCGGCATTGGTCTGTCCCGGTACTTCTCACTGACCGCCGATGTCCCGCTCATCTTCTGGCAGGACGGCTACTCCCTCGATGGCATCGACAACCCCACCGTCGAGCCCGATGCCCTGATCACGTCGGGCGTGGGTGACATCCGGCTGCAGCCCAAGGTGGTCGCGCTGGATCGGGACCGCATGCCCGTTGGCATGGCCATCGCTGTGCCCATCAGCCTGCCCACCGGCGGCGGCGGCTCGTTCCTCGGCGAGGAATCCGTCACCATCACCCCGACCCTGATCACCGAGGTCTCCAACGGCTCGATCTCCGCCCGAGAATACACCGTGCGCTCGTCGTTCGTGCTCGGCTATCGGGTGCGGGACCAGGGCCGGCTGCGGGATGTTCGGCTGGCCAATGAGATGATCTATGGCGCAGCACTGGGCTTCCACCCGACAGACCCGATCGAGCTGATGATCGAGGCCCGCGGCAACGTCGGCGGCTCTCGGACCGCGCAGAACCCTGCGGAAGTCCTCGGCGGTGTGAAGTTCCTCGTCGGCCGCTACGTCAACATCAACGCTGGCGGCGGCGTGGGCATTGTGCCGGGCCTCGGCGCGCCGGACTACCGGCTGGTGTTCGGCCTCACCCTCGCCCCCTCCTTCGATCCCAACGCCCGGGACTCCGACAAAGACGGCATCTCCGACGGCATGGACCGCTGTCCGAAGGATCCAGAGGATCTCGACGGCTTCCAGGACGAGGACGGCTGTCCGGAGCTGGACAACGACGTCGACAACATCCCCGACACCCAGGATCAGTGTCCCAACGATCCCGAGGATGACGACGGCTGGCTGGACAACGACGGCTGCCCGGACACCGACAACGACAAGGACGCCATCCTCGATGTCGCCGACCGCTGTCCCAACGATGCCGAGACCGCCAACGGCTACATGGACGACGACGGCTGCCCCGACGAGGCCCCGATCGACGACACTGACGGCGACGGCTACCGCGACGACGTCGATCGCTGCCCGTACGACGCCGAGGACTTCGACCAGTTCCAGGACGAGGACGGCTGTCCGGACCTCGACAACGACAACGACGGCATCCCCGACACCACCGATCAGTGCCCGACGGTGCGTGAGGTGTTCAACGGGGTGGACGACGAAGACGGTTGTCCCGATGAGGGCCGGGTTGTGGTCGAGTCCGGCTCGATCAAGATCCTGGAGAAGATCTACTTCGAGTTTGGCAAGGCCACGATCCAGGAGCGCTCCAACAGCCTCATCGATGAGATCGCCTCCACCATCGAGTCCCGCCCTGACATCCTCAAGATCCGGGTCGAGGGTCACACCGACAGTGTCGGCGGCGACATGAACAACCTCCGGCTGTCGCAGTCTCGTGCCGAGGCGGTGGTTGAGTCCCTCGTCCAGCGCGGCATCTCTCGCGACAGGCTCGATGGGGTCGGCTTCGGTGAGATGCGTCCGATCGAGAGCAACGACACTGAGGAAGACCGCGCCGAGAACCGGCGGGTCGAATTCATCATCGTCGATCGAGAGTAGTTCCAGATACCGCAGCCCTCTCGGAGACCTGAATCAAGCTGCTTTCCCCCGATTTTCCTGGCCACAGACCGGCTGGAAGCGGGGGAAAACCGGCAAAGTCGGTCCTGATCGGGACTGTTGCCGGTAAATCCTTGTTTATTGGGATCTCAGGTTGCACTCTGGTGTAAGATGTCGGCCAGACCAATTCGCTCCAAGCCGATGGCCTGTGTCTCGGATGGGGATGACTATCTTTCTACAGCTGAACGCTGAATCGTGAGGGCGGAGATGAGAGCACTTGTACTGATGGGCCTGGGACTTTCCCTGATCGGCTGTGGTGACAAGGAGCCGACTCCAGACACCGGCGATGTGGACACGGACGACACCTCCG
>JBLHNG010000270.1:0-10025 GCA_047621685.1 Myxococcota bacterium | reverse complement strand
GAGCATGACTCAGTGGTCGTGGCTGCCGTGGTCATGGGCCTCCGGCTTGACCAGGTCCATGCCGCACTCTGAGCACTCCCCGGGCTCGGTCGCGGTGATGTCGGGGTGCATCGGACAGGCGTAGTGACCAGCCTCAGTCGGCGCGGCAACCTCAGTCGGCGCGGCAACCTCGATCGCGGCGGGAGTCGCCTCGGGGGTCTCTGTGGTGCAGCCGAGGGCGAAGAGGAGTGTGAGCATGCGGGCTTCCGGAGTTGTGGGTGTGGTGAGGCTGGAAGCACATTTCGTGCCAGCCTCACCAGGTCCAGCCAAAGACCGGAAGCGCCGCGAGCTCAGGAGACCTCGCCGCCGAAGTCGAAGCCGGCATCGGTGACCGCCGCTTTGATGATCTCGGGGTCGTGCTTGCCATGAATCACGACGGTGTCGTCGGCATGAGAGACGGTGGTGCGCAGCCCGGGTGCCGCGCGCTCGATGGCGCTGCTCATTGAACTCGAGCAGCCCCCGCAGGTCATCCCGGTCACGCGGTAGGTGGTCTGGTCTTTGGTCATGATGATTCCTCTGTGGTGGTGGGTGGTCCGAGGGCATCAAGGATCGGACACTCTGGACGGTGATCGCCGTGGCAGGCTCCAGCCAGGGTGGACAGCTCCGCGCGCAGGCGTGTCAGCTCCAGGATGCGAGCGTCGATCTCTTCGATCCGCTTCTGGGCGAGGGCCTTGACCTCGCGGCTAGGGCGATCCTGGTCCTGCCAGAGCGCGAGCAGGGCGCGGACCTCGTCGAGGGAGAAGCCCAGCCCGCGCGCGTGTCGGACGAACCGCAGGGTGCGGGCTGTGTCGGGGGTGTAGATCCGGTAGCCGTTGTCCGCCCGGGCAGGCAGCTTCAGCAGACCGACCGACTCGTAGTAGCGAATCGTCTTGGCAGACACCCCGGAGAGATGGGCGATGTCTCCGATCTTGAGGCTCATGCCGCCCCCTTCCAGCGGCGCAGCAGGAGCGCGTTGCTGACCACGGTGACCGAGGAGAGGGCCATCGCGCCGCCCGCGACCATCGGCGTGAGCAGCCCCATTGCTGCGAGCGGCAGGCCGACGATGTTGTAGGCAAAGGCCCAGAAGAGGTTCTGTCGGATCTTGCGCGAGGTGGCCCGGGAGATGGAGATGGCGTCCATGACCAGCAGCGGCTCGGCCCGCATCAGGGTGATGCCCGCGGTGTGCATCGCGACGTCGGTGCCGCTGCCCATGGCAAAGCCGACGTCTGCAGCTGCCAGCGCAGGGGCATCGTTGACCCCGTCGCCCACCATCGCCACGGTGTGCCCCTCTCCCCGCAAGCGCTCCACCTCGGCAGCCTTGCCGCCGGGCAGCACCCCCGCGAAGAAGCGGGTCAGGCCGAGGTCTGTGGCGACGGCTTCTGCGGTCCGGTGGTTGTCTCCGGTGATCATGATCGAGGTGACGCCAGCATCCGCCAGCCTCTGGATCGCGACACGGGCGCTCTCCCGGATTGGGTCTGCCACCCCCAGCCAGCCCAGCAGGACGCCATCAGACGCCACCAGCATCACGGTTCCAGACGCCTGCTGGGTCTCGATCTCGGTCTGGATCCCGGTGAGGTCATGCCCCAGCTCCGTCATCCAGGTGGGGCTCCCGACGAAGACCTCGCAGTCTCCCACCCGAGCCTGGATGCCGCGACCAGACACCGCCTGAAAGTCCGTCACAGCCACCAGCGCAGCCCCGCGCTCCTCCGCGGCATCGAGCAGGGCGGAAGCCAGGGGGTGCTCGCTGCCCTGCTGGGCCGAGGCTGCCAGGATCAGCAGGGCATCCTCGTCCCCCGAGAGCACGCCCACTGCGCGAAGCCGGGGCTTTCCCACGGTGAGGGTGCCGGTCTTGTCGAACACCACCACATCCACGGCGTGTGCCCGCTCCATGGCGGCGGCGTCCTTGATGAGGATGCCGGCCTGAGCGGCCGCGCCGGTGCCCACCATCAGCGCTGTGGGCGTGGCGAGCCCGAGCGCACAGGGGCACGCGATGACCAGCACCGCGACCGCAGCGATCAGGGCCTGCTCCACCGAATTCCCCAGCAGCATCCAGGTCACCATCGTGGCGATCGAGATGCCCACCACCACCGGCACGAAGATCGCCGAGATCTTGTCGACGGTCTTCTGGATGGGGGCCTTGGCGGCCTGTGCGCCCTCGACCAGGGCGATGATGTGGGCCAGGGCGCTGTCCTCACCGACCCGGGTGGTCTCCAGACGGAGCAGGCCATCGCCGTTGATCGAGCCGCCGGTGACGTCCTCGCCCGGGCCGCGCAAGATGGGCAGGCTCTCGCCGGTGAGCAGGCTCTCATCGAGGCTGCTCTCGCCGGTGAGGATGCGCCCGTCCACCGGGACGCGCTCGCCAGGTCGGACCACCACGATCTCCCCACGGCCCACAGCCTCCGCTGGAACCTCGACCACGCTTCCACCGCGCTCCACCCGGGCGACCTCCGGACGCAGCGCGGTCAGGGCCTCGATGGCGCGCGTGGTGCTGCGCTTCGCCCGGCGCTCCATCCACTTTCCCGCCAGGATCAGCGTGATGATGACCGCGGCGCTCTCGAAGTACAGCTCCCCGCCGCTCCACAGGGCGAACAGCGACAGGCCAAAGGCCGCCGAGGTGCCCAGCGCGACCAGCACGTCCATGTTTGCCATCCCGCCTCTCAGCGCGGCATAAGCACCACGGTAGAACCGCGCGCCAGCCACCACCTGGACCGGAAGTGCGAGCGCGAGCTGGGCCCAGCCAGGCAGCATCCAGCTCACCCCCAGCGGCATCAGCAGCATCGGCGCGACCAGCGGCGCGCTCAGCGCAGCGGCTCCCAGCAGGACGAGGCGCTCTCTTCGATCTCTCGCCGCCTCTGCGGCCTCCTTTGCCGCGCGCTCCTCCTCGCCCGATGCCACGGGTTGGGCGGTGTAGCCGGCCCGCTCGACAGCCTCACGCAGCGACCCGGGCGAGGTCGTGCCGGGCGTAAAGGCGACGGTCGCGACCTCGCTGGCCAGGTTGACCTGCGCGGAGAGCACCCCGGTCTGCGCTCTCAGGACCTTCTCGACCCTCCCCGAGCAGGTCGCACAGGTCATGCCGCCGATGTCGAATCGCAGGACCTGCGGCGGCACGGTGAAGCCGGCCTTCTCGATGGCCTCAACCAGCACCTGTGCCCCGACCACCTCCGCATCGAACTGCAGCGTGGCCTCCTCGGTGATCAGGTTCACAGCCACCTCATCGACTCCCTCGACCCGTCCCAGGACCCGCTCAATTCGGGTGGCGCAGGCGGCACAGGTCATGCCCTGGACAGGTAGGTTGAGCTGCTGGGTGCGCATCGGTGCTCCGGTCAGACGGAAGGGATGTGTTCTCTTTAAGGGTTCCAGTCGCTGGAAGGTCAAGGGCCTCGCGGACGATTTCTTCTGATCGGTGCGATGGGGTCTGATGAGACTCAGACAATTGAGAATAGTGTGGAACAAGTTCGACTATTCTCAACCTGATGGCGGTGCCGTTGTGCTCCACCACGGCGATCATCTGCGCCGATGTGGTGGTGAGCAGCCCTGTGAGCATCCTCCGAAGACGTCCGACAGATACGCCAGCAGAGCCGCCAGTTCCTGATCCGCAAGCTCGACGGCCAGCATGTCATCGCTGCCGTAGGTGATGATGTTGGCGATCCGGGTGTTGCTGTGCTCAGGGGAACGAACGGAGTATACTACCAATCTGAAACTACACGTTTAAACAATATTATCAAACGATTGACAATATTGTGAAGCGCTGGGATGCCGTCATGTTCCTCACACTCCTCGCCTGCTTCCCCCCTGATGGGACGGAGACCGGGATCCCCTCGACTCCCGCGGCATGCTCCTACGACACCGGCGAGACGGAGTCGGCGCTCTCCCTTGATGGAGATCCGGACTGCGGCGCGGAGATATTCGTCGCGGACTGCACCGGCTGCCACGGTGCCAGCGGCGAAGGGACTGAGCAGGGGCCGGGGCTCTCAGAGCATGTCCAGGGCCACTCTGATGCCGCGCTGCTGGCGGTGCTGGTTCTGGGCACCGACGAGATGCCCGCCGCCGAGCTGACCCAGCAGGGCTACGCCGATGTCCTCGCCCACCTCCGGGCAACGTTTGGCGAGTACACCGACACCACCCACTGAGCGACTCTCACAGCTCCCCGCCGGTCAGCAGCCAGATCCGCCCGAAGTTGGTGCTCGCCTCTGGAGCACTGACCACGATGTCGTCGTAGCCATCCCCGCTCAGGCCTCTTCCGCCCACGACGGCCTCACCGAGCCCGGTGTAGAGGCTGATGTCGGAGATGATGGCGTCGGAGATCGCACGCCCCGGCCTCTGGGCCGGTGTCCTGGGAGGAGACATCGGTCTTGTCTGTGCAGGCGAGCAGGATGAAGCTCATGGCACAGGGTAGTCCTGAAGTGGCGAATCCGCTATCCGCTCCCGACGCAGCAGGAAGCCCTTCCAGAGCAGGTAGAGACCCGGCAGGAGCACGAGGGTGAGGAGGGTGGAGGAGACCAGGCCGCCGACCATCGGCGCGGCGATGCGCTTCATCACCCGGGTGCCGGTCTCGGTGCCGTACATGATGGGCAGCAGGCCGATCATGGTGGTGGCGACCGTCATCAGCTTGGGGCGGACCCGGTCCACCGCGCCCTCCATGATCGCGGCCTTGAGGTCGTCGAGGTTGCGCATGGTGCCGTCTGCCACCCGCCGGGCATACGCCTCGTCGAGGTAGACCAACATCACCACCCCCGTCTCCGCTGCCAGACCGGCCAGGGCGATGAAGCCGACCCCCGCAGCAATGGAGAGGTTGTAGCCGGAGAGGTACAGCAGCCAGATGCCGCCGATGGGCGCGAACACGATGGTGCCCACCATCACCATCACCGTCTCCCCGATCCGGCGGAAGTGGGCGTAGAGCAGGATGAAGATGATGCCGAGGGTGACCGGGATGACGACCGTGAGCCGCTCATTGGCCCGCTGCATGTACTCGTACTGCCCCGACCACAGCAGCGTCACACCGTCAGGCAGCACCACCTCGCGCTCCACGACCTGCTTCGCCAACTCCACGTAGCCGCCGACATCGTCGGTGCTCAGATCGACAAAGATCCAGGCGGTTCGACGGGCATTCTCGCTCTTGATGGCCGGCGCGCCCTTGGTGACGGAGATGTCAGCGACCTGGCCGAGGGGAACGGTGTGGCCCATCGGGGTGTGCACCGCGACCTGCCGCAGCTCTTCGAGGTTGCTGCGCAGCTCTCGGGGATACCGCACGTTGACCGGGTATCGCTCCAGGCCCTCGACGGTCTCGGTGACGTTCATCCCGCCGACCGCGGACATGATGACGTCTTGGACATCCTGGACGTTGAGGCCGTAGCGGGCGGCCTCGGTGCGTCGGATCTGGATGTCGATGTAGTTGCCACCGACCACCCGCTCCGAGTAAACGCTCGCGGTGCCTTCCACGCCCTGGAGCACCCCCTCGATGCGCGCGCCCACTGCGGACAGCTCGGCGAGGTCGTCGCCCAGCAGCTTGATGCCGACCGGGGTCTTGATGCCGGTGGCGAGCATGTCGATGCGGGTCTTGATCGGCATGGTCCAGGCGTTGGTGACCCCGGGGATCTGCACCATGGCATCCAGCTCGGCGATGACATCCTCGATGGTCTTGTCCGCCGGCCAGGTCTCGGTGTCCGCCAGCAGGATCGTGGTCTCGATCATGGTGAGGGGGGCGGGATCGGTGGCGGTCTCGGCACGTCCGATCTTGCCGAGCACGTTCTTGACCTGGGGGTGGGTCGCGATGATGCGGTCGGTCTCTTGGAGGAGGTCCTTCGCTGCGGTGATCGAGATGCCCGGCGGGGTGGTGGGCATGTAGAGCAGATCGCCCTCGTTGAGCGGCGGCATGAACTCGTTTCCGAGTCGGCTGTACGGCCAGATCGTGGCGACGGCGAGGAGGAGCCCGAGGAGGAGGGTGCCCCGGGGAAAGCGCATGACGGCAGAGATGATGGGGCGGTAGAGGCCGATAAAAAACCGGGATAGTGGGTTTTCGGCTTCCGACCGAATGCGACCGCGCACGAGGTAGTACATCAAGACCGGAATGACGGTGATCGCGAGGATTGCAGAGGAGCCCATGGCGAAGGTCTTGGTGTAGGCCAGCGGGCCGAACATCCGGCCCTCCTGCTGCTCCAGGGTGAACACCGGCAGGAAGCTGACGGTCACGATGAGCAGCGAGAAGAACAGCGCCGGACCGACCTCCCGGCTGGCCTCAATGACCAGGGTGAGTTGGTCCTGAGTGGGGTTTCGCTCCCTGTGTTTGTGGAAATTCTCAACCATCACCACGCTGGCATCGACCATCACCCCGATCGCGATCGCGATGCCGCCGAGGCTCATGATGTTGGCGTTGAGGCCGATGAGGTTCATCGCAATGAACGCCATCAGGATCCCGATCGGCAGGGTGAGGATGGCAACAAACGCGCTGCGGAGGTGGAGGAGGAACACCACGCAGACGATCGCTACGACGACCATCTCCTCGATCAGCTTGTGCTTGAGCGTGGAGATGGCTCGGTCGATGAGGCTGGAGCGGTCGTAGGCGGTGTGGATCTCCACGCCCTCTGGCAGCCCCTTCTTCAGCTCCGCCAGCCGCGCCTCGACCCGCTCAATGACCGCGCTGGCGTTGCCACCAGAGCGCATCACCACGATGCCGCTGACCACCTCACCCTCGCCGTTGACATCCACGATGCCCCGGCGGGCTTCCGGGCCGAGCTGGACCCGGGCGACCTGGGAGAGCAGGACGGGGGTGTGCTGAGCGGCGTCGAGCCCGACGGGCACGGTGAGGAGGTCCTCGATGGAGGTGATGTAGCCCTGGCCACGGATCATGTACTCCGTCTCGGCCATCTCGATCATCCGACCGCTGACGTCGAGATTCGCAGCCTGGATCGCCTTCTTCACCGCTTGCAGTGAGACCTTGTAGGCCCGCAGCTTCTCCGGATCGACCTCGACCTGGTACTGCTTGACGAATCCGCCGACGCTGGCGATCTCGGCGACCCCCTGGATCGCCATCAGGTCGTAGCGCAGATACCAGTCCTGGAGCGAGCGCAGCTTATCGAGGCTCACCCCGCGGAAGTTGGCGGCTCTCGACAGCTCGGGGCGGGAGATGCGCCCGTCGTTGTCGGCGTCGAAGCAGTCGACGAGGTAGCCCATGGACTCGGTGGTCCAGTCAAACGGAGAGGGGGCCTTGGTGGGGGCCTCCATGACCGCGAGCAGCGCGCGCAGGGCCTCGTCGGAGAAGACGTCGCCGTCGTCGGGATGGGGCAGCTCAGCGTCGGAGACGGTGTGGTCGTCGTCGGTGTCGAGCGCAGCGCGAAGGACCTCTGCGCGAGGGGTGAAGTCGGAGAGGGTGTACTGGTAGACCCAGCCGACCCCGGTGGCGTCGGGACCGAGCTGTGAGGTGACCCCAGCAGGCAGCCGGCCCTGAACCACGTTGAGGTACTCCAGCACCCGGGAGCGCGCCCAGTACAGGTCGGTGCCATCCTCGAAGATCACATAGACCATCGAGAAGCCGAAGAAGGAGTATCCCCGAACGTTCTTGGCGTAGGGCACCGAGAGCATCGCGGTGGACAGTGGGTAGGTGACCTGATCCTCGACGACCTGGGGAGCCTGCCCGGGGTGCTTGGTGTAGACGATGACCTGCACATCGGAGAGGTCGGGGATGGCGTCGACCGGGGTGTCGCGCAGCGTCCAGAGCCCAAGCACGATCGTCAGCGCGGCGATCAGCAACACAAACACCCGGTTGCGAACGCTGCTCTCGATGATGCGTGCAATCACTGGTGGTCCCCGTGTGCGGGCTCGCCGGACTCCTCGTCGGGAACCTGCTCCAGGAACATGTCGCACTTCGGACACCGGCCCGGCTCATCGGAGATGACTTCGGGGTGCATCGGGCAGGTGTACTGTCCCGGCTGTGCGCTCTGGGGGCCGTAGACCGCCGCCAGCTCTTCGGGGGTTCCTGGCCGCTCTTCGAGGAACATGCCGCACTCAGTGCACTTGTCCCGGCTATCGGAGATGACCTCGGGATGCATCGGGCAGGCCCAGAGGGTGTCGTGCTCGTCGTGGTCGTGCTCGGTGACCCCGCCCTGAGAAGAGGCGAGGATCTTCTGCAGTGCTTCCTGGAGCTGGCTCTCGGAGTCGATGAGGAACTGTCCGCTGGTGACGACCTGCTCGCCTCCGCTCAGTCCGCCGGTGACCTCGATCATCCGGTGGTCCCCGCTCAGCCCGGTGGTGACCTCTCGCGGCTCGAAGCGACCCTGCCCCAGCGCGATGAACACGAGCTGCCGACGACCGGAGTGAAGGATCGCCTCCGCAGGCACGGCGAGGACGTCATCGGCACGGCGGTACTGGATGTGAACGGTGGCGAACATGCCAGGCTTGAGGCGCACACCGGGGTTGTCGAACTCCAGGCGCACGGTGAGGGTGCGGCTGTCGGGGTTCATGGTCGGGTAGATGTAGGAGACCACGCCCTCGATGACCTGGCCGGCGAGGTGGGTCATCTCCAGCTGGGCGGGCTGGCCCTCCTCGACCCACGGGGCGTCGTGCTCGTAGACCTCGGCGGTGACCCAGATGCGCTTGAGGTTGCCGATGCGGTAGAGGTCCTGGCCGGCAGAGACCCGCGCCCCCTCGACGAGGTCCTTGTGCAGCACGAAGCCGGACTGCGGTGCGCGGATCGGCATGGTGCGAGAGGAGACCCCCGATGAGGCGATGCGGTCGATGTCCCGGCTGGCGAGGTTCCACAGCTCCAGCTTTCGACGAGACGATCGGGCGAGCGGAGCATCGGCGCCCTGGGTGCGGATGGCGAGCAGGTACTCCTCCTGTGCGGAGACCAGCTCGGGGGAGTAGATCTCAAACAGGGTCTGGCCGGCCTTCACCTCGTCGCCGGTCTTGTCCACCCGAATGCGCTCGACCCAGCCGGAGAACCGCAGGTTGACCACCGCCAGCTCGTCCTCCCCCACCTCCACTTCTCCGAGGGTGCGGATGTGTCGGAAGACGGTGGTGCGCTGCACCGGGGCAGTCTCCACCCCGATCTGCTGGACGACCCCAGGCACGATCTGCACGATCCCGTCGAGCTGGGCGGCACCCATCGGGGTGAGGTCCATGCCGCAGATCGGGCAGGAGCCAGGACCGTCTTGGATGACCTGGGGGTGCATCCCGCAGGTGTAGTGCTGGACGGCTTCTGCTTCGTTGTCCGCTGGATCGTCTTCGCAGCCTGAGAGCACCCCGGTGAACAGGAAGGCGATCAGCAAGAGCACGGTGGTGATGGACTTCACTGTTGGTCTCCGAGTGGGGAAACACCGAGCACACCGATGACTTCGGCGTGCTGAAGGTGGGTCTCGGTGGCGGCCATGAGCCACACGCGCTCAAGGGTCAGCAGCGCCACTTCTGCCTCAAACAGCGAGGCAAAGTCCGCCCGGCCGACCGAGAAGTCCGAGCGGGTGGTCTCCAGGACAGCCTGGGCTCCCGGTATCAGGTGCTCCCGGTAGGTCTCGGCCTTCGAAGATGCGCGCACCCATGCCGCATGGATGGTGGTCATCTCTGCGTTGATGTCGTTGAGGGCAGCCTGGTAGGTGTGCTCGACACCACGCGCACGATCCTGGGCGGCAGCCTCGGCGCTGTCTGCTCGACGCGCGCTGCCGATGGGGAGCGGAACCCCGACCCCGACCGAGACCAGATCCGACCCCGGGTCGGTCTCAGTCTCCACGGTCCGAATCCGATAGCCGACCCAGACGTTGACATCTGGCCGACCATCGACCCGGGCGAGCGCTGCGGACAGGGCCTCGGTGTCGAGCTGGGCTGTGAGCGCCTTGAGGAGCGGACGATGCGCCAGCGCCAGCGCCGTCCAGTCGGCCTCTGAGGGAGGCGGAAGCGGCGAGATCGCAGCCGGTGTGGTTGTGCGCTCGGTGGCTCCCCCGAGCGCTCTCTCCAGCGCGGCAGTGAGCACACGGTCAGCGGCCTGGTAGTCCTCAAGCTCGTCGGCGAGACGCTCACGG
>JBLHNG010000269.1:0-10028 GCA_047621685.1 Myxococcota bacterium | reverse complement strand
GGATCGTGGGGCGCTCCTTTGGTTCAGAGCTGGCACTGTAGACCTCCCATTTGTCACCATCCGTGACCGCGACCCACTTCAAGCCTCTCCACTGCGGTGTTCGAATGGCATCTTGGATGGCGAAAAGGAGGATCTTGGAGTCTGTCCATAGCATCGGGCTCTGGTGCCAGACCAGGACCTCCACATGACCATCGGTTCCAGCCGCCCAGAGCGCGGGTGCCAGGAACGGATGCAGCTCAACATTCATCCGGCAATGGCCTTCGTCTCGTATCTCGTAGCCAAGCCACTCCAGCACCGGACCGATCAGTTTATCTGAGATCTGGTCAACATCCGCTGCTCGAACATCGACGAGTTGAAGATTCTCACGTGCCAGTGTGAGTGGTGATTTTGAAGCCACAACCTTGTCTCCTCCTCTGGACTTCGAGGGTCGGGAATCCCCCCCGTCCAGCACACCGCCATACCACCCAGCCGTCACCGCCAGCCCATCTGCCAGCCCCGTCGGCGCCCGCCACCCCAGCACCGCCGCGGCTCGCTCCACCGACAGGCACTTGCGCGGCTGCCCATCCGGCTTGCTCCGATCCAGTCGAATCGGCACCGACAGCCCCCACGCCACCAGCACCGCACGGGCGAGGTCGAGGATGCTCACCTCCACCCCGCTGCCGATGTTGATCGCCCCCGCCGGCCCCGCCGCTGCCGCCAGGATCCCCTCCGCAGCGTCTTCGACAAACAGGAACTCCCGGCTCGCCCCGCCCGTCCCCCACACCACCAGCTCATCGGGCTGTGCTGCGCAGCGGATCATCAGGTCCGCCACCACATGCGCCCGTCGGGAGTCGGTGTGGTCGTGGGGGCCGTAGAGGTTGGCGAGGATCGGGAAGACTGTCTTGAGGCCGTACTGCCGGGTGCAGGCCGCGCCGAGGTCCATCATCAGGCGCTTGGACAGCGCGTAGGGGCCGTTGATCGGCTCGGGGTAGCCGTTCCAGATGTCGGCCTCGGCAAACGGCACCGGGCAGAGCCGGGGGTAGACACAGGCAGACGAGACCCCGACGAACAGCGCCACCCCCTGCTGCTGAGAGGCAGAGAGGATGTTGACGTTCATCCGGGTGCTGTTGAGACCGGACTCGACGGGGTGGTCCCGCATCCAGCCAATGCCTCCGCCCTCCACCGCGCAGTGGATCACCGAATGGGGGCGAACGTCCGCGACCATGGCCTCGGTCGCACCCTGATCGCAGAGGTCCGCCTCGGCCCGCCCGACTGCGACGGCGTCTGCTCCCCGCGCCTGGAGTGCTGCGACGATGTGGCGTCCGAGGAACCCGCGCCCCCCGGTGACCAGCACCCGCTGCCCCGCCCAGTCCACTGAGGGCTTCGGCATCAGACGTTGCTGTAGGGGTTCTTGATGCGCATCAGCTTCAGCGCCCCGACCATCTCCGACAGGCCGGTGTTGATGTCGATGATCGTCTTGAAGCCGGTCTCGCTGATCCGGGAGTAGTCGACCTCATAGTCGCGCTTGTCGGCGTCGGTGCCGAACTCCGCGTAGTGGACCATGAAGTCCACCCGGTCCTTGATGAGGTTGACGATGTCTTCCTTGGTGTAGTTCAAGGAGTTGTGCCCGACGTTGAACACCCGGTGGCCATTGCAGACGCCGGGATCCATCACATGAATGATCGCCCTGGCGATGTCGATGACGTGGATGAAGGTGCGCCGGAAGTGCTTCTCGTAGACCACGAGGTAGCGCTGGTGGATCGCCTGCCAGGTGAAGTCGTTGATCATCAAGTCCAGCCGCAGCCGGGGCGAGATGCCGAACGCGGTGGCGAAGCGCAGGGAGACGGAGTTGTCGTGGGCGATGAACATCGCCTCGGCGTCGGTCTTGGTGTGGCCGTAGAGGGACAGCGGGTTGAGCGGGGTGTCCTCAGTGCAGATGCCCTCGACCTCGCCGTAGTTGCTGCCCGTGGAGGCGTAGACCATCCGGCAGCCCTTCGGCGCGAGGTCGAGCACGTTGCGGGCGCCCTGGACGTTGACCACCCGGGCGCGATCCGGGAGCTTCTTGCACAGCGGATAGCCGACCAGCGCGGCGAGGTGGATGATCACTTCTGCGCCGGCAAGCTCTGGGCCGAGCTTGTCGCGGTCGGTGACATCGACCTCGGCGAACGAGAACCGGGGGTTGATGAACAGCGGCAGCATTCCCTGCCCGCCGTACATGAGACTGTCCAAGACATGGACGTGATGGCCAGCGTCAAGCAGCCGGGGAACGAGTACCGAGCCGATGAAGCCAGCGCCGCCTGTTATCACGATCTTCATGGAGCAAGCATACCACTGCGGTACGATGCCCCTGTGCTCGCACTCCTCACCCTGGCCTGTACACGCTCGATCCCGGCGGAGGTCGCTGAGGGATGCGCCGCCTACGCCGACATGCCCGATGTCTACGGCTACTGCGTGGCTTCGCTGGCTGGCGGGCTGAGTGCGGTGGTGGCCTGTGAGGCGGCCGGAACGTGGGAGGCGCGCTGTCGGGCGCGGTGGGTTGAGGCCCGGCTTCAGCCGACCAGCGGTGTGAGCACCGAGGCGCTGCTGGGGGCCTGTGGAGATGCAGACTGTCGGCTGGACGTGCTCGACTTCCGGGCGGAGCCGGTGCTGCTGACCCAGGTGGAGCAGTGCGGGACCTGGGCGGCGGAGAACGCACCGCACTGTGTCAGCCATGCGGTGCAGCGGTGGCGGGCGGAGCATCCGGGTGCCGAGGAGCTTGCCGAGATCGCTGCCTGGGAGGGCATCCTCGCCGACTGGCTGGGCCACCACCTTGCTGAGGCGGTGGTCTGTGATCGGGTGGGGAGCTGTGTGGGCGCGCCGGTGCTCCAGGGGGCCTGTGAGCGGGCATCTGCTGTCTTGCGGGCTGGGGAGAGCGAGTGCCATGATCCGGAGAATGCGCCACGGGCGATAAAACAACCGTAACAATAGGTGGTACAAGGATGATTGAGAAGATCGTGATGACAGAAGCTGGCTGGGATGCGGACCTTGAGGTGGTGACTGGAGATGGAAGCGTGCCCACTCCTGGTCCGGGTCAGGTCACCGTCGCGCTGGAGGCCAGCGGGGTGTGCCACCGCGACCTCATCGACCGCGCTGGACGCATCCCGTTTCTACAGACTCCGGTGGTTCCGGGTCATGAGGGGGTGGGCCGGGTGGTTGCGGTCGGAGCGGGGTCGAAGTGGTCCGTGGGGGACCGTGTCGCGACGTTACATCGAGACAATTGCGGGAGCTGTACGACCTGTCAGGCGGGGGAGACCTCGCTGTGCCAGTCTGGGGCCTGGGTGCTCGGGCTGATTGCGAATGGGACCTACGCCCGGCATCTTGTTGTACCGTGTAACGCACTTTATCGCACCAGTGAGACGATGGAGGCGGGCATGGCGGCGAGCCTGCACTGCACCTTTGGCACGGCCTGGCGGGGGCTGGTAGCTGCCGGGAGGCTGGTGGCGGGGGAGCGGGTGCTGATCACCGGGGCGAACGGGGGCGTGGGGGCGGCGGCGGTGCAGATTGCGGCGCGGTTTGCGCGTGAGGTGGTCGCGGTGGTGCGCAGGGAGGGACACGAGGAGTACCTGCGCGGGCTGGGGGCAACGCAGGTTGTGGTGTCGGCGGACAATCGCTTTCACTATGGTGTAACGCCGGTTGACCTGGCGCTGGACTGTGTGGGAGTGCCGACGTTTAATGCGGCGCTGCGGAGTCTTCGGGTGGGGGGTCGGGTGGTGGTGGTGGGGAATGTGACGGATGAGCGGAGCCCGGTGAATCTGGGGCATCTGATCACGATGGGGAAGTCGGTGATTGGGCCAGGGGGGGCGAGTCCGCGGGACATGGCGGAGGTGCTGGCGGAACATGGGCGGGAGGCGTTTGTTTCGGTTGTTACGGGGGAGTTTCCGCTAGGGGAGGCGGATGCGGTGCAGCGACGACTTCTGGCAGGAGGACTGCGGGGGCGGATGGTGCTGCGGGTGTGAGTGCAGTCGTTCTTGCAACCACCCGGCGCTCTGGGTGATGCAGGACGGGTCGCTGAGTGAGCCGACGTGCGGTGTTGTCGCGGGTGTCATGCTGGGGTCCGCTGGGCGGGTAGTCCAGGGGGAGCGGCCGCAAGGCGGGCACTCCCGGAGAGAGTGAAGCCCCCCTTGAGCGCAGCGACACAAGCGGGCCAGAGGCCAGCGTTGGAGCGGAGTGGCCAGAAAAAGCATGGCGTCGACGATGGCGAACCTCAGCGCATGGGTGAGAGAGCACCCGCCGTCATCCCATCGCCTTGACGCTGCGCTGCCGAAGGCGCCGCAGTGCGTGTAGGCAACATCGAAAACTGCGACTGGAGAACCGTCAGAGTGAGGAGTGAGCCACCCCGGCCACCTTCGCGACTCTCCCCGCCTCCGCGCCTCTCTCGCCTGAAGGCCGCGAGGAGAGACGCAACGTCGCTCGTCCCGCTGAGCATCCAACGCTGAGGCTCGGAAGGATCGCTGAGGACACCAACACGGCGAAGACACCACGAGCGGCTCGCTCCAGCAGTCCCTCCAGTGGGAATTGGTGAGGGATGGAGGACAGGGTGAGGCCGTCGGAAGTGGCTGGCGACTGGCTCCGGTGATGGGCGATTTCTCGGCATTGATGTTGCCTGACCTGTTCTGCTCACCCTTCGGGCTTCTCAGCTTCGTGGCGATGGGATGACGGCGGGTGCTCATCTCAAGCACTAGCTGGGGTTCGCCATCGTTGCAGCGCGCTTTTTCTGGCCACTCCGCTCCAACGCCAGCCTTTGGCTTGCTTATGGCGCTGCGCTCAAGGGGGCTGCACTCCATCATCACCACCAAGTTCACGACCTCTTGAAAAGAGTTCAAGACCCCTTGAACCTTCTGCGAATAGGCGCTATATCCACGGCATGAACAGCATCGCAGAGCAGCCGGCCTTCCTGGCCGAAGTCGAGCGTCGCATCGACACCGCCCTCTCCTGGGACACCGAAGCCTCGTGGTCTGACCTCCCGGTCATGGCAGACGCCGCCCGCCACCTGTGCCTCGCTGGCGAAGCCAAGCGCGCCCGTCCTCGCATGGTCTACATGTTCGGCCTCGCGGTCCAGGCAGACACAGACGCCCTGGCAGACATCGCGATGGCCGCAGAGTTCATCCACGGCGCGAGCCTGATGCACGACGACGTCATCGACGAAGGCACGATGCGCCGGGGCCGTCAGACGGTCAACGCCCGGTGGGACAACCTCACCGCGGTCCTCGCCGGAGACATGCTGCTCTCGGAAGCCATCTACGGCCTGCGCCGCTGGAAGCGCCCGATCACCGAGGAGGCCCTGAAGCTGGTCGCAGCGATGAGCCGGGCCGCGATGCTGGAGGCCCATGTTCGCGGGCGCACCGATGTGCCCATTCAGCAGTGGCGCTACATCGCACTGGGCAAGACCGGCGCAATGTTCCGCTGGTGTGGTCGCAGCGCAGCCTGGCTCGCCGGAGATGAAGCGGCCTTGACCGGCTTCGGGCAGTTTGGCGATCGCTTCGGGGTCGCCTTCCAGATGGCCGACGACCTCAAGGACATCCTCGGCGGAGACATCGGCAAGGATCGGTTCGCCGACATCCGCAACGCCAACCCTTCCTACCCCCTCATCCTCGCGCTCCAGACCTCCGACGGCCTGCGCCGGGACATTGAGGCCGCCTGGCAGAAGGAGTCGCTGACTTCTGACGAGATCAACCGCATCGGTCAGGCCATCATCGACACCGGCGCGGTTCAGCGCACCTACGACATGCTCGGCGAAGAGATCGCCGCCGCCCTCGATGCACTTGGCCCCTACCAGGAGCGTCCGGGCTGCGCGGAGATGGCGGCCTGGGCAACAATGATGTGGCGGGGCTTCGCCCTGGAGCGGACGGGATGAGCACCTCCCTCGGCAGACCCTGGGGCAGCACCGCCCCGACCCCCTCACCGCCTTCGCTGGCGAGCTGGGAGGTCAAGGTGATCGAAGCCGTCGGTGGTGTCATCGCGTTCTGGGGCTTCAAGCACAACCACGGCCGAATTTGGGCGCTGCTGTACCTGCGCAACGCCGCCCTGACCGCTGCAGACCTTCAGGACAACCTCGACCTCTCCAAGGGTGCAGTCTCCATGCTCACCCGCGACCTCGAGAACCTCGGCATCGTCGATCGCATCATCGACCCAGACAGCGGCACCCGGCGCTATGCCGCCAACACCGAGCTGACCGCGATGATATCGAGCATGATCCAGCGGCGAGAGGCCGGGGTCATCCGGCAGGCCCGGACCACGCTCGCAGAGGCAGAGGCCGATGCCCGAAGCAGCGGTGCGGCCCCGGATGTTGTGGAGCGAATCAAGAGAATGCGGCAGCTCGCCGACGTCATGGAGCAGGCCCTGATGGTGTTTCTGGGCACCACACAACTCGACTTCCGAAGCTTCCTTGAGTCCATACGGCTGGCCATGCGGCTGCGCCGGGGAGGACAGCGCAATGAATGACAGCGCAATGAATGACAGCGCAATGAAGAACAGGGCCGTCAGCAACAGAGCCGCCCATGATCGCGGGATCACCGGGCACACCCGGATCGTCGGGCTCCTCGGCGGAGACGTCCGGTACTCCCTGAGCCTGCGCCTGCACAACGAGGCGTTTGAGTCGCTGGGCCTCGACTGGGTGTACCTGCCCCTCCCGGTCCGCTCGGGCGAAGAGATCCGGCTCGTCGAGGCGATCCGCGGGATGCGGGCGATGGGCTTCGTGGGTGCCAACGTCACGATGCCGTTTAAAGAGTCGGTGATCCCTCACCTCGACGAGATCACCCCCTCCGCCGCTCGCATCGGTGCGGTCAACACCATCCGCATCGACAGCACTGGCCGGCTCATCGGCGGCAACACCGACGCCGCAGGGTTCATCTCGGACCTCTCGGCCAACGAGGTCACCCTCCCCGGTCGTCCGGTGGTGATCCTCGGGGCTGGTGGTGCGGCTCGGGCGGTCGCCTTCGGGCTCGCCGAGCGGCAGTGCGGTCCGATGATCATCGCCAACCGCACCCCGCAGCGGGCCGAGCGGCTTCGCGAAGAGCTGGCCCGACACTTCCCCGACCAGGAGGTCACCGTCACCCCCTGGCCGCTTCGCGCCGACAACATCGACCCCGGCGCGCTCATCGTGAACTGCACCCCCGTCGGCATGCACAACGTGCGCACCCCCACCGGTGCCGACAGCCCCTGGCCGGTCCGGTTCACCCCCGATCAGGTGGTCGTCGACCTTGTCTACGCCCCACTCGTCACCCCAATGCTGGCCGCAGCCCGAGCCGACGGCGCACGCGCGCTGACCGGCCTCGGCATGTTGGTCCAGCAGGCAGCACTCAGCTTCGCCTGGTGGACCGACGAAGCCCCCCCGGTCCGCGAGATGCGGGCCGCTCTGGAGGAATCGTGAGCACCGACAACTACAGCGACACCGACGCGGAGCCCAGCGGCATGCAGCGCGCCAACGTCTGGCGGATGTTCGACCGCATCGCGCCCACCTACGACCTGGTCAACCGCCTGCTGTCGTTTGGACTCGACATCCGCTGGCGCAAGAAGGTCGCCACCCACATGCCCAGAGAGCGCGACATGGTCCTGCTCGATCTGGCCACCGGGACCGGCGATCAGGTGATCTCGCTGGTGAAGTCCGGGCGGTTCACCGAAGCGGTGGGCATGGACATGTCCGCTGGGATGCTGGCGAAGGGCCGGGAGAAGGTGGAGCAGCTCAAGCTCACCGACACCATCACCATGCTCGACGGCGACGCCACCAAGATGCCCCTGGAGGATGGCCGGTTCGACGCGGTGACCATCTCGTTTGGCATCCGCAACGTGGTGCATGTCGACCGCGCCCTTGCCGAGATGTGTCGGGTGCTCAAGCCGGGGGGCCGGGCGATCATCCTGGAGTTCTCGCTGCCCCAGAGCGCCATCGTCCGGGCTGGTCATCTGTTCTACCTGCGCCACATCCTGCCGCTGGTCGGCGGGCTGGTCAGCGGCGACCGCGACGCCTACCGCTACCTGAACACCACCATCGAGGCGTTCCCATACGGTCAGGCTTTCTGCGACCTGATGACCGAGGCCGGCTTCACCTCAGCAACCGCGCACCGGCTGACCTTCGGGATCGCGACCATCTACGTGGGCGCGCGGTGAGCCTCCTCGTCATCCGCCTCCCCGACGTCGACACCCTCGCCGACGGCCTGCGCATGCTCCGTGAGCGGGCGGGCGATGCGGCGGGGGTGCAGCTTGAGGTCACCATCCGTCAGGCGGTGGATCCGCTGGCGTGGCTGGCGGCTCAGCCGGCGGGGCAGCGGCTGTACTGGGCGGATCGAGGTGGCAGCGAGGTTGCCGGGTGGGGCTTCGCCGATGTCCAAGAGCGCCTGCCAGACGGCTCGGACGGGCGCTACTTCGGCGGCATGGCGTTCGATCCGAATGCCCCGACGGATCCGGCCTGGGCGCCGCTGGGTCGGTGTCGCTTCTTCCTGCCTCGGCTCCGCCTGGAGACCACGGACTCGGGGCAGACCCTGACGGTCGACTGCCGGGACGGGGCGGATCTCGACGGGGTCAACGCGGACTGTGTGTCGGACACCGTCGAGACGTTTCCCGGTGAGATCGTCGAGCACTCGCCAGACTTTGATGGCTGGAGCGAGGGCATTGCGGCTGCAACCGCGGCGCTTGAGCAGGGAGTGATGCGCAAGGTCGTGCTCGCCCGGCAGACCACTGTCGATCTTCATGCCCCGGTGGATCCGTTCGTCCTGCTCGCCCGGCTGCGTCAGCCCGGGGGGTTTGTGTTCGGCTTCGAGGTCGCTGATGGGCATGCGTTCGTCGGCTGCTCGCCGGAGCGGCTGTTCCGGCGAGCAGGTCGGGCGCTGTCGACTGAGGCCCTCGCTGGCACCCGCCCCCGGGGAAACACCCGCCAGCAGGACCATCTCCTCGCCGCCAAGCTGCTCGCGAGCGCCAAGGAGCGGGCGGAGCACCACCATGTCGTCGAGGCCATCGAGGCCGACCTCGCCCCGCTGTGTACCGCGCTGTCCCGAGACGCCCGCCCCGGGATCCGTCGGCTGAGTCGGGTCCAGCACCTGCACACCCCGTTCTCCGGTCACCTCGCCAGCACCGTCACCGACGGCGACCTCCTCACCGCGATGCACCCCACCCCTGCGGTCTGTGGGCGTCCGACCGACCGGGCGCGGGACTTCATCGGCCAGACCGAGCCGTTTGACCGTGGCTGGTACGCCGGGCCGGTCGGCTGGGTCGATCACGAGGCCGCGGAATTCGCGGTCGGCATCCGCTCGGTGCTGCTGGTCGATGGGCAGCTGAGGTTCTGCACCGGCGCGGGGATCGTCGCGGGCTCCCAGGCGGACTCGGAGTGGGCGGAGCTTGGTGCCAAGAGCAGTCGGCTCACCAGCCTGCTTGAGGCGCCACAGCAAAAGCAGCGGTCGTCCCAGATGCGGGCGGTGGGATCGTGATCGGCACCGGTCCGTCGTCGACTGCGGCGGACAACATCGAGTCTGGGCGGCTGATCATCGAGGAGCTGTCCCGGGCGGGCGTGGCCCACTTCTGCGCCTCTCCCGGCTCTCGCTCCACCCCGCTGACCGCAGCCCTCGCCGAGCGCACCGACCTGCCGCAGTCGATCATCACCGACGAGCGCGGGGCGGCATTCTTCGCGCTGGGGGTCGGCAAAGCGACCGGGCGGCCCGCAGCGGTCATCACCACCTCCGGCACCGCAATGGCCAACGCCCTGCCTGCGGCGATCGAGGCGGATGCGTCGGGGGTGCCGCTGCTGCTGCTGTCAGCGGATCGCCCGCCGGAGCTGCGGGCCACCGGGGCCAACCAGACCATCGATCAGGTCAAGATGTTCGGCGGCGTCACCCGCTGGTACGCCGAGGTCCCCTGCCCCGGCACCGGCCTGCCCCCCCAGGCCCTGCTGACCACTTTGGATCAAGCGGTCCACCGCACCCGCTGTGAGCCCCCCGGCCCAGTCCACCTCAACCTCTTGTTCCGAGAGCCCCTCTCCGGATCGGGTCCTGACCTCGGAGATCCCCACCCCGGGGATCCCCGTC
>JBLHNG010000268.1:0-10036 GCA_047621685.1 Myxococcota bacterium | reverse complement strand
ATCAGCAGGCGGACCGTGCCCTCGATCTCGGCTTCCTTCGCCGCCTCTGGATACGGCGCCTGGACGTACTCCAGAAGCTCGGGCATCGACACCAGTGGCCTGGTGTCTTCCGAAGGCTCGACGGCATCGTCTGGTTGCTGGGCGGCTGCGGTGAGTGAGAGCAGGAGAGGAAGCATTACTCGATGGCCTGGAAGCGGCATTTTCGGGGGAAGTTGATCACCGGAACGGCGGTGTCTCCCTGCTTGCCGGGCTTGAATTTCGCGTTCATCCAGGAGCGGATGCAGGCAGCATCGGCTTCTGGAGTCAGGGACTTCGTGACCCGAACGTCGGTCACTGCGCCCTCTCCGCTGATGTCGATCACCACACTGACCGAGCCCTCAAGGCCGGCCTCCTTCACTGCGTCGGGGACCTCAAGGGGAGGGCGGGTCCGCAGGCGGGGCTGGGTGGTGGCGGCGGTGTAGGGGATCGCGGTGGAGTCCGCGGCTTCGTCGATGGTGAGGGTCTCATCGGTGGCCCCGGTCTGGAGCGTGGTCCCGGCGCGCATCGAGAGGTCAGTGCCTGCCCCCTCGGCGAAGGAGCTGGCGGACAGGCCCTGAACCCGTCGCAGCTGCTTGCGCTCTGGAGGCGGCGGACGATCCTCGGGCGGGGGCTCGGGCGGCGGCTCCTTCACGGTGTCCTTGAAGTCCACTGGCTCGGGCTCGGGCACAGGCTCGGGCTCGGGCTCGGGCTCCGGTGGGGGCGGTGGCTCCGGGGTCTCGGTGATCACCATCTCCACCCAGACCTCCTCCGGCTCGGGCTCTTCCTCCCGATCCTGGATCACCACCCACGCCAGCCCGATGTGCAGCGCCACGCTCACCGGCAGCGCCATGCTGCGCAGCGCACGCTGCCAGGGGGGTACCGGTGTGAACGGAGAGGTGCTCATTGGGGTGGTGTGACGTCGGTGTTGGCAGGGAGGGCGTCTGCGGGAGCAGGCACGGGGTCGATGTTGATCGCGAACTTCGCCACTCCCTCCTGCTTCACGAGGTCGATCAGCCCGACGACCTCGCCATGAGAGACGCTGTGATCCGCGGCGATGAGGCAGACGACGTCTGCGCCCTCCGCCTTCATGCGAGCCTTCTCCGCACGGATGAACACCCGGAGGTCGGCCTCAGTGGTGGGCTCGCCGTTGAGCATGAGGTTCCGGTCTGCATCGAGGGTGATGCCGAGGGAGGAGTCCTCGGTGGACTCTCCGCTGGCGGCCTCGGGCAGGTTGACCTTGATGGACTGCTTGACGATGTAGCTGGTGGTCACCATAAAAATGATGAGCACGACCAGGATGATGTCGACGAACGGCGTGATGTTGATGCCAACGATCGCGTCGTCGTCATCTCCTCCCAGATTCGCAGCCATCAGGCCCCCACTGCCCGAGGGGTGGACGTCTTGGCGTGGTGGCCCTTGAACCGGGACAGCAGCAGGTGAGACATGCTCTCCAGCTCTGCGACCAGGGACTTGTTGCGGGTCTGGAAGTAGTTGTAGAGGACGACCGCGGGGATGGCGACCATGAGGCCGACTGCGGTGGCGACCAGCGCCTCGGAGATGCCACCCATGACCGCGGTGGCGGCCTCGTCGGTGCCCACGCCGAGGTCATGGAATGCCTTGATGATGCCGAGCACGGTGCCGAACAGCCCGACGAACGGGGCGTTGGAGCCGGTGGTTCCGATGATGATCAGGCCCCGGGAGAGCTTCTGCTTCTCGAACTTGAGGTTGCCAGCGATGACCTCCTCAGCAGACTCCGAGCCGCCTTCGAGGGCAGCCTCCAGACCTGCGCTGAGCACCCGGGCTTCCATGCCCTTCATGTCCTTGAGCGCCCCGGTGAGATCCTCGCTGGAGCCGCCGGTCAGGAAGGCGTTGAGCGCGCCCTGAAGTGCCGCCCGGGGTGAGCGGTTGAGCGCCTGGTAGATCCAGCGCTCCACAGCGACCCCAAAACACAGGACGGACAGGCCGACCAATAACCAAAGGACCCACTCCGCTCCCATCAGGGAGAAGGACATCAACTTCTCTTCCAGCATCCCGCCTCCAAGCGCGCCGGTATCTTAGCCCCCCAATACGCAATGGAAAGAGTGAGAATTCACCGAAAGCATAGAGGAGGGGATGGACCCTACTTACCGAGCGGTAAGTAAGCCGGCTACTCCCCTGAACATCTCAGCTGGAGTGCATGGTCCGCCGGAATCTGGACTCCCCACTGACCCGGTTTGGAGTGGTAGGGCTGAGGAGGACTGCCTAGCATCACTTTGTTTCCGGCGTCGATGAAGTCCTGCGGACTTTCGGGGTGGAGCGGGTCGAGTCGGAGGCAGCCGTCGGGATCCACAAACAGGATCGAGCGGGGCAGATCCGGGGCGATCTGTGGAGGGAGGAAGACCGGAGAGAAGCGATCGTTGAGGAAGGTCGCCACATCCGCATTGGCTGCGATGCGATCCAGCGGTCCGCCCGGCTCGTCGACGAACACCACCAGGATGCGCTCCGTCGGTGCCAGACCGGCCCACTGGACGTGGGGTGCGGTGGCGTAGCGGGGCAGATCGGTGGGCGGCGGTGTGATCGGTGGATCTGGCGGATCCTGGCACGCGAGCACACTGAGCAGGCAAAAAAAGACGGGACCCATAGGGATCCCGTTGAGAGGCGACGACCAGATTCGAACTGGTGAATACAGGTTTTGCAAACCCGCCCCTTAAACCACTTGGGTACGTCGCCAGCGGGTGCCAATCTAATAGACTGTGGGAGTGCGTCAACTCCTTTTCAGATGATCCCAAAAAACTGGACGGTGTTATCTGACCGACCATGCCGCCTCTCTCCGTGGTGATCATCGCCCGCAATGAGGAGGACCGCATCGCAGAGGCAATCGCGTCGGTGTCCTTCGCCGATGAGGTCGTCGTCCTCGACAGCGGCTCCACCGACGCCACTCCCGCCCTGGCCCGCAGCCTCGGTGCGAAGGTCGTGGAGACGGACTGGCCGGGGCACGTCGCCCAGAAGAACCGTGCCCTGAGCCATGCCGCCCACACCTGGGTGCTCAGCATCGACGCCGATGAGCGGGTGAGTCCGGCCCTTGCCGCGTCGATCCAGACGCTGATGGCCCGCGCGCCTGCTGCGGACGGCTATGAAATGAGCCGCCTGAGCTGGTGGATGGGGGCGCCGGTTCGCCACGGCACCTGGTATCCCGACCGTCGGGTGCGGCTGTTTCGTCGGGACCGGGCGGCCTGGACCGGCATCGATCCCCATGACATTGTCGCGGTGGAAGGAGCTGTCGAGCGGATCTCTGGCGACATCATCCACCACCCCTACCGCAGCCTCTCCGACCACCTCTCCACCATCGATCGCTACACCGCCCGGCACGTCGAGGTCGCTCGACAGCGCGGAGTGACGGCGGGCTGGTGGGATGTGGTGCTCCGTCCGCCGCTACATTTTGTAAAGGCGTATCTACTCAAGCGAGGTTTCCTGGATGGGATGCGGGGGTGGTGCATCGCCGGGCTGGGCGCGACCTATGTCCTGGTGAAGTGGACCCGCCTGTACCTGCACCGGGAGGAATCGTGAAGCTTGCCCTCATCGTGCGCACCCTGGGTCGGGATGGTGGCACCGAGCGCTTCGTGCATGGACTCGCCAGCTACCTCCTCACCGCCGGTCACACCGTCGATGTGTGGTGTGCGGCGGTTGCTCAGCCCATTGAAGGGGTCACCGTTCGCCCGCTGCGGCTGCTGGGTCGCGGGCGCACGCTGAAGATGCTGTCCCTGAGCCGGTCCGCTGCCACCGTGCCCGCTGGAGACTACGACCTCGTCTGTGGCTTCATCCGGGGCGGGAGTCCGGGGCTGTACCGGGCCGGGGGGGGGTGCCATGCCGCCTGGCTGGCTGCCAGCGGGCGCCGTCGGCTGGCGGATCGCATCGAGGAGCGCCTCGACCGCGCGACGGTCGAGGCAGCCGAGATCACCATCGTCAACAGCAAGATGGCCGGCGGCGATCTCACCGAGCACTACGGCCTCTCCTCCGATCGCATCCGGCTGATCTACAACGGCGTCGACCTGGAGCGGTTCGTTCCCATCCCCGATGCCCGGCACCCCAGCGGACAGCGTGCGGTGGCGTTCTTCGGCAGCGGCTTCACCCGAAAGGGGCTGCCAGTGGCGATCCGCGCAGTGGCGAAGCTGAATGGGGTGCGGCTGACGGTCATCGGCG
Source organism: Myxococcota bacterium (assembly GCA_047621685.1). GTDB lineage: Bacteria > Myxococcota_A > UBA796 > UBA796 > UBA796 > JAQXDW01. The sequence continues at coordinate 5,839 of JBLHNG010000268.1, read as the reverse complement.
GGGATTCCCGTCCCGGGCGATTCAAGGCCCTCGCCGCAGAGCTTGGCATCGCCGACCGGGTGGACTTCCTCGGACGACAGCCTGCTCCCGAGTCCCTCCTGCCCGGCCACGACGCCATGATCCTGCCCACCCGCTACGACCCGTTCGCCAACGCCACCTTAGAGGCGCTCGCCTGTGGGGTGCCGGCGATCACCTCAGGCTCCAACGGGGCCGCTGAGGTCCTGCCCGAGCCCTGGATGCGGGTGGCGGATCCAGGGGACGTCGATGGGTTCGCCGCAGCCCTGGAACGCACGTTGCAGACGGAAGGGTTGGGCGCGCAGTGTCGCGCGGTCGCAGAGACCCTCCCTGCGGAGGGGGCCTTCCAGCAGCTGGAGGGCTGCATCAGGGAGCTGACCCGATGAGCAGAATACGGAGACTGGGCGCATTCCTCGGGCGGTGGACCCTCCGCCTGGGCCTGGCCTCGACCATCGCTGCGCTGATCGGCGTGGCGGTCGGCGCGGTGGCCTACAAGCGCCATGTGGTCGATGAGCCCGGAGAGCACATCTCCGAGGAGTACATCATGTCGGTCATTGCCCGGGAATCCCCGGTGCTCTACCGCGATGGCCGCACCCCAATCGGCGTCTTCTTCGCCCAGGAGCACCGGCAGTACGTTCCCTATGCCGAGCTGCCCCATGACTGGGTCCAGGCGATCATCGCCGCAGAGGACAAGCGCTTCTTCGCCCACCCCGGCATCGACCTGGAGGGCATCGCCCGGGCGATGAAGCAGAACATCGAGGCTGGCAGGGTGGTCTCTGGCGGCTCCACGCTCACCCAGCAGACCGCCAAGAACATCTACTACCGACCCGATCGCTCCCTGCGCAGCAAGTGGGAGGAGATGGTCAACGCCCTGAGGCTGGAGCGGCACCACTCCAAGGAGAAGATCCTGGAGCTGTACGCCAACCAGTTCCACGTCTCCGCCAACGGGCGCGGTCTCGGCATCGCCGCCCGGTACTTCTTCGACAAAGAGGTCTCCGAGCTGGACCTGCTGGAGAGCGCCTTCCTGGCGGGCATGGTCAAGGGACCAGCCAACTACGATCCGTTCATCGCCCGCAGCGAGGAGCGTCGGGTGGCCGCGCTGTCCCGGGCGAAGAACCGCACCGGCTATGTGGTCGACCGCATGCTCATCGCCGGAGAGCTGGACGCGCGCGGTCGGGTCATCGGTGCGATCTCCGCTGAGGAGCATGCGGCGCTGGGGGTGGAGCTGGAGCGGCGATTTGCCGAGGACGCCTTCTTCAACCGCGGGCGCTTTCGCTACGACTCCCACATCCTGCTCGATGAGGTCGAGGCCCGACTGTCCGAGGCCCCGTTCCCCGCTCTGTTTGAGGAGCTGGGCATCGACAACCCCTCGACTGCGGGCATCCAGGTCGTCACCACCGTCGACACCGACGCCCAGCGCGAGGCCACCTACGGGCTGTGGAACCACCTCTCCACCGTCGGTCCGGTGCTGGAGGCCCTCACCGTCGCCGACCTCCTCATCACCGACCCGCCCGCCCTCGACCCCCACGATCCCCCCAACGTCCATGAGTTCCGGACCGCTCGGGTGACCGGTGAGGTGGAGGGCGACATCAGCCTCGACCTCGGCGGGTCGACCTGCGTGGTGGACCATGACGGCCTCACCCGGATGGCGACCACCCTGGCCCGGGCCCGCAAAGGTGAGCGGTGGCGCAATGCCAGCAAGGCCGACATCGCTGCGCTGATCGAGGCGCTGCCTCCCGGCTCGGCTGTGTGGGCCTCGATCCGGGAGGAGGGGAAGTGCGATCTGGAGATCCGCCCCGAGCTTCAGGGCGCGGTGATGGTGCTGGAGGGTGGCCGGATCCGGGCGATGGTCGGCGGCAACGACAACCGCAACTTCAACCGCGCGGTCACCGCAAAGCGTCAGCTCGGCAGCACCTGGAAGCCGCTCATCTACGCCGCTGCCCTTCAGCTCAACTGGACCCCGCTCGATCCGCTGGACAACCGGGCGTGGGGCTTTCCGTTCGAGAACATCTGGTACTACCCCCGGGCTGCGCACAAGGCTCCAGACAACGTCTCGCTGGCCTGGGCAGGAACTCACAGCGAGAACCTCTCTAGCATCTGGCTGCTCTACCACCTCTCTGACCGGCTCTCTCCGACCCAGTTCGCCGAGCTGACCGAGACTGTGGGGCTCACCCGGATGGCTGGGGAGTCTGGCGAGGACTACCTCGTGCGCATCCGAGACAACAACGGGGTCATCTCGACGCGAAGCCGCTACCCGGAGGTCTCCTTCACCGCCGCGAAGCTGGAGGTCGCCGCACAGCTGGAGGCAGAGGATCCGGTCCAGGCCCTGGAGCTGCGCAGCATGCTGTACGGCAGCGGTGTGGATCGGGAGGAAGGTCGAGTCCGCAAGGCATACAGTGGCGATGCTGAGAGTCGACGAATCGCAGCCATCAACAACGACTTCCTCCGCATCTCTGCCCGAGCTGCTCTCTGTGCGGAGTCTGCCGCAGACCTCATCGCGCTTGCCGAGGAGGCCACCGCTGCACTGGAGGAGGCCAACACGGTGTTCGGCCCGGTGGAGCGCCTGCGCCGGTTCCGGCTGTTTGGCGGAGACGAAGAAGCGGAGCAGACGGAGGCGGTCGAGCCGCTGGACGCCCTGGAGGTCCCCATCCGCATCCCGGCAGCACCTCCTGCGGTCCTCTCGGCTCAGCTGGGCGAGGATGGTCTCACCCTGGCCTGCGCGGTGAGCCCGCCTGAAGAATTCGCGCCGATCAGTGCTGAGCAGCTCGATGCGATCAGCCGTGGCTCGCTCGCGATTGCCCCGACGGAGCTGCGGGTGGACGGGCGGCTCACCCTGGCGACCATTGAGGCGGTGGAGCGGGCGGCAAAGCGTCGTGAGTTGGTGCTGGGCGAGATCGATCCCTATGACCTCAAGGTCCTCCAGCATCACCCGGACTTCCGCATCCTCGTCGGCATCCGGTACGTCGCCCTGATGGCGAAGCAGCTCGGGGTGGCTCAGGACTTGCCCCCGGTGCTCTCCATGCCGCTCGGCTCCGCAGACATCAGTCTGGAGGAGGCCGCGGCGATGTATGCGGGACTGCTCACCGGCCAGCGGTACGACTTCCCTGGCCAGAAGACCCTGCCTGGCTCCGTCCCCGGCCTCCGCACCACCGAGCCGGTCGCCTCACAGTCCCGAGCCACTCAGCTCATTGCCCAGATCCGCGACCGCGACGGCAACGTCCTCTACCGGGCCAGCGCCGATCCCGTCGAGGTCTCTGACCCGGTCAGCGGACAGCTCACTGGCGGGATCCTCTCCAATGTCATCCGCTGGGGGACCGGTCGGCGGGCGCTGTCTGCAGTGAAGATCGACGGCGTCGAGGTGCCCCTGTTCGGCAAGACCGGCACGACCAACAGCTACCGGAATGCGGCATTCTGTGGGTACGTTCCGGCGATTCGTGAGGGGCAGTGGTCCTGGAATGATGGCTTCACCATCGCGGTCTACGTCGGCTACGACGACAACCGCAAGATGTCCCGGGGCAGCATGCGGCTGGCGGGATCTTCAGGGGCGCTGCCGCCCTGGATCGTGACCGCTCAGGGGCTGGCGGAGGCTGGGCTGATCGGGATCGAGGTGCCCACCGAGCCGCTGAGCTTTGGCGAGAACTACGCCACGGTCCCCGTCGCTGAGGGCAGCGGGCTCCCTCTGGCACCCGGGCAGGACGGCACCGGTCGCACGGTGCTGGTCTGGGGACGAAGCTCGCCCTGGGACGACACTCACACCATCGAGCGCCGGTTCAGTCCGCTCAGAGAGCCCGATGACAGCCCCACACCTTCGGTCCCGCCTGCTGCTGTGGCTGCGGAGCTGGAGGAAGAAGGGGACCTGGAGGACGTCTGGATTCCTGAGATGGATCCGGGCACTCCCTAGTACCACTCGGCAGAAGTCGTCAGAAGTCGTCAGAAGTCTTCTGCCGAGTGGTACGTCATGGGCTGACACGAAGAGTCAGCGGGGGCTGTCGAAGACAGGAGGGGGGAACCCCCAAAAAAGGCTGGGACTGAGCGGTGGAAATCATGGATCCCCGAAGGGGGGCATGACTTCTACCGAGCGGTACTAGGATGGGCCTCACCCGACGACACTGGCTATGTTCAGAGCGCTACGTGGAGAATTGCAAGATCGATGGCACCCCTCTTCCTTCTCACCCTGAGCTGCGTGGTCCGCTACGGTGAGCCGGTCGGAACCCTGGTCAACCAGGAGATTCCGGCGCCGGTCAGCTTCTCGGAGATCGACACTCGGATCGGTGTGCTGCTGGACAATGAGCAAGACATCGACCGGCTGGACCGGCTGACCGCTGCCCGGGACCTCGCGTCTCAGATGAAGGATCAGGAGCCCGCGACCCAACAGGTCGTGCTCGACTACCTCACCGTTCTCGTCGAAGTCGAGGAGCGCAGCACCCCGATGAGCCTCTGGCCTGGCGAGGAGTCGGAGGTCGACACGCTCATCACCATGCCTGAGATCGAAGAGGAGGTTCTCGACAGGGAGGTTCTCGACGAGAGCGCCTCTGATGGACCGCCAGTCGAGCCCGAGGCGCTTCGAGCAGCCCCCGCGGAGTCCGGCACCGCAGCGATGATCACTGTGGCGCGAAGTCTCATCGACACGGGCGATCCCTATGTCGCGATGCAGACGCTGGAGGAGTGTCGCGAGAAGCTGTGCTGGACGGAGGTCGCTGGTCTGTGGTCCGACGCCCGCGATCTCTACGTCTATGAGCGTCGGGAAGAGGCCGCCGAACAGTTCCTCAGCGCCCGACAAGAGCCGGACACCGCCGAGCGCATGCGGCAGCTTCGTGAGGTGGAGGTGTCGCTGAGCAAGCTGCTGTCGCTCTACCCCAACACCCGCTATGGCCCGGCTATCCAGCAAAACGTCGCCCTCGTCCAAGACGAGCTGACGGCGCTGATCGAGCAGTGATGTGACCGGGACGGTGCTGGCGCTGCTGCTGGGGATCACCAACGTCATCCTGGCGCTGGCGGTGTTCGTCCTGCTCGCCCGACCTGAGCGTGCGATGGGCTGGCTGTCCACCCTCAGCGGGATGCGAGAGGTCTGGCTGTCGGGTCGGCTGTCGGAAAAAGACGAGGCTCGCCTGCTCGCTCTTGCCAGCCGTCTTCGCCTTCCTCTGCTGGCGCTGCTGTTTGGTTGGAGCTTTTTCTGTGGTGCGATCTTGACCTGGGCACGTCTTTAGGGGCGGTCAGCTATTGACAGTCTGTGAGAGCACAATAATTGGGGGGCTCTGGCTTCGTAGCTCAGTTGGTTAGAGCACACGGTTCATACCCGTGGTGTCGGCAGTTCAACTCTGCCCGAAGCCACTCCAGAACTTGAGACCCGATGTGTTGTCACCAACACATCGGGTCTTTTGTTTTCTTGCGAGAGCCGCGAAGAGGCTGCGAGGTTGAGGTTTGGAGGCGTTGGGCAGAGGTGGCCGGGTGGTGCCCCATGCGCTCGGCGCTGCTCCGTTCTCAACCTCTTCGGCAGCAGCCGGTCGGAGACGAACTGATTGCTGATTCGTGACCCGGCACGGGGACGGGCGGAGGCATCCGGAGCCGGTCAGGTGGCTGCCTAATCCTCTTCCCGGTGAGTGACGGCAGTAGCCGGCCTTTAGGCGGGGTAAACTGCCGATTCGTGGAGAGGAGCGGGGACGGGGTGAGTCCGACGAAGCCGGTCAGGTGGCTGGCTTCTCTTTCACTGACCATCAAGTTCGACAAGTGCCGGTCGTAGACGGGCTGATTGTCGATTCGTGGAGCGGCACGGGGACGGGGTGAGTCCGACGAAGCCGGTCAGGTGGCTGCCTTTTCCCCCTAA
>JBLHNG010000267.1:0-10044 GCA_047621685.1 Myxococcota bacterium | reverse complement strand
AGCCCGATGAACAGCAGATATTCGAGCACTACATGAGTGCGCTCCAAGAGGTCGCCTGACATCTGAGAGGCTCATCCCTGAGCGGTCGGTTTGCAACGCTGGGGTCTATTCACCCTCACGACGCTGACTCAGCGCCAGGCGTCGAGTTCAGCGAGGATCTGATGCACATGCCCACAGCACAAAGTAGGCAATCCCACCGATCAGCGCGAACTTGCTGACGACTTCCGTGGTTCGCGACAACACATCATCTCCCGGTATTGTCCTGAAGGATATCACGGCCTCGCCAGCGGTCGCGATCAGGGCGACGTTGAAGCGGTTGATGTCGTAGTACTCAAACGCCAGGGTGGCTTTAGACGGCGCCGCTGTCGGTCCCAGGATTGTAGGAAGCGGCCTCGACCACAGAGGAGGACTGGGCAACATGAATGCATCTTGTCTCCCCGTTCTATAAGGGCACCAGTCATGTCGCCCCCTTCTGGCGGACAGTCTGTGTGAGAGGATGTCAGCGCGTAGCGGGGGGTTTGGGGGTGAAAACCCCGTCTCAGACAAAGAGCACCAGTCAAGCGGGATAACTGTCCACCGCGATGACTGGTGCCTCTATAAGACGTAGAATCGAACGCGCTCAGCAGGGACGAACTCGCCAAACGGGCTGTTAATCCTAACTGATCAAGAACACCCACTCGGCGACGGTTCGCTGCTTTAGTCATCTTTAAAGCATTGGTATGCCCTTAAGGAGTCTCCACGAAATAACCTGCCTGAACCCGGCCCCGATCTGCTGCGCCCACCGGCCCCCAAAATCCTCGAAGTATCCAGATACGACTTCGTCTTTGTGAAACCAGTATGCTTGCATCTCAGAACCGATTTCGAAGCAGGTTACTTCGCGGTGCCTCCTAAGGGTTCGTCGATAAACACTGCTTGTTCGGCTTACCCGCGTCGGACGAGGCGGCAGCGTCTCTGAGGTCAGGCCACCATCAGGACCCGAAGGGCCTCCCGTCGGGTGGGCTCGTCGGCTTCCATCAGCTTCTCCCAGCCCTCCGCATCGATGCCGAGCATGCCGAGCATTTCCTTGCGAAGGAAGGGCGGGATCTTGCCGTTGAGTAGGACCTCGATAGCGGTGTCACGACGCTCCTGGAGGGCATCTTCGCTGGTGTCCTCGTTGACCGAGGTCTCGTGCTTGAGCCGCTCCATGAAGCCGATCTCCTTGCCATCGATGACCTTCTCGCGTCGCTCCTTGCCGGAGAGGATCTCCTCCAGGCGCTGCTTCTGCTTCGCCTTGAACATCTCCGGCAGCACGGTGTCGTTGATGTCGGTCTCCAGGGCGGTGTGCTGCTCGCTCAGCTCGGTGAGCTTCTCGCGGCTGGCGCGCAGGGTGGCCTTCATGGCATCGAGGTCAGCCTGCATTGTGGAGAGCGTGAGCTCGTCGCCGAGGTCTTCGAGGATGCTGTCGATGTCCAGGTCATCGGAGTCGTCGGAGGAGTCGTCGGAGGAGTCGTCGGAGGAGTCGTCGGAGGAGTCGTCGGAGGAGTCGTCGTCATCGGAGAGGTCCAGGTCGGCGAGCAGGGCATCGATCTCATCCATCTCGACGTCGTCATCGTCAGTGAGATCATCGTCGTCGGAGTCCAGCTCGGAGAGCACGCCAGTGACGATGTCGTCCAGCTCCTGCTCCTGCTTGAGCCGCTGCGCCTCTTCTTTCTGCTCTGCCCTGGCATCTGCCAGGTCCAGCTTCTTCTGCAAGAGCGAGGCGCGCAGCTTCTTCATGCGCTTCTTCTCAGCGATGAGGGCCTTCTCAGACTCGATCATCTTCGCGAGCTTCTCGCGGGCCTCGTCGGAGAGGGCTGTGTTCTCCATCGCTTCTCGCAGCGCCAGTTCCTCCTCGTGCTTGCTGCTGCGGCCGTAGTCAACGGCCTTGTCGGTGCCGATCTTGGTGAGCTGGAGTCCGGCACCGGCCAGCGCGAGACCGGTCCCCACTCCCGCTCCCACACCCGACAGTGTAGTGATGCCGCCAGCAACCTTCAGTGCAGAGGCGACGAGGTCGACGCTGCTCTGCTTCTGGCTGCTGGTCTGGATCTCGACGAACAGACGGAGGGTGTCAATGACGTCCTTCTTGCCGACGGGCGCCGGCTCATCAGAGCCTTGCATCTCCGCCTTGAACTGCTTCATCAGCGAGCGAACGACCGGATCCTGCTTGATGTCGATTACTTCATCCTGGCCGGAAAAGCGCTTCTGGAGGGAGTCGATGACCTTCATGTGGCGGATGCGGTCGCGAAGCACCTCCTTGTGGCTCGTCGCCTCGACCAGCTCGCTGCCAGCACGCACCATCTTGACGCCGCTGTAGATCACCCCGGCCACAGCCGTGACCTCGCCAGCGATGTGCGCCACCTGCTTCGCAGTCGCGATGATCTTCTCCCCGCTCTGGTGCATGTGCGCGAGCTTGTCGAGGTGCTCCTTTGGAGTGGAGTGATCGGTGGGACTGGAGGAGGGATCGTGATCGGGCGGGCTGTGTGAGGAGAGGTCGCCGTGGGCCTCGTGGGCCTTCTTGAGGTGCGTGCCCAGCTCGACGCCATGGGCGATGAGCTCAGTGGCCGAGCCGCCGGTGGCGATGGTCGAGCTGACCTTCTCGACGATGGAGGTGTCGTCGCTGGTGAGCTCCTCGTTGGAGTTGAGCAGCCCTGCACCCGTCGAGATGATGTCCGGTGCCAGCTCCCCCAGGATCTTACCGACGGCCTCTGCCGTGCTGCTGTGTCCGCCGTGTCCGCTCGGTCCAGGCTTGCCGGGGCTGCCATGGGGGCGGGTGCCAGGGCTGGGGCGACCGGAGTCTGTGAGGACATCCATGAGGTCGGGCATCGAGTCTGTGACCGTGACGTCTGACTCCACCGCCACCTTGACGGATGCGCGCTTGCTCTTTGGTGCGTCCTCTTCCGGGGCGGAGCGCAGGATGACCCTTGCGCTGGTGAGGGACATCTCCTTGAGCACCTTCTTGAGGTGAATCTCGACGATGGGCTCGGCCTTCGCCGGACCTTTTTGGCGTATGAAGGTCAGCTTCTTCTTGCCGTCCAGCTCCTTCTTGACCATACCCGACATCCACTTTGAGGCGCCCTTAAGCGGCTTCTTCAGCTTGATATTCGATGCGATAAGTCGCTTCTCGACCTTGTCCCGATCCAGCCTCTTTTCCCCGGCGGTGCCGACGTACAGCAGCGTCTCAGTGCCGAGCCGGGCGTAGAAGAAGCTGCGCTTCTGTGCATTGCCAGCGGCACCGAGGTTCTTCTTGGTCAATTTGTGTAGATCGGCCAGTGTTTTGGACATTTCATCGCTCTTGTCAGAGGGCTCACAGAGCCGGATTGTAGTGTGGTTCTGGGCAGACTCTCTGTCGAAAGTTTTTAGTATCCTGTCGAATAAAAACGACAGCCAGCCTCCTGGTACTGTGCGGTTCACCTGCACCTCGAAGTACCAGCGCAGGGCGAATGCTCTTGAAGCGTAGGCTGCCCACATCCTGGCGGCGGTCGGTGGCCTGGTTGGTCGCCTGGAGGTCGAGGTCGGACTGGAGGGTGCGGGAGGTCTTCATCGACGAGAACACCTCGCCTGGAGACTACCCGGACCTCTACGCTGCGGTCGGCATCGACCCGGCAGAGGCGTTCGCCACCATGATCATTGAGCAGGTCTCCGCCATCACCCGCCCAGCGGCTCGGAGATAACGGTCACCAGGGCCTTGTTGAAGGCGATGTGACCGCCGATGTCCGCCACGGCCGGAAGTGGATCCTCATAGCTCCAGCCAAAGTAGGATCCAGTCGCGCCGTCTTTGCGATCCCAGCGGCTCGCGCGACCCTTCAGCGGGCAGCAGCCCCCCGGGCCAGCCTGCAAAGACCAGCTCGGTCTGGATGTCCGCACGGGGCACGTAGTAGACCGGATCATAGGCTCGACGGTTGTTGACCTCCTTGAGGATCAGCGCGCGCTCGGTCTCTGCCACAACCTCTCCGTCAAAGACGATCTTCAGCCGGTGTGTGTGCGGGTTGATGGTGGCGTAGTGGGATGGGTTGTCGCTCATGGCTCCTCTGGAGCAGTGGAGATTGACGGTAGCGCCAGCCTGAGCACGGCGAGCGCTGCGATGGAGAAGGCGGGTCGACCTAACAAGCCGGGTTTTTCGGCTCCAGGCCCGGTCCGAAGTCGTGGTTGTGGGCAGTATCGGGCAGCAAATGGCCCCGCTCAACGAACTCCAGCTCTGCAAGGGCTCAACGAGCTCTACGCTCTGCTCGCGCTTTTCAAGCCGGTCCAACACTGTCCGTATTTCAGCCTCAAAATATAACTATCGCCAGCCTCGACTACGGTTTATCGACGCTGCCCTACCGTGCCCGGATCCTGGGCAGCCGCCTGCTGGGTGGAGCCGCTCTGGTGGCCGTGACGCTCGGGCTTCCAGGGCGCATCGCGATGGTGTTGTCTGCGACACGGTCCCGCGATGAGTACCATGCCCCCATGGCCGAGCAACGCTCAACACTTCCGCTCCCTCCGCAGCCTCCGGAGCTTCCACTCTGGGGAAGCACCGGTCAGATCCTGACTCGACCGGTTGAGTACCTCATCGACACGGTCAACCAGCAGGGACAGATCTTCCGGACCCGAACCTTCGGCATGCCCATCACTGTGGTCTCCGGGCCTGTCGTCCGTGAGATGGCAGGTGAGCTGGAGTCGCTGCCGCTGGATCGGGCGCCGATCTTTGAGGTCTGGGCCCGGGGGACTGGCTCGGATGTGTTCTCAGCAAGCGGAGAGCGCCACGAGATGCAGCGACGTCTGCTGCGGTATGGCCTCGCACGGGGGGTCGGCTCGGCGTTCCTCGCGGACATGGTCACGCAGGTCGAGGCACGAATCGCGGACTGGAAGTTGGGCGCAACGGTGACGATGCTCGATGAGCTCGCCGAGATGTCGCTGGACTGCCTGATGGCCACGTTGACCCCGGTGGACCTCTCCGATCTCCGAGAGGACATCCTGTTTTACGGGACCGGCATGCTGCGGATCCTGGCGCGTCACCGGCCGCTTTTTTTCCTCAACGGCCCCCGCCACACTGCTGCCCGACGCCGGATCCGGGCGCGGCTTCGGGAGGTCGTGGAGCAGCATCAGCGCGGGGACTTCAGCGCGCATCCCCGGGCGAGCGTCGTCGATGCCCTGCTCCATGCGCGCAAGACCAGCGACGATGAGGTCGATCTCGAAGCGATCGTCAGCCAGATCATGCTCATCCTGAGCACGCTGTTTGGCTACATGAGCCGGGCGACCTCGTTCACGCTGTACCACGTGCTCCGGGATCCCGGACTGCTGGCGTCGATCCGGAGCGAGGTTGATCACGCCTTCAATGAAGGCCCGCTGTCCGCACGCCGCCTTCGACAGCTGCCTCACCTCCGGGCTGCCTTCATGGAGGCTCTGCGGCGCTACCCGATGGTCCCCGGCATCATCTACCAGACCACCGCGGAGATCGAGCTGCTGGGCTATCGCGTGCCCCGGGGTGACATCCTCATCTTCACCCAGCTCCCCACCCACCACGACCCGAAGCTCTATGAGCATCCCCAGGAATTCCGGGTCGAGCACTGGCTGTCGCCGCCGTCTGGCTGCCCCCATGCCGCCCGGTTCATGCCGTTTGGTGTCGGGCCGCGGTCGTGTGTAGCGCGGGGGCTGATGGAGACGATGGGCCTGCTCGTCTGCGCGACCATCCTCCGCTCCGCAGAGCTTGCGCTGCCCTCGCCCACCTACCAGATCACTCCGGTGCCAAACCCCCTCAACGGCCCCCAGGATCGCCTGCCGCTGCGCTTCAGCGGGCTTCGCACACCTTCGAAGGGCCCCCGGGCTGCCGAGAAGTGGGGGGAGTACTGGCTGGACGAGCCGCAGGAAGGCCCGCGCATGGCTGATGCGAAGCTCCTGTCGTTTGGCAGGGGTGTGCGCGTCTTCTCTCAGGGGGATGCCTCGGAGCACTTCTTCGTCCTGGTCAAGGGTGCTATCGCGATCTGGCGGGATGATCAGACCGAGGCACCGGTGGCCCGGCTCTCTCCTGGTCAGGGCTTCGGTGAGCTGGGGCTGCTCAAGAGCGCGGGTCGCAGCGCCAGCGCAATCGCCGACAGCGACGTCGAGGTCTTCGCCCTGTCCCGGGAGGCGTACCTGAAGTGGGTCTATGAGCACGACCTCACCGCCGACGACATCGGGGAGGCGCTGTGGCATCAGCACGTCACCGAGCTGTTTGCCTCCGTGCTGCCCGGGCTGAGGCCGCAGGCCTCTCAGGAGCTGGTCCGAGGCTCGAGGCGTCGAAGCCTCCCGGTCGGTGAGACCATCATCCGGCAGGGGGAATTCGGCTCCCGGTGCTATGCGCTGCTGTCTGGAGAGGTCCAGGTCACCCAGACCCACAATGGCCAGGAGGTCGAGATCGCCCGGCTAAAGACCGGCTCGGTGTTCGGCGAGCTGTCGATCCTCAACCAGCAGCCCCGGGTTGCCTCGGTCACGGTCGTCGGTGAGGCCCCGGCGGATGTGCTTGAGATTCCTGGAGACGTGCTGCTCGGTGCGGTCAGCCGCTCCACTCAGGTCCGCAATGACCTCAACGCTGAGATGTCCCGGCGGCTGTATGAGGTCATTGAGGTTCTGGTGAAGGCTGGCGGCGGAGGTGCCTCTGCCACGGTGTGAGGTTCGCGGTCCGCCGTGACCTCAGGGATAGGTGAGCAGAGGTGTGCCACCTGCCGCAGAGCCGGTTCGGTAGAGCTTCCGCCTCCGGGTCATGTAATTTCCAGGCTTCCAGGGGGCGTAGTTGGTTGAGGTTCTGGCGAAGGTTGTGCTCAAGGAGGCGTTGTACCAGGGCACCCGGGCCATCGACTCAAGGGTCCCGGCTCCGGAGTAGGCTCCGATCAGCTCCTCGGGGAGAAAGCTTGAGCCGCTCAGCCGACAGCCGGGCTCAATCGAGAAGCTGCTTCGGGTGGGTGTCCCGGGGTAGAACGCTGTCTGCACACCGTCCCACTTCACCCGAAGACTCGACAGCTGGAAGGCATCGAGAGTCCAGCGGCATGTGGTGGCTGTGGTGGCGGTCGACCAGAAGCTCTGACCGTAGGGCAGCACCGAAGATGCCCCCTATGCCGTGAATCTCGACGAGTCGTTTGCCTGGGCTGGCTGCAGCCACGCGGTGTTGCTTTGGCCGGACTTCACAAACAGCGCCATCACCCTGGCACTGCGGGGCCGGGAAGTGGACGCAGTGACGGTCCCCCATCGGTACCGGGGGAACCTTTGATTTGGATTTCTCATACGGTTCCGCGCTGAAGACGCTCCACCGTATGGGGTGTTCCGATAACACCCCTGCAGCCTTTTGCAGGGGGATTGGTCCCCCCACACTACCCGCTCTCAGCGGCCCAACTACAGCGCGATGCGCTCTGGATCAGTGCGCATCCGTATCAGACATGAACGCCAGCTTCTCTGGAACGATCGCCAGTACTACCGAAGGTATCGAAGTGCCCCTCACCGAGGGGCAGATCGGAAGCCTGACGACCTCCACCTCGGTGACCACTACCTTCAAGAAATAGCTGAATAGGCCGCCTCCTGGGCCAGCTATAGCGCCTACTTCCTGACAGTGACCAGACCGTACTGGTATTCAGTGTGGTAGGAGGCCGGGTAGAAGGAGTCGGTGTAGCCGTACCAATACACGAACTGGTCGCCGGTGAAGTCGGCGTAGCCCCACCAGTAGAAGGAGCCGTAGTAGTCGAGCACCCAGGAGGCACCGTAGCCATCGAAGCTGCGGCTGTAGGCGTAGGTGCCATCAGCACCTGCGTAGGAACCGGAGCAGGAACCCTTGTCGTCGTCGTAGACGTTGTCAGCATCCCGGACGGTGTAGCTCACGTCGAAGGCGAACTCACAGCTTTCACAGGCACCGTCGATCGGGTTGACTGGAGTTCCGGTCATGTCCCACACGTACTGGCAGTCGTACACTCCAGCTTCTTCGGAGCCGCCGTTGTAGTCGAAAGACTCCCAGCCCTCGTAGCTGATGTAGGAGTGCTCGATGTCGATGTCGATGTCGGTGTCGGTGTCGGTGTCGGTGTCGGTGTCGGTGTCGGTGTCGGTGTCGGTGTCGGTGTCGGTGTCGGTATCGGTGTCGGTGCCCGGGGCGGTGCAGCCAAGGACACTGTAGTAGCTGGTGTCGTGGCCCCACACGTAGCAGGCAGAGCCCTGCTCAACGAAGTAGGTCACGGAGCCATCGAAGGACGCGTCACCGAAGACGGTCTCGGAACCTTCGGAGAGGTTATTGAGATTACCCCCGTAAAACAGTGAGACACCGTTTTCATTAGTGGGGTGGCAGTAGAAGAAGGTCCAGGTGAGATCGCCGTAGACGCAGTCCTCGCCGTACCAGCAGTTCTCGGTGCAGCCGGTATCTGCCATGCCAAAGTAGCCAGCAACACCGTTGCTCAGGGTCAGGTCGACGGAGCCAGAGTTCCAAGACACGGAAGCGTCGAAGCCGGCATAGGTGTCTTCTTCAGTGTCACTGCAGGCGCTTGTCCCAGCACATCCCTCGTCATTGCAATCCACAACGCCGTCACGGTCATTATCAGCGTCGTCCGTGCACTCTCCAGGGTCATCCCCTTCGTAGAGTTCGAGGTCATCACATCCGGTCAACGCCACGACCATCGCCATCACAAACCACCGCATACCAACCTCCGGTTCCCCAGAAACATAGGGCGATCTGCGCTATGAACCACCCCTGTAACTGTATCAGGTGATCAACGAAGAGCGGTCGGGGTGGGACCAGCATAGCTGCGACCCTGCTCGATGGGCCTGCTACCTGCCGCCAGGCCCTCATCCCCAAAGACCGAGCAGTCCCCACCCTGGTTCGGCACCTGCCCAGAGTGTCATGGCTGTGCGGTGTTCGCGGTCATCGCCCACCAGGTGGTCGGCGCTTGTCATGCGCTGACGGTGGCCTGCCACTGGTCGGCACAGGGAGACGAGGCGGAGCTGGCCGACACTCCCCGCCCTGACATCCTCCTTGAGACTTAGAACTCTCATAAGAACTCCGGTTGGTGGGGCCGGTCGAATCCTTATAGAATCATGCCGCGACCTTTCGAAGTGCTCGTTACCACCAGTGGAGGTTTGTGCGCGCCTTGATCTCGTCGGTTCGTTCCATTAGTTCCAGGAATCGTTTCGCGAATACGATCTCCAGATCTTCGATGTCGTCAAAGACCTGATTGGTGACGGCTTCGTCAGCGATTTCCCAATGTCTCTCCGCGGGCTGCAGCTCCGGGCTGTGTGGGGGTAGAAGGAGGAGGTGAATGCCGGGTGGGACGGTGACGGTCTTGCCAAAATGGGATTCAGCCTGGTCCACCACCAGGATCACTTCCGTCTGCTTTCCGGCACCAAGCTGAACAACACCCCATCCACCCGAGGAAGAATCAGCCAGAACGTGTCCCCTCCGCTCGGGTGTACAAACGCAGAGCGAGTAGGCCAAACAAGCCGGGTTTCCCCTCTCCGCGCCCGGTCCGAAGCCGTACTGGTGGGGGTTGTCGGGTAGCAAAATGGCGCCCTGCTCAATGGTCTCGGTCTGACTGGTGCCTTCTTTATCGGCGGTTCTGTCAGGCCTGACTCCGCCACCGCTGTGATGGTGTCCGTGCATGTCGGCTCTTCTTTGACGGGTCCGGTTCGACCGGGCCATCATCACACCTCTCACTGGATGAAGCGGTGGATGGCCTCGTTCGCGTTGTCCTGGAACGCCACATTCCCGAGGTCGGTGAAGATCGTGGACTGGTCGACCAGCGCGCCGGTGGTCTTGCCGCCCTTGCTCGCGTAGAAGACGCCGCTCTTGTAGGAGTCGTCGTTGAGGGCGTCGATGTAGCGGGCGGCGCCAGCCTCGAGGCCGTGCATCATGCCGAAGACGTTCATCATGGGCATGCCGATGTACTTCATGAGCAGTCGCTGGGGGCCGGCCATGGAGTCGATCGCTGCGGTGCCGCTGGTTCCGCCGGGGCTCATCGTGACGAAGCGGATGTCGGGGTGCTTGCGGGCCATCGACGACATCCACAGCGCGCCCATGTACTTGACCGGGCCGTAGGAGAC
>JBLHNG010000266.1:0-10086 GCA_047621685.1 Myxococcota bacterium | reverse complement strand
AACGGCTGCTCCTTCGTCAAGCTCCCCATCGCTGCCCGATACAGCGGCAGCGGCGGCGGCGAGCTCAACGACGCCACCCTGACCGACAACGATCAGGATGTGGTCATCGTCGACGGCTCCGGCCCCCAGGTGACCCCGGCACCGGCAGCAGCGGCACCGGTAGCAGCAGCACCGGTAGCAGCAGCGGCACCGGCAGCGGCGAGCGAAGAGTAGAGCACCCTCGGCTCTCAGGGGTAGACCTCGACTGTGTAGGTCCGCTCCACGTTCCCCGAGATGCTCACGACCAGCCCACCGACGGCAACCTCGCCGTCGGTGAGTACCTCTGTGGCGCTGCCTGACTCTGAGGCGGTGCCCGAGGTCGTGTAGCTGGTACCGTCGGCCTCAGTGAAGCTGCCGCCGCTGCCAAACACCCGCAGGGTTCGAGCAACATCGGCATCCTCAGCGTCGGTCACCCCGTCTGCGGTCGCTGTCGCGAGCGTGTCGGGCGCCTCGGTGAGCACCGGGATGAGGCTGCCGGCGCTGACAAACACCGGGATCTCACCCACATCCGCGGAGAAGTCCCCAGCGGAGACCGACTCGCCGGTCCACCAGTCGTACCAGCCGACATCTGAGGGCAGGGCGACTGCTCGGCTGGTGACTCCGCGCTCCAGGATCGGCGCCACCAGCATCGACTCCCCGAGCAACCACGCATCCATTGCTGCCCAGTCGGCGTCCTCGTAGTGCATCGCCGGGTGGCGGATCAGCGGGTAGCCCATCTCCTCCGCGATCTCAGCGAGGCCCCGAAGGTAGGGGAACAGTCGGGTGTGCTCGGCGGCGTAGGTGGCGTAGTGGGCGAGGGTCTCTTCGTCGGAGTCCAGCTGCCAGTTGTCGTAGGCGCCGTGGTGGGTGCGCATGATCGGGGAGAATGCCCCCAGGCTGCACCACCGCCACCACAGCTCCTTGTCCGCCGGGTCGTTGCCGATGGACTGGTAGCCGGCGATGTCGTGGCCATAGAACGCCACCCCGCTCACTGAGAGCCCCAGTCCGATGGCGACCACAGAGGGCAGCCCGTCGTCTGCATCGAAGCTGGTGCGCTGATCCCCCGCCCAGGTGATCGGTGCGAGGGACTGACCACCCCGCCAGCCGCTTCGAGCGAAGAAGGTGGCGTCGGTGTCCTCGATGACTGCGGCATTGAGCGCGCTCCACAGCAGCGGCCAGGTGTTGTGGTCGGTCATCGGATCGCCGTCGTAGAGCACCGCGTCTGGCGGCAGCCACTCCCCGAAGTCCGCCATCCAGCCATCAAAGCCGATGTCCATCGCCGCCTGCATCTTGCCGTGCGCCCACTCCCAGGCGCCGGGGTCGGTGAGGTCGAGGGTCGAGGTCTCGTACAGGGTGGCGGAGAGGAAGGTGTAGGGCTCGCCGGTCTCATCGGTGATCGCGTAGGGGGCGGCCTCCTCCCAGCTGGAGGCCTCTGGTGAGATGAATGGTGAGAAGTAGCCCATCCACTTAAAGCCCAGCGACTCCAGGGTGGCGTCGACGTCGACGGCGTCGGGGTAGAGGGTGGTGTCGAGGTCCCACTCCGGCAGCAGGTGGTAGCCCAGCGCGGTGGTCTCGCCGCCCTTCCAGTCCTCCGTCCAGATGACCGAGGTGGGCGCCCCGGCAGCTCGCAGGGTCTCAGCGAGGGAGAGCACCTCGTCCTGACCATGCACTGCGTCGGCCCAGGGAGCGAACGCCCAGTCAGGTGGCACAGAGACCCCGCCGGTGGACTGGGTGCGCAGCCCAACGATCTCCAGCGGGGAGAGCCCGGCGAACAGCGACAGCGAGAGGTCGCCCTCCCATGCCGTCATCGACCACTGTGTTGGATCGGTGTCGCAGAGATCGACCTCCACCCGCGCGCCGGTGTTGACCTGGAAGCCGGCGGGCTCAGACGGGCGCAGGAGGAACGGATCGGGGTAGCTGGAGGCGTGGCGGGTGCCGGTGAGGAACCAGGTGTCTGGGGTCTCCTCATCCTCCGTCTTGCCGACCCCGGGCTCGGAGACGAACAGGGGGAAGGACTGGCCGGTGTGGTCGACATCCATGGCGTGCCCGCCGGTACCGAGGAAGGTGTCGTCTCCGGTGCAGGCCAGCGCGATGCGTGTCCTGTCGTTGTCGGCGGTGCCGTCGATGTTGAAGATCAGCTCCTGCTCGCCGTTGACGAAGATCTGAAGCAGTCCGAGGCTGCCCCCGCCGCCATCCCGCAGGTCCGCGATGAACGTGCCCTCGTCGTGGCGGGACCAGAGCTTGAAGCTCTCGACCCGGCTCCAGTCGGTCTGCTCGTCGTCGAACCGGTAGCTGCCGGACTGGAAGTCCACCGTCGCAGCTCCATCTCCAAGCTCGATGGACTGGAGATCCAGCAGGGTTCGCCCGAGGCGGGTGACCGTCAGCTCGGCGGTGTCTTCGTTCCAGACCAGCTCGAAGTCCGACAGCGTCAGCGCTCCGCCTCCAGAGCATGCAAACAGCATCAGCAGCATGGGACTCTCCTCGAGCCGACAGGGTAGTCCGCTGGACGCTGCACTGCCGGTGGATAGATGCTCGCAGATGATTCGCACACTTGCCACGCCCGACTCGCAGCCCGAAGCCCACCGCGTCTACTTCGAGGCGCACCACCGCGACAGCGGCTTCTTCAACCCCTGGCGGGATGTGGGGGTCAGCAGCCCCCGGGATCTGCTGCGCTGGAAGCTCTCTCGGAGCCCGTTCGCCGCCGAGAAGAAGCGCCGACCCGAGCTGTCATTGGTCTCTGATCCCCTGAGACGACTCAGCGCGCTGCCGGAGGACTGTCGGGTGATGTGGCTGGGGCATGCCTCGGTGATGGTCCAGATCGACGGCATCACCGTGCTCATCGATCCGGTGTTTGGACGGGCCGGGGGGCTGATGCGCCGAGAGGTGGCTGCACCGCTGCGTCCCGAGGATCTCCCCCGCATCGACGCGGTGATGCTCACCCACGGCCACATGGACCACCTCGACGTCGCCAGCCTCCGGGCCATCGGCCGAAGGTTTGGTGAGGAGGTCCGGTTCATCACCCCGCTGGGGCTGTCCGCGACGCTCCCCGGGGAGTGCGTGAGTCGAACCGAGCTGGACTGGTGGCAGGGGGTGGAGATCGGTGGTGTGACCCTCGGACTGGTCCCGGCTCAGCACTGGCACCGTCGGGGGCTGAGCGACACGAACCGCGCCCTGTGGGGTGGGGCCATCCTCTCGGGAAGTCGCACCATCTTCCACTCCGGCGACACCGGCTACTTCGGCGGATTCTCCGCGATCGGGGAGGCGTTTGACATCGACCTCGCGATCCTGCCGATGGGGGCGTATGAGCCGCGATGGTTCATGTCCGCCCAGCACATGGCCCCCGAAGACTCCGTGCAGACCCTCCTCGACCTCAACGCCCGACACGCGATGGCGATGCACTGGGGCACCTTCGATCTGACCGACGAGCCCCTCAACCACGGCATCTCCACGCTGCTCCCGTCGATCCTCTCCGAGCGGGGGCTCGAGCCGTCGCGGTTCGTGGTGCTCCAGCACGGCGACTCCCTCGGGGTGACCGGGGGCGACCTGCTGCGGACGTGATCACACTGCGGGGAGGGTGTGCGTCGGGAAGAGGTGGATGCGGTGGAAGTCCGGGGCCTCTCCGGGGACCGGGAACGCCGCGAGGTAGCGCCGATCCGCACCGCGCCCGTGGATGGCGAAGGCGTTGAGCCGGTGGGGGGCAGGGGGGATGAGTGCCCAGGGCAGCCGCGCGCTCCCCGACCAGCGCCCTCCCGAGGCGTCGGCGTGGAAGTCCAGCGGGAGCATGCGCTCGGCGATCTGGCGGACGCTGGAGAGTCGCAGCAGCAGGTGGTGTCCGTGGGGGGACAGCTCGACCTCGGTGTAGGTGTCATCGGCCCCGACGATGAACAGCTCGACCACCTCATGCTCCCACAGCGCCCAGCAGGGACCGGGCGGGCCGGGCGGTGGTGGGTCGCCATGCAGCGGGGCGTCGACGGTGATGTGCAGTGCGTCGGCGTGTGCGGTCAGAGTGAGGACCACCCACTCTCCGCTCTCCGCGGGCTGCCCGTCCCAGGTCGAGCGGATCTCAAGTCTCATCGGGGTGCTTGACCTCCAGCGCAGCGAATCTTGGCGAGATGACCTGGAGGAATTGCAGATCCTCGGACTGGAGGAAGTGGACCAGGTTTCCAGTTCCCTGGCTCTCCATCCTCAGCTCCAGCTGCCCGTTGACTTCCGACAGCGTCAGCTCCAGCTGCCCGGAGCGGGCGACGAGGACCAGGAGGCCCATCTGCCGCGGGGTGCCCTTGTGGGCGAGCCAGAGCTGCGGGTGGAGGGTCTTGCGGCCGGGGTTGACGATTGCCTGGAGGAGCCGGGTGGTGGACGTGATGAGGTTGCCGTCCATGCCGCTGGTCCCGACGAGGGCGTCGGCGGCCGGGTAGCGCATTCGCTGGTTGGTGCCATCGGGGTTGAACCGGTGGCGGCGGTAGGTGATGCGTCCGGTGTCGTCGGGGGAGGGGAGGGTCTCGCTGTCTCGGGGATCGATCGGTCCGCCGTTGACCAGGGTGATGATGACCATCTCCAGCGGAGCGCCGAGGCTCTCCGACATCCGCTCGACGATCAGCTCGGACATCGCCGTGGCGTTGGCGCCAAACCAACGCATCTCCAGGTAGATCCATGCACCGCTCTCGCTGAGGTCCCACAGACCCGTCGGCATGCCGCCGTCCTGCCTCGCCCGGGTGTCCTGGATAAACCCAAGCACGCGGCTGACCTTAAAGAAGGCATTGCGCAGTGCGCGCGCGTCGGTTCGGCGCGATCCAATGCAGCACATCGGTGGATACATACTGCGGGCTCCATGGGCCTGAGATGACCATTGAGATTATAGGCGGCGCGGTGAAGAAGACCGCACAGACTGCTGAACGGAGCCCCTGGATGGAGGTCTGTGCCCGATATGCCCGGTGCAACAGCCTTTCACCGAGTGCGGTGGCCGCGTTGTCGGCGTTTGGTGGCGGTCCCCCGGGTTTCGCCGTGGACTTTGACACACTCTACCGCGAGAGTGTCGCACAGGTCGCCGGGCTGGGCGAGCGCATCATCGCCACACTGTCTGGTCCAGTCGATCAGGCACAGGCAGAGCTGTTCGCACGGCGGTTTACATCGGTTGATGCCCTGCTTGGCGGACTGGAGGCCCCGGAGGCTGCGATCCTCAGGGTTGGCCTGGTTCGTAGGATGGGTGAGATCCTCGCCAGCACGCATCCGGCGGCGCTGCGGGTGCGCGCACTGGTCGATTTCTACTACAGCCAGGCCGCCCTCCTCCACCACGCGGCACCGGGACTCCCCACCCTCACACAGCTCGCCAAGACGATGACCTGGCGGCGAGTCGCGGCGGGCGTACACCACGGCTGCATCGCGGGACGAACCAACCAGGGGCCCCTCTTCGCCAATGTGCTGCGGGTCCGGGGCGGTCGGATCGCGGCACTGGACTGTCGGGGAAAGGGGTCGCTGCCGGAGATCCTGGCCCGAGCTGGTGGAGTGGCAGCGGTCTCTGGCGGCTTCTTCCTCTACTCCGAGCCCGACATCGCCCCGCCCAGCCGCCGCACGGATCCAGTCGGTCTTCTGGTGAGCGGCGGGGTGGTTCGCTATCCGCCGATCTTTCGCCGCTCAGCGCTGACCTGGAGCGAGCAGGGCGTAGAGATTCAGGAGATCGGCATGGCCGGGGTCTGCCTGGAGCAGGCGGACGTGGCCCTCACCATCCTCGCCGCCAACGATCCCGCGCAGCTGGCGTCAGGCGCGGTGAGCTTCTCCAGGGCCTGGGGGCTGAACAGCCCGGAGGCCGCACAGTCCATCGCGGTGGTCGGTGGGCAGATCACGGCGGTGTCGGTGGGCTCCCTGCCGATCCCCCTGGCTGGCGCGGTGATCGCGCTGCCCCACACGCTGCCACTCTCCGTCGGCCCCGTCACCTGGCGTCTGCCCAGCCCGGTCCATGAGGCGATGGCTGGCGGTCCCCGGCTCCTCCGCGGCGGCGTCCCTGAGATCGATCTGGTCAGCCAGGACTTCGCCGGCAGCGCACCCCCGGTCACCTTCTCCCAGGACGAGACCTTCGACCAGAACCTCCTGCCTCGCATGGCCGCCGGGCTGTGTGCAGATGGCACCTTGATGTTGGTGGCAATCGACGGGCGCAACTTCGACAGAGCGCTGGGGACGACCCTCAGCCAGACCGCGCAGCTCTGTCAGGCGCTGGGTTGTGTGGAAGCGATGAACCTCGACGGCGGCTCCTCCAAGCGCATGATCATCGGCACTCAAGCGGTCGACCTCTCCTCCACCGAGGTCGTCTCCGCTCCGGGGGCACCCGCCCGGGTCCGCCCGGTTCACTCTGGACTGCTGGTGTTCTCGGCATGAAGCACCTCTGGCGAGCCCTGTTCACCCTGACCGGTGCAGCCATCCTCGGTGGTCTGTGGTCGGTCGGCTTCATCCTCCCCCCGGATCCCGAGGCCGTGTCTGGCGTGGATCCGGCCTCAATCGACGCCGCCCTGCGCTCTGATCCCGAAGTCCCGCTCTCAGTGGGGCAGACCGACGTGCTGCTCATCATCGCCTGCACCCTCCGCCGGGATCGCCTGGAGCCCTACGGCCACACCCGACCGACCAGCCCGTTCCTCGACCGGCTCTCTGACAGCGGGGTGCGGTTCGACAGCCACTTCGCCCAGGCCCCCTGGACCCGCCCCTCGGTGGGCAGCATCATCACCGGCCGCTGGCCACGCATCCTCCAGCTGGACAACCCCGGGCGAAGGGGCACCCTGAGTCTGGTGCTCCAAGCGTCGCAGACCACCCTGGCCGAGGTGCTCTCTGGTGAGGGCTACCGGACCTTCTCCGCGACCGGGAATCCAAACATCAAGGACGTCTTTGGCTTCCAGCAGGGCGTGGAGGCGTTCGTCGAGCCGGAAGGGCAGTGGAGCGAGGGAGGCACCCACACCGACGACGCCGAGCTGGTCGATGCGACCCTCAATTTTGCCAACACGCTGGCCCCCGATGAGCGCCTGTTCGCCCGGGTGGTGCTCACCGGCGCGCACCTCCCGCGCCAGATCGCATGGCGGGATCGCGGTCTGTTCACCGGCTCCAAGAAGACCCTCATCGACCCGTATGACACGGCCCTCCGCCGCCTCGACGCACAGATCGCCCGCCTCGTCACCGGGCTGTCTGACCGAAACCTCCTCGTCGTCGTGGTCGCAGACCATGGCGAAGGGCTCAACCTGCCGACCCACCACGGCACCGGACACGGCAACCACCTCTACCCCTCCACAGTCGCCGTGCCGCTTCTGCTCCATCACCCCTCATTTCCGTCGGGGCATGTGGTCTCCGGGCTGTCGATGAACATCGACCTCCACCCCACCCTGCTGAGCCTCCTCGGGGTGACCCGTCAGCATCCCGTCGATGGAGCGGACCTCTCCAGCGCGGTCCTCGGAGAGCCGGAGACCGGCAACCCGCGGGTGTTCGCCGAGACCTTCTACCGTAAGGCGAAGAAGAGCGCGGTGGCCGATGAGACGCACCTCCTCATCCGAGACAACCGACGGAAGACCGACACCCTCTACGCCCGCTCCGATCCTGGCGCGACACAGCCGCTGTCTGACCCCATGCTCGCTGCCCGGCTCGGCTCGGTGCTGACGGCATGGGAGTCAGATCGCGCGGCCTCGATCACGAGGCAGCCCCAGGAAGTCGAGCTGTCCGAGGAGACCCGCCGGCAGCTGGAGGTGATGGGGGATTTGGAGTAGAGGGTGCGCTCTGTGTGATGATCACGTCGGGGGAAGGGAATGGGCTCGAAGGATCCGTCTGACCAGCCACGCCAGGGGCCATCGATCCTGGACAAGGGAGAGCCATCGCTGCGTCCATGGCGTCCGCGCCGGTTGGTCGTGGAGGCGGAGGAGGCCGCTGTGCGCGAAGGGGGAGCCCCGCCGCCGGTCAGCCTCGACTCACTGGCAGAGGACAGCGGGCCCGTTGCTCTTCCCGAGCCACCACCGCCCGGACCCGGCGACGACCTGCGCCTCCCCAACCCCGATCGTTGGGGTGCCGGCAGCGGCCTGCCGGTCTGGTTCTGGATCATCGGCGCGGTGATGATCCTCGGAGGAACCCTGGCGATCGTCTGGGACAGCCCGGAGTACATCGAACCAGAGATGCCGGAGAAAGTCGGGGAGCAGTGAGCCGTGTCTGCTGGCTATACTCACCAGACCACGGCAGGAGACCCGGATGAAGGCGTCCATATTGATGCTCGTTCTTGGGGGCTGCAGCATCGGCCTCTACACAGAGACCCCGCTGGGAGCCTCAGACTCCGCAGCCACTGACACCGCCCCGGCTGAGGAAGCCGATGCCGACACCGACACTGATGCCGACACCGACGTGGACATCGACACCGGGCTCGCCGCCCTCGATGTGATCCGGGTCAGCCCGCCCTATGGGACGACCGCCGGGGGCTCTCAGGTGGTCATCGAGGGCGGCCCGTTCGACAGCAGCGCGGTGGTGTACTTCGGCGATGAGGCCGCCGGCATCAGCAGCATCAACGGCGGCAGCATCACTGCGATCACCCCTCCGGCTGATGAGGAGAGCACCAAATCCGTCACGGTCATCACCGACACCCACGGCGGCAAGCTGAAGGATGCGTTTGACTACTTCGAGGATGGCACCGGGCTGGCCGGGGCTGTCGGATCGATCTTCTGGTACGACTACGTCGGAAATTACTGGGGTGGAACCTCCGCGGGCGAGGGCTTCGCGGAGATGAGCTTCATCGTGCCGACCGACTTCCACTACTGGCAGTTCTTCGTTCCGACGATCGACACCTGCCAGCCCTATGGCGGCACCTATGCCTACAGCGGTGAGCTGCTGGTCTATGAGCTGGGAGTCAGTTCGCTGACGGTCACGCCCTCCAGCGGCAACCCGACCACCCTGGCCTGGGATAAAAATTCGCTGTTCTTCACCGCCGATCCCATCGCCGGAAACCAGTACACCAAGAACGCCCTGTACGACCTCACCGCGCCCACCGATGGTCCGCTGGCGGGAATGGCGGTTCAAGATTTCTTCCGCGCCGGCGGAGACGTCACCGTGAGCCAGCCAGCCATCCAGGGCAGCAACGCCCCGGACATCTACCGCAACCAGAGCTTTCGCTGGACCGCTGGGAATGCGGACTGGATCATGATCTACATGCTGGTGCTCGACGCAAGCCAGACCAACGTCGATCAAGGCATCATCTGTGTCGTCTCCGATGATGGCGCATTTGATGTCTCCAGCACTGAATTCAGTGCCTGGCCGACCGGTCGGCAGGTAAACATCCTGTTTACTCCGGCCCTTGAGCTGAGAACAACCCTGCCGCACAACAACTCAGAAAGTAGGATCGCCGGTATGTATCAGATGGTCGGTGCAGGCTTCAGTCGGTAGCTGCCACCTTTTTGGAAAGCAGGTGTTATAGCCGGAGTGCTTGAGAGTTGGGCACCTTGCCCAAGTGGAGCGATAAAGATTCTGTTTCGGATCTTCGAAGCAGATGCGCTACACTGAAGTTGCCCTCTGGGCACAAACACACTTCAAACAAATCTTTTTCGCACAACATCCAAGAGAATCACGAGAGAATGGGTACTAAGCTTTTCGTCGGTGGTCTGAGCTGGGATACCGACGATAACGGGCTGCGTCAGGCCTTCGAAAGACATGGCGAGGTTGTGGAAGCAATCGTCATCAAAGACCGCGAAACCGGGCGTTCCCGTGGTTTCGGCTTTGTGACTTTTGCCGATGCGTCCTCTGTTGCTGGAGCATGCTCCGCAATGGATGGCAGCAACCTCGATAATCGAACTATTCGGGTCAATGAGGCCCAGGAACGCGGCGGTGGCGGCGGACGTGGTGGTGATCGCCGCGGCCCTCCTCGACGTGGTCCGCCAGGAAGCGATTCGCGGGGGCCAATCGTTGAGCGCTCCAATCGTCGTCCTGGCGAACGTCCTCCCCCACGATCTCGTGATGGCGATCGCGGCGGCGGCGGTGGCGGCAATCGCGGCGGCGGTGGTGGTTACAGCGGCGGCGGTGGTGGCGGCGGCTACAGCGGCGGCGGGGGAAATCGCGGCGGTGGTG
>JBLHNG010000265.1:0-10086 GCA_047621685.1 Myxococcota bacterium | reverse complement strand
CCCCACAAACACCGACAGTAGAAACCACGGCCACACCAGCCGCCGCAGCGGAACATGCACAAGCTGGCTCAGATCCTCATCATCCGCAAGACAGGCCCCGCCAGCCAGGACGAGGTCGAGCCCGAACAGCCCAACCAACCCCACCGCCAGCGCCTCAGGAGTCGTCCAAACCAGCAGCCGAAGCAGCGCGGGCACCGACAGCGGCACCAGCAGGTACATCCCGACGTGCACAAACAGGAGGTTTGGCATTCCAAACAGCCCGAGCATGTCGAGGCGCAGGAATGACCTGCGGTGCTTCCACAGGCACTGGATGTAGCCGCGCATCCACCGACGCCGCTGGCGAAACAGCCCGCCGAGGGTGTCTGGGGACTCGGTGAACGCCAGGGCGCGTGGCTGGAACAGGATGGTGCGGCGGTCGGCCTGGAGGCTCAGCGTGAGGTCGGTGTCCTCGACGACGGTGTCCGAGGAGAAGCCGCCCACTGCGGTCAGCGCCTCGGGGCGGAAGCTGCACGCCGCGCCAGGGATGGTGGTGATGCACCCGATGGCCGCCTGGGCACGTCTCGCGACGTTCAGGCCGATGATGTACTCCACGCTCTGCCAGATGTTCAGCCAGGAGAGCCGGTTTCCAACCTTGACGTTGCTGGCGACGGCGTCCACGTCTCCATCGAGCAGCGGGGAGCAGAGCAGGCGGAGGGTGTCGGGCGCGATGAGGGTGTCGGCGTCCACCGTGACGAGGTGGGTACCGCTCGCGATGGCGATCCCGGCATTGAGCGCGGCAGCCTTTCCACCGTTGGCGGGCTGCTTGATTGCGATCACCCCGGCATCCACAGCGATCTGGTGAGTGGCATCGGAGGAGCCGTCGTCGATGACGATGATCTCGAAGTCCGGGTGGTCGGACGCCTGCACCGAGCGGATGGTGCCCGCGATCACCGCCGCCTCGTTGAACGCCGGGATCAGGACCGTGACCGACGGCAGATCGCCGGTGGTCGGCAGCGGGTGAAGCCGACGTCGTCGCAGGTCAACCAGCGCCAGGGCCACCAGCAGAGCCAGTCGAAAGGTGACCAGCCCGGAGATGACCAGGACGATTGCGTCCCATGGGGTCATGGGTCACCAGGAACAGTCGCAGGGCGCGCTGAGGTCGGCACACTTCTCCTGCAGGCACGCCAGGCGCTCGGGGTTGCCCCAGAGCACGACCGTGAAGTCAGCGGTCGCCGCCGGGTCGTGTCCAACTTCGACATCCTCCGGGGCGACATCGGGGGCGACGATGCTGGCGATGGGACCGTCGTGGTCGTTGCGGTGGTAGACGGTGGTGGCCGGCGGCATCGTCGTGGCGATGACCATCGGGAGCACCGTGACGCTTGACCCAAACCGCCCGACCTCACGCTCCAGTGATGCTCGGGCGAGCTTCTCAGAGCTCCGGGCAGGCTCCATCGGCACACCAGCGTTGAGAACCTGGAGGGTGACCGGCTCGGTGAGGATGCGCTGCCGACGCGGCGGGGACTCGATGTAGGTCAGCGGTGGCCAGGCTGCGAGAGACTTGTCGAGGACGAAGCCGAACATCTGACAGCCGCTCCGAGCAACATCGCAGGGCTCGATGCGCTCGCCCCACAGCCCGAAGATGATGTCCTGTACGCCGTCACCGACCTCCGAGGAGAACACGAAGGGCTCGTCGAGTCGATCGAGGAACACGGTCTGGACAGCCAGATCGATGTCCTTGCCATCCTCCGTCAGCACGGTGACACCAAGCCAGACCTCCGGCTCAGCCGCAGCATCCACCGGACCATGTCCCGCCGGGGTGTGATCGACGGAGACTCCGACGGAGAGGATGCCGTCGCTGTACCGCACGGTGTCTGGTGACAGGGACCACGCCGCCTCACGGGCCGCGCAGGGCTCCGCTCGACAGACCGCGAGGGCATCGGCGTCGGTGAGGGCGTCCGAGCAGACCTGTGCGACACAGGTCTGGAACGACTCGGGCTCACCGGAGAGGTCGATGGAGGTGGTCGGGGGTGCGACGGGCGGGGCAGGCTCGTCACAACCGACGAGCAGGGCAATGAGCAGTGACATCGTCGAGAGCATACCCCGCCCAGGTGGTGATCAGCCCGTCCAGGCCTTCTTCAGCCCGTTCGGCGGCGGGATGTCCACTTCGAAGCTGTGTTGGTTGGCGTCGGTCTGGGTCTTTCCATAGACCACAACGTTGAGCCCAGACGGAGTGCGGCCGCTGCCGGTGGTCGTGCGCTGCACGGTGACCGGGTAGACCTCGTCGAAGCCGTCGTCGTAGCTGGCGAAGGAATTGTTGCCGTGCTGCTCACGGACATACTCGCCCAGCTCCCGGACGCCGAAGACCAGCTCCGGGCGGTACAGGCGCATGTCGCGGGCGATCTCGCCGCTGGAGAAGCACTGGTCGGTGCCGACGCGGTAGTCGACGAGCGCCATCGCGACCTTCTTCCAGTCCGAGTCATTCTCAATGGTGTCTTTGATTCGCTGAGACATAAGCGGCTCCTTGTCTTCAGTAGTCCTCCGCCACAGAGAAGCTGTGGCGAAGATGGGGGAGCCCCGACAGGGGCAATGGGGAAGACTTCTTCCCCTCAGCAGAGAGGGCACCAGCCGAGCGGGATACTTTCCCGCTCGAAAGCTGGGGCTACATGTCTCCTTCGATGATGTAGCGGATTCGCTGGTAGTTGGCGTTGAAGATGATGTGTTCGTCGTTGACGACCGAGGAGTACTCGGGGTAGGCCGCCACGGAGTCCGTGCCGCGGGGCGGCTGGACCCAGGAGCCGGTGGACTTGGTCATGTAGCCCTTGCCCATCACGACATCGGCGAGGAACATGAAGAACCCGCGCCCGCCGATCTGGCCGCCGCTGCCGTAGTAGGCCTGGCCATGACCGGTGTAGCCGTAGGACTTCTTCCAGTCCGTCGCGAAGTAGATGCCGTGGCCAAACGCCGCGCCGGTGATGTGGACGCCCTTGAGCTGCCGGGGGAGCCGGAGGTTGGACTTCGCGATCGGGTGGACGTTGACCGGACGGGTGCCGTGGATGCCGAGGAAGACGTTGGCCTGGGCAGCAATGTCGGTGAAGTTGCCGAGGTCTGGGCGGCTGGAGGGCTGGAGCCGGGCGCTGTCTTTGTAGCTGGTGCCCTTGCGCTTCTTCGCAAGCGCAGTGACCGCATCCACGAACAGCTGGTCCTGTGCCGGACGCTCGATGGAGAACATGTTCTTCACCTTGAGCTTGCCGCGCAGGTAGCTGTGTCGGTTGTTGGACATGCCACGGTAAGCGGCCTCGACGAACTTGCCGATGTCCGACTTCGGATCGATCCAGGAGATCTTCGCGCCCATCACACTGTCGACGTCGACGTAGTCCGGCTGCTTCTGCGGCGCGGTCATCGAGAAGTCTTCGTTCTTCAGCGCAGCCTCGAAGGCGTCGAGGTCCTGCTGGATGGAGAGGATGTTCTCGCCGGAGAGAATGAGGGCCTTGGCCCGGGCAGCAGCGCCACCATGGGTGGGGATGGGGCGGGGGACCAGGGCGGCGACCAGCTTGGAGAGGTCGATGAGCTTGGAGTCGCGGATCTGCTTGTTGATGTCCGTACCGATCCGGCCGATCTCCTTGAGCGCGATGGGCAGCAGCTCGTCGCGAACCTCGATGATGGCATCCATCGTGGGGATGACGCCGGTGGAGGCCGCAGCAGCACGGGCGTAGTCCTGAGTACCGCCGACCAGGGAGCGGCAGAGCTGGATGACCTGCGGCTGGTAGACCTTCTTGGGCACGGCCGGCTTGTTGTCTTTCGCTGCGGTGACGACCGGCTTGGCTGCAGCCTTGGCTGTGACGGTGACGCCGGAGGAGTCCTTGATGGAGTAGGCATCGGGCAGACCGCGCTCACGGGTGGCGAGCCTCTGGACGATGTAGCCGTCCTTGCCGGACTTACCGGCCCAGATGTCGTGACCGCCGATGTTCTTCTTGACCAGCCGCTTGGTGTTCTTCGAGTTCATCTGCTTGGCGAAGAATGAGCGGGCCTCGGCCTCGGAGCTGCACTGGACGAACTGATAGTCCTGACCATTGAAGTAGTTGGTCCAGGACTTTCCGGGCTTCATCCGGCCCCACTCCAGGTAGACCCACCAGCGGTCATCCTTCGACTTGACCACACCACCATGGTAGTGCTTGGCGTTGTTGGCCTGACCGAATTGGTTGACACAGGCCGTGTCCGCGATGCCGACGTCCTTTCCGAAGTCGCCCTGGTCATTCGCCGGGCGGCCCATGTAGGAAAAATCAGCGGAACTGTATCCGGGAGGAAGTCGCTTTCTACCGAGCTTGACGGCCATGATGTGCCTCCGAAACGAAGAGATCCAAGGGGATGGTAAGACAACCGGAGTGTATCTGGACGGCGCATCGCTTCCAGTCCAGAGGGGGACACATTCTGACCGAAACAGAATCGAGTGTTTCGAACGATTCATGAAACAGAGCGTTGAATGTGCCAGTAAACGCTTCACCATGAAGCTCTTCGAGAGCCCCGTCAGCCTCGGTTTCATCCAGTGGCGCCCCGCTGACGCACCGCAAGTCCGCGCTCCTGCCTGCGCGAAGCACTACAGGTTCTCCTTCTCCACCCGCCGCCACAGCTCCCAGAGTCCCGGATCGAGCCGCTCGACCCGCCAGCGCAGGCGGCGCTCGTTGGCCCAGACCCCCAGCCCGAGGCCGCCGAGCAGGCCGACGATGTAGAGGATGGTGTGGATCCAGTCTGACAGCACGAGGCTCAGCAGGATCGCGCTCACGACCCCAGCGGCCATAAACGAAACCAGGAGCATCGCGTACCCCTGGGAGCGCAGGGCCTCTGCGGCAGCCTTCATCCCTCGCTTGGGGCGGGCGTCGGTGGGGTCGGAGCGGACAGCGTCGCGGTAGGCGGCCATCGCTTCGAGGTTGCTGCCCTTCTTGCGGAGGATGTCGCCGAGCCGGGAGAGCAGCTCGACGTTGCCAGGGCTCAGCTCCAGTCCCGTGCGAGCGGCCTCCTCGGCCTCGTCGAAGCGCTTGAGGTAGAGGGTGATCGCCGAGCGCAGGCTGTAGCCGTAGTGGCTCTCCGGGTCCTTTGCGATGGCACCGTCGACCTGCTCAAGCGCCTCCTCGTCCCGATCCAGGGTGTAGAGACAGCGCGCCCGGCGGCGCATGGCGAGGGGCTCCTCGGGGGTCAGCCGGAGGGCCTCGTCCGCTTCTTCGAGCGCCTCGCTGTAGCGGGTGAGCATCGACAGCGCGGTGCTGCGGAGGCGGTGTCCCCAGGAGGAGTCCGGCTTGCGCTGGAGCCCCTCGTCGGCGTGCCGGAGCGCCTCCTCCGCCCGGTCCAGCGCCAGCAGCGCCCGGCACGCCTCAAACCACGCCTCGCTCTGCTGGATGTCGAGCGCCAGCGCCCTCCTCGCGCTCTGGAAGGCCTCCTCGGCCCGACCCATGTCCAGCAGTGCATCAGCGTGCTTGCAGTAGGACTTCCAGGTGCGCTCGGCCATCAGGTCTTTCGGGTCTTCAGCCAGGCGGCGAGATCGTCGTAGGCGCCGCCTTCGTTGGCGTAGATGGCGTAATTTCGGGCGGTGTCTACCCAGGGGCCGATGCTGTTGCGCACCTCGGTCAGCGCGCGTCCGAAGTCACCCATTCGCACCGGACGAAGCTCGCCGCCAGCCAGGGCCTCTTCGAGGACCATCTCAATGGCGGAGTCGGAGAGGTGGACGAGGTCGGCACCGGAGAAGCCCTCGGTCCGCTTCGCCAGCGCGGCTGCATCGAGCCCTTCCTGCGGACGATCCCGCATGTGCCGGGTGATGATCGAGGCCCGGGCGCTCTCATCGGGCGGGGGCACGAAGACCGTGCGATCGAACCGACCGGGACGGCGCAGGGCCGGGTCGATGTCCCACGGGCTGTTGGTCGCCGCCAGGACGTAGACCCCCTCGCTGGAGTCCAGGCCGTCGAGCTCGATGAGGAGCTGGTTGACGATGTTGCGCCCGCCGCTGTTGCGCATCTGGCTGCGCTTCTGGCCGAGGGCATCCAGCTCATCGAGGAACAGGACCACCGGAGCCTGCCGCCGGGCGTTCTCGAACAGCTCGTGCAGCCGCTTCTCGCTCTCCCCGATCCACATGTCGAGCACATCGACCAGCCCGATGCTGGTGAACCGGGCGCCGACCTCTCCGGCGGTGGCTCGGGCGATGTGGGTCTTGCCGCAGCCCGGCGGGCCGTACAGCAGCAGGCCGCCGTTGATGCTTCGTCCGTAGGCGCGGTACAGCTCCGGCTGTCGAAGCGGTGCGAGAAAAGCCAGCTCGATCCGGCGCTTGACCGGCTCCAGTCCGCCGACATCCTCGAAGGTCATCCGGTTCTTGTCCACGACCTCGTCCACGCCCTCTCCAACGAGGCGGAGGATGTTGGAGTCCTCCGGCCGGCTCTCGAGCGCCTCCGGACGCCGCATCGCCCCACCCGGCTCACCGGAAGCTGGCAGTCCAGGCTGGATCGGGGTCACGGTCGGCGCGGGCACACCAGAGAGGGCAGCATGCAGACGCGCCCAGGAGGCCGCCTTTGTGGTCATCCCGGCGTCCTTCGCAGCCACGGCAGCGAGCTTGAGCGCACCGAGGTGGGCCGGGTCGATCGCCAGGGCAGCCTCAGCAGCCGCCACTGCCTCAGCAGACTCCCCGAGTGCCTGATGCCGCTCTCCAAGCGCGACGTGGAGGTCGAGGTTCGGGCCAGCCTGGAGGGCCGCCTTCAGGGCAACAATTACCGGATCGGTGCTCATCTCACTCTCCCTTTGCTGGACGGGTCAGCCACTGAATGACGGTCCCAGCCAGCCACAGCCCACCGATGATCGGCAGATCTTGCGGACGCCCGATGGCCCAGGCGATGCACAGCGCCCCGCCCAGGGCGGTGAACAGAAACAGCAGCGAGCGGAACATCTTCGGAAAGATCAGCAGCCCGACCACCGCACCAGCAATCGGCACATACCAGGCATCCTGTCCCGGGAGGATCAGCGGGGTGACCGCATTCGCCAGCCCGCCGACCAAAAACGCCCCGCCCAGCGCGATGGCCAGACGCTCGACCAGCAGCATCACCCCGGCACCGATGATGCCCAGGCACAGCCCAGCGACCATGCGGATCTCCGGGCTGGCCCCCGAGGTGATCTCCAGTCCCAGCAGCAACCCTGCGGCGAGTCCCGGGGCGATCAGCGCGAGCTTGTAGAGCCGGGAGCCGGCGACCAGCAGTGCCCCACCGACCACACCCATCACAAAGACCGGGTCTTCCAGGGGGGTGCCCTGGGCACGGGCAAGCAGCCCTGAAAACGCCGACATGATGTCGGACATGCACACCTCCGCCTGTGGCACCCTAACGACTATGCCCCGCGCTCTATTTCATCTGGCCCTCATCGCCCTCCCCTGTGCAGCCTGCACAGACAAAAACGGAGGCGACACCTCTTCAACCGACACCACCACAGACAGCACATTTCCAGCCGCCGCCGAGCTGTCTGCCGAGCTGGCCTTCGAGGTCCCCGAGCGCCCCCTGGACCTCGCTGTCTCCCCGGATGGCCGCATCTTCTGCAGTGCGCAGGCTGGCGGCAAGGTCTACGCCTGGGATCCGGTCAGCGCGGATCGCGACGAGGTCTACGATGACTTCAGCGATGTGGTCGCCCTGGTGTTCTCTGGCGACGACCTGTACATGACCTTCTCCGACAACGGCGTGACCGGCGGGCTGTACCGGATCGATGGCCTCGACGCGATCGAGGTCACGACTCAGGATGACCTCGGCGTGCTGATGCGGGATCCCGGCGACCTCATCCTCGATGACCTCGGCGGCTTCCTGATCGCAGACGACAACACCGGGGTCGTCTTCCACGTCGCTTCCTCCGGCGCGGTCAGCTCCTTCCCCGCCGGCTCCACAGAGCCCCTCGCCCTCGCGCTGGTCGGGGAGACCCTCTACATCGGCGGCGACGATGGCATCTGGTCGATGTCCTGGCCTGGCGGAAGCCCCACGCTGATCGACAGCCGGGCCGGATTGGGGCTGCTGGCGGTGGGCGAGGCGCTCTGGGCCGCGAACGCATCGGAGGATCTGTTCATCGTCAGCGGCGGTCAGCTCGGTGCGGATGATGCCGCCCGACCAGCCAGTCTTGCTCTCTCCGATGGCGTGGTGTACTTCGCCGATCGGGTCGGTCAGGGTGTCTGGGCGGTCACCCCATGACTGATCCTGTTATGTTGCGCTCCCTGTCTGGTCTGGAGATCTTGTGATGGAATTTACAGCCTTGATCCCCCTGCTCGGCGGCTCATGCTGCTGCGTCTTCTTCCTGCTCATCATCGCAGGAGTGGCATTCTTCCTGTTGAAGAAAAAGAGCGCTGACGATGGTGGCGGCGGTCAGCTCTCTCAGGAACTGGACTCGCCCGCCTTTGGGGGCGCGGCAGACACCCCGTTTGCAGCAGTCCCCCCACAGCCTGCTCCCGTGGTCGCCCCGGCTCCCGCTGCGGACATCCCCCCGCCAGTTCCCGCCGGGATCCCGGACCCATCGATGCCCCGGGCCAGCCCGCGACCGCTCAGCGGCACCCGTCCGCCAGCCCGGTTCTCCTCACCCGACGCCCCACCGCCGCTTCCCAACAGCCCGATGCCGCCGCCGCTGTCAGAGTCTCCCAACCGCACCATCGTGCCGTTTGACCTCGACGAAGATGACGACGCCGCCACGACCCTGTTCATCAAGCCGCCCAAAGACGACTGATCAACAGCAGCGGATTGAGCCACACACAGTGGGATACACCTCCAGGCATCACCTGGAGGTTTTCTTATGGGCTCCCCACTCGCCGCATGGCACGCCGACCACGGCGCCACGATGACCGACATCGACGGCGTCTCCCTGCCCGCACGCTACACCGGGGTCGATGCTGAGATCGCTGCGGCACGGAGCGGCGTTGGCCTGCTCGATCTCTCTCACCTCCCCACCATCACCATCGAGAGCTCAGACGCAAAGCGGTGGTGCAACGGCATGTTCACCAACAACATCCGCAAGATGTCCACCGGTGAGGGCAGCCGCTCGGCGATGTGCGATGATCGCGGGCGCGTCCAGGGCCTCATCGACCTCTACTGCACCTCAGACGATTCCTTCTTCGCAGTGCTCGACGGCGTGGACCTCGGCTGGTTCAACAAGCGCTACGGCATGTACATGGTCCTCGACGACATCGAGATGGAGGACTGCTCCGAGGAGCTGGTCGTGCTGTCGATGCAGGGGCCGGGCGTCGATGCGCTCCTGGCCGCCGTCAGCCTCCCCGTCCCCGAGGTCGAGCGAGGACACCTCACTGGCACCTTCGGCGGTGCTGAGCTTCGGGTGGCCCGCCGGGATCGCACCGGACTGTCTGGCGTGGACCTGTTCGTCCCCCAGGAGGTCGCAGGCGCGCTGTGGGCTGCCCTGTCGGACGCCGGCGCGACCCCGCTGGGCCACGAGGCCCTGGACGCCCTGCGAATCCTCGATGGTCGGGCCCGCTGGCCGAACGACGGTACGGCCAAGAGCATGGTCCATGAGCTTCGGATCAACGAGGAGTGCTGCGCCTTCGACAAGGGGTGCTACGTCGGTCAGGAAGTGATCAACCGCATTGATGTGAAGGGCGCGATTCAGAAGCGACTGACCGGCCTGCGCATCAACGGCACCGCCCCCATCGGGGCAAAGCTGCTGCTGGGGGAGCGGAAGATCGGCACTCTGACCTCCACCGCAGTCATCGATGGGGAGCAGGTCGGGCTCGCGGTGTTGCGCAAGGTGGCGTGGGAACCCGGGACGGTAGTGACGATTCAGCCCGAAGACGGCGAGGCGCTCAGCGCAACGGTTGCAGACTTCTCGCAGGGGTAAAAGGACCGCCTTTAGAGCAGAGTTTGGAACTACACTCCATGCAAAACAGCGTCGGAGCTTCTAAACTTGAGTTAAAAGGACAAGTTTACGTTTTGGTAATCGGGTCTTTTTTCGGATTATACGCTCGGTCGTTAATTCGATCACGATGCAGCGAGAACGTCTTTTGGCCACCAGTGGAAGAGTGTGTGCCTGCTGATGAGTTGTGGTTTGAGATCGAGTTGCCGACACCTCAGACTGATCCGCTCTTCGAGTTCCTCGATGGTG
>JBLHNG010000264.1:0-10092 GCA_047621685.1 Myxococcota bacterium | reverse complement strand
GGCGGGCGTGGGCGATGAGTCCCCGGGTGCGGTCCCCGGAGCCGATGGGCAGGGTGAAGGTCTGCCCGCTGACGGTGATCCGATCCCCCATCGAGCGGCGCTGGTAGCGGAGGTCTGTGGCACGACCGAGGTCGATCACCGCGCCGGGCTCTCCGGCGACGCCCGCGATGAACACGCCGTGATCGGTCGTGCACAGCCATGCGGGTGCCACCCCACCGCCGGGCAGGGACAGGGTCTCCTTCAGGGCGGTCTGATCGTGGGGGGTGCCGAGGTTCTGGGCGGCCAGGAATCGGGTGAGTGGAGAGTCCATCGGGTCAGCCTCCCATGATCTTGGCGGCGAGCTGTGGTTCCCCACCGAGCTTGAGGAGCTGGGCGACGCGCTTTGCGAATTCGGGGTCCTTGTTGAGGTAGGACCCCGCCCGAATCGCCGCCAGGTTGCCGCGCCGGGCCTGGGCAGCCGCGAGGACGACGATGCCCATCCCCTGTGGTCCGCCGGGCTGGCTCAGGGCGATGGTGACCGCTTCCTCCCACTGCCCGCTGCCGGCCAGGGCGAGGGCGTAGTGGTCGATGATCAGGCCCCGGGGTGGACAGCCGCGCTCCTCGATGGCCCACTTCGCGATCTCGGCGGCCTCTCGGGGCTGCTTGTCCTCGATGTGTGCGGAGACGATGAGATCGCAGACGTCCCGATAGGGTGGGTCGCCTTCGAGGGCGAGAACCAGCAGCGGCAGTGCCTTGTCCAGCTCCTTGTCCCGGTGGTAGTACCAGCCAAGGCCCGCTCCGGTGAACGGGCTGGGGGAGACCCGGTGGGCGGCCTCCCAGACGGTGCGGCTGTCCTGCCACTCCGGAAGCCGCATCTGGAGGACGATGATCGCGGGGACGGCGATGGCTGGAGCCAGCCAGCGGGGTGGGTGGGGGAAGGTGGCGGCCATCGACAGCGCGAGACCCGCGAGGGCGAAGTAGAGGTACCGCTCACCGAGCAGCCCCTTGTCCAGGGTCGCCGCGAGGCTGGGGGCAAACGCCAGCCCGGCCCACAGCAGCCCGACCACCACCAGCGCATTCAGCCGGCTCTTGACCAGGGCTGCGATCACCAGCGCGCCGAACAGGAAGAGGCCGGGGAGGTTGGTGGCGATGTCGGGGAGGTAATTGACGTGTCGCGCGGGACTCAGCGGCCAGGGGAAGACCAGCAGCCGGCCATACAGCGCGATGATCTCCGTGGAGCGTCCCACGATCAGGGCGTAGCTGGACTCGCCGGGCATGATGCCCTCGTTGATCTCCGCGAGGCTGCGCAGTCCGAGGTAGATGGCGGCGCTGATGACAAACGGCAGGTAGCGCTTCAGGTCGCCGGGGCGCTTGAACCGAGCAAAATCGAGCACCAACAGCATCACCGGGGCCAGCACCGCGCTCTCCTTGGAGAGCAGTCCGCCGAGGAAGAGCAGCCCGGCGCCTGCGGCCTTCTTCGCATTGAATTCCCGGTCGCTGACCAGCCAGATGGCGAACAGGCTCATCGCGGCGGCCATGGAGTCGTTGCGTGCGGCCACCAGCGCGAGGACCTCGACGTTGACCGGGTGCAGGGCGAACAGGGTCGCAGCGGTGATCGCGGCGGCGGGGGTCACCAGCTTTCGGATGAACCCATACAGCGCGCCCACCACCAGGAGGTGCCACAGCAGGGAGTGGATGTGTGCGGCGGTCGAAGACAAGCCGAACAGGGCGCGATCCATCGCCAGCGAGAGCAGGAACAGGGGCCGGTAGTAGCCGCTCTTTAGCGACTCCAGGCGGGTGGTCGCCCACAGGTCCCGAGTGAAGAACTCACCGATGTTTGCCAGGGAGCCGGTGACCTGATTGTCGAGGATTAAAGCCTCGTCATCCCAGGACCAACCCACCCACCACAGCCGGGCATACGCCAGGGTGGTGATAGCAAGCAGGATCAGCAGCGGCCCATGTCGACGCAGCCAGGGCTTCACAGTACCTCCCGAGGAGCCCTATCATACGCATCGGCTCACAGAGGAGAGGACGATGCGCACAATGGTGCTGACGCTGCTTATCGCGGGATGCGGAGACAAGGGGGACACCGGGGAGGTGGCAGAGCTGACCTTTGCGGAGGTCGATGCGGTGCTGGTGCAGTCCTGCGGGTTCTCCTCCTGCCATGGCGGGGGAGAAGGAGGGCTGACCCTGGATGGTGATGGGGACTATGACGCGCTGGTCGGGGTGGAGAGCACTGTGATGACCGGGGCGATCCTGGTGACTGCCGGGAGCGCCGACGGGAGCTACCTCATCGACAAGATGGAGGGTGCTGGCGGCATCGAGGGCGATCCCATGCCGCCGTCAGGGCTGCTGGATGCGGCCACCGTCAGCCAGATCCGCGACTGGATCGATCGCGGCGCAGCGAACGACTGATCACGGCTCCCACGGCAAGGGGACGAGCCACTGCTCGGCGTCCACGGAGACCCCGTCGACGACCAGTCCCCAGTGCAGGTGCGGTCCGGTGCTCTGCCCGGTCGAGCCGACACGACCGATGACCGCGCCGTCTTCGACGATGTCTCCCGGTGCGATATCGACGGCGGAGAGGTGGTTGTAGCTGGTGGAGACGCCCTGACCGTGGTCGAGGATGACCACGTTGCCGAAGATGTGCTGCCAGCCGGCGTGGAGCGCGATGCCTGATGCTGCGGCATGGACCGGGGTGCCGGTGATGTTGGCGAGGTCGGTGCCGTAGTGGTAGCTCCGCCGTCCATCGGAGTAGGTCCGATACCGCCCGAAGCCAGAGGTCCGACGACCCTCGATCGGGCGCAGCAGCGGTCCAATCCACAGGGCGACGTCTGAGCGCACCGTGTAGGCGTCGCGGCGCTCCTTTCGGGTGGCGACCCGGGAGGGCTCGTCCTTGCGGGCGGCGGTCTGGCTCGCGGAGAGCCGAATGAAGCCACCTGCGGGGAACGTGCCAGCGGCGATGGTCAGCGGGATGGAGACCTCCGCAGTGTTTCCGGCGGCGTCGGTGGCAGACAGGGTGAGGGGGTGGTCGCCGGGCTCCTGGGTGATCTCAACGCCGACCAGCGCCCGATAGCGGCCCTCGTCGAGGCGGTAGAAGGTTCGCGGTCGGCTCAAGAGCTCGCCGCTCAGCGCGGTGATGGGCTCGTCTGTCCGCACTACGAGGCCCATGGTCTGCCCCTGAGTGCCGGTGACCGGGGCGAGGGTGAGGGTGGGCGGGGTGTTGTCGGTGGCGAGGGGGAAGGAGACGGTGCTGGTGTTTCCCGCAGCGTCGGTCGCCTCGATGTGCCCGGTGTGGGCACCGTCGGAGAGGGTGGCGGTCTTGATGTGCCAGGTGGGCCCTGAGAGGGGGGAGGAGGGGCCATCGTCGATGCGTGCTGCCACGACAGCGCCGGGCTCTGCGAAGACCGTGACGGTGACCTCGCCGCGCAGGCTGTCGCTGGATGGAGGGTGGATGGCCAGGGGCGGTGGCTGGATGTCGGCACATCCGACGAGGCCAAGCAGGAGCACGGCGGCGCCCTTCACAGTGAACTGACACCGCCTGAAGCAGGCAGTCCTATCTTGACGGCAACCTCCGAGGCCTCTGATGTCATTCGCGCTGCTCACCATGATCTCCGCTGCACATGCTGCTCCGCCTCCGCCGATTGTAGACGGAGACACCACCGACGACTTCGCACAGGTCGGCGTGCTGGTCATGCGGTTCGGTGGCGCCTACGATGAGTCGTTCTGCTCGGGGACCCTCATCCACCGCGGGTGGGTGCTCACCGCCGCGCACTGCCTGACCGACCTCGACGCCTATGAGAGTCAGTACGGTGCTGAGATCGTGTTCATGGTCGGCACCGACATGTTCGAAAGCGAGGGCATCACCCTGGAGATGGAGGCCGCCGACTGGTTCGCTCATCCCAGCTACAGCGCCCAGAGCCTCACCGCCGACATCGGACTGATCGAGCTGGTCGAGGAGCTGCCGATGATGCCGATGCCGCTCAACGAGGAGGCCCCAGAAGCGGACTGGATGGATGAGCCGCTGACCTACGTCGGCTGGGGCGTGACCCACGACAACGGCTACGACTCCGGGATAAAGCGCTTCGCGGAGATTCCCTACTACAAGCACGACGACCAGTTCATCTACGCCTACGACACCGGCGGCTCCAACGTCTGCTACGGCGACTCGGGCGGGGCGGGTCTGGTCGGAAACCCGGCGCAGGGCTACGCGGTCGCCGGGGTGAATTCGTTCATCTACCCCACCTGCGTGGGCGGCTACTCTGGTGCCACCCGGGTCGATCAGTTCCTCGACTGGATCGGGGAGCATGTGCCCCTGGAGGACAACGTCTTCTCTGCGGACGATGTCGTGCTGGAGGACATGCTCGCCGGGAGTGGGGGAGACAGCAACACCGTCCTGCCCGGCAACGGGAGCAGCAGCGATGACGACGAGCCGACTGGAGGATGCAGCATTGCACCAACCGGAAGCTCGCTCTCGCTGATGCTGATGGGCATGCTCGCGGTGTGGAGGAGGCGGGAATAATCCGCTCGCTTTGCTTAAAAAACCTTCCAGGCTCCATCCGCGCTGACACCCGTCTCCAGCAGCCCCAATTCGACGAGGGCGCTTCGGGTGGCCTCCCAGCGGGCCTCGGTCATTGCGCCGAGGCCATCCTCTCCGACCACGAACGGGCGCTGTGCGTCGGTGATGCAGGCCAGCAGCTCGGGCTTGAGCTGATCGTTGAGGCGGGCCAGCTCGGCGTTGGCGCGTGTGGGATCGTCGAGGTACGCCTGCCAGGCGGCTCGGGTCGCAGTGACGAATTTCGCGGCCCACGGTGGGGGCGGATCTGCCACGGTCAGCAGTGCGGCGTAGGGGTTCCAGCCGACATCGGCAGCCTTCAGGAAGCTGATCGTCGCGCCCTGTCCCTCAGCGAGGCACGGCTCGGAGGTGATGAAGGCTTGCTGGCGGAAGGTCTCGTCGACGAGGAACGGCCCGACCGAGCCACCGTAGGGGATCGGCTCGACCTTGCCCTCCAGGCCCACCTTCTGCCACAGGAAGCTCTGGAATGGCGAGCCGATCTCGATGGCGAGGCGGCCGTCGGTGAGGTCTGAGAGCTGCGTGAGTCCGCTGCTGCTGTGGACCATCACACCCTGGGGGTTGATCTGGAGGCTGGGGAAGACCCCGACCGCCTCGATGCCCTTGCTGCGCTTGATCAGGAGGTCGTCCGCCGCACTGATGGCGGCCTCGACCTGTCCCGATGCCAGCAATTCGAGGCTTGGTGCCCCTGGTCCGCCGGGGATGATGGTGACGTCGAAGCCGGCGGCCTCGTAGTGTCCGCCGAGCACACCCTCGTAGAATCCACCGAACTCCGGCTCTGGGTACCAGTTGAGGGCCAGCCGGACCGGTGTGAGGGCCGGGGTCCCCGATTGAGGGGTGAGCGTCTCGTCGGACTGGGTGCCGCTACAGGCCAGGATCCACCACACCACTATTCACCTCCGTGCCAGCGACCGATGCTTAGCTTCTCCAGCAGGCGTACCGCAGAGAAGAAGACCAGGGCAAGCGCCGCCGCCGCAAAGATCGCCGCGAAGCTGGTGGCGGTGTCTGCTGAACGGGCGGATCGGAGCACCAGATAGCCCAGCGAAGGCGGGAATCCGTTGGAGCCGACGAACTCGCCGACGATGGCCCCGATGACGGAGAGGCCCGCCGCGGTCCGAAGGCCGGAGAAGAGGTACGGCAGCGCCCCGGGGAGGCGGAGGTGGAGGAGGGTGGCCCCGAAGCTGGCCCGATACAGCGCGAACAGCTCGACCTGCTCGGGCGGGGTGGCGCGCAGGCCGAGGTTGGCGGCGGTGAGCACCGGGAAGAACGACACGATCGCCGCGCTGGCGATTGCCGGGGGCAGCCCGTAGCCCAGCCACACCACCAGCAGCGGGGCGATGGCGACGATGGGCACCGTCTGCACCAGGAGCGCGTAGGGGTACAGCGCGGCTTCCAGCCACTTCGAGCGCGAGAACAGCATCGCCCCGAGCAGCCCCACCCCGATCGCGATCAGCAGCCCTATCAGCGAGGCGGTGGCGGTGGTGGCGGTTGCTTCAGCGAGGGTGGCGTGCCCGGTGATGGCGGCCTGGAGGGTCTCGATCGGGGAGGGGAGCAGGACCGGGGGATAGCGGGACGACAGGGCGGCCCAGCCGGAGATGAGGACCCCGGCAGTGAGCACCGGCAGGAGGCGCTCGCCCCTCACAGTGCCCCCTCAAGGACCGCGACCTGTGCGACGAGGTCTGGGGCGTGGCGGTCCCGGGGACGCGGTGCGGTGATCAGGTTGTCTGCGGCGATGGTGACAGGTTGTCCAGACAGCACCACCACCCGGTCGCACAGCAGGGCGGCTTCCTCCAGGTCGTGGGTGACCATCACCACCGTCGCTGACAGGCTCTCCCAGAGCGCGAGAAACTCGGCGTGCATCTGCCGCCGGGTCAGGGCATCGAGGGAGGAGAACGGCTCGTCCATCAGCAGCAGCTCAGGCCGGGTCACCAGGGCACGGGCCAGGCTGACCCGCATCCGCATCCCGCCAGACAGTGCCCGGGGCAGGGACGCCGCAGCATCGGAGAGGCCCACCCGCTCCAGGGCCTCCCGGGCCTGCTCCCGCCGAGACGCCGCAGAGATGCCCTCAAGCTTCAGCGGGAGCGCGACGTTGTCCAGCGCGCTGAGCCAGGGCAGGAGGTTGGGGGACTGGAAGACGAACGCCCGGCTGGAGCGCGGCGCGGTGACCGTGCCGGAGTCGGGCGCGATGAGCCCGGCGAGCAGGCGGAGGACGGTCGACTTCCCACATCCGCTCGCCCCGACCAGCGCGGTGATGCTCCCCGGCTCAATGCGCAGGGAGAAATCCTCCGCGATGCACGGGCCATCGGGCCAGGTGAATGAGACGCTGTCGAGTCTCATCCAGCCTTACAGAGCACCAGACTACAGAGCACCAACCTACAGAGCATTGGTCCAGCTCATGCTGTCGGAGTCCGCATTGGTCTTGGAGCCATCGCGGGTGACCGAGGCGTAGGTCTTGCCGGTGACCTCCTGCCAGCGCTTCCGGGCGTTGTAGAGGGTCTTGGCGCCGGACTGGATGCCGTAGACCGCATGCCGCAGCGGGCCCGGGTTCCACAGGCGCCCCTCGATGAGGTCGTCGTCGGGGGAGATGAGGCCCTGCTCCCGGGCAAGCTCAGCCAGCCGGGTGTGGGGGTAGATGCGGATGGGCTGCATGAGCAGCAGGGTGAACATGCGCAGCTTGCCGCCAAGCTCCCAGCGGGCGTGGGCGAGGAACTTGACGATGCTCATCAGGCTCTTGATGTCTTCTCCTGGAGAGTTCAGGAAGAAGCTGTACTCAACGTCCATGTTGTGCTTCTTGGCGACCTGGACGGTGTAGAGCATGTCCTCGTAGCGGAAGTTCTTGTCGAGGTTCTTGAGCATCCGATCGTCGACGTGATCAGGCGAGAACGACAGCAGCCCGCAGCCCGCTCGCTTCAGCCAGATGATCAGCTCATCGGGGAGGGTCTTGCGGTGCTCGTTGAACCACGCCGACCACTGCACATCGAGCTTCCGGCGGACGATCTCTTTGCAGATGTCGATGGCGTGGGCAACCGGGATGTTGAAGATCTGGTCGCAGAAGAAGAACTGCCGCACCCCGTAGGTGTGCACCATGTCCTC
The DNA here is from genome assembly GCA_047621685.1 of Myxococcota bacterium. Classification (GTDB taxonomy): domain Bacteria; phylum Myxococcota_A; class UBA796; order UBA796; family UBA796; genus JAQXDW01. The sequence goes on along the minus strand of JBLHNG010000264.1, from coordinate 2,447 downwards.
GATCTCATCGACCACATCGTTGGCCGGGCGCATGCGCACGTTGTGGCCGAGCAGGAAGGTGTCCGAGCAGTGGATGCAGCGCAGCGCACAGCCCCGCTTGGCCTGGAGACCGACGCTGACGAAGGACGAGGCGAGGTAGGGCTGGTGGGGGACCAGATCGCGACGGGGGTGGCGCAGGGACTTGAAGTCGACCTTCGAGGGCGGGCCGGTGTACTTCACCTCCTCGCCATCCCGGTAGTACACTCCGGGGATCTTCCAGGGCTCGTTCAGGGCGGCGAGGAGCTGCGGGAATCGCTCCTCAGACTCTCCCCACATGCCCATGTCGATGGCACTGACCCGCTTCATCATCGCCTCTGCATAGAGGCTGAATGCGGTGCCGCCAGCGATGACCTTGACGTTGGGGAACTTCTTCTTGATCAGCAGGATGGTGTCCTGCTGGGGCTGGAAGTCGTCGGTGTACTTGTGGGGCATCCCGACCTTCATGTTGCGAAGGGAGATGCCGACGACCTCGGGACTGAACCGATCCAGGCACGCAGCGAGCGCCTCGAAGGGGGTCTCTCGGTGGAGATTGAGATCGAAGATTTCGACATCGTGGCCATCGAGATGGGCAGCCAGATAGGCGAGCCCGATCGGATAGACCAGCTCCATGTCGAGTGCAGTAAAGGCCTGAACCAGTAGGACGCGCATGTCTCTAGATATATCCCGACCCTGTAGCGCATGCCCAAGGTCTAACGATTGCCTTTAATATAAAGGGTGAAGGCTTACTTCAGGCAAACAGGGTGAGCTGGTTGCCGAGGATCGGGCGGAGGCTGAGAGCTCGGAGAGCCTCAAACGACAGCGACATCCCCTTCGCATCGAGGGCCCTCAGCTCTGCGCCGTGGGGTGGCGAGATCATCGTGACGACTGCGAGTCCGGGTGGGACCGGGGTGCCATCTCCGTAGGGTTGCCAGCGACCTGCTCCGGCGAGGAGAGCCCTGTGGCTGCTGCTGTATCGGATCTGAATGTGGAGCATGACTGCTTGTGTTGACGTGGCAACAACTACTCTAAAGCCTCTCCGCACAGGATTCAACGCTACCAGTCCCGGATCTTCCTTGGTGCTCCCTCCGGAAACGACATCATCTCCCATGTGACAAACAGCCTGGGCCGCCGATCAAGCACCGGCTCCAGCGCCGCTCCGATCGAGACATGGGTGCAGTCCTGGCACAGCAGCGCGCCGAGGTGGGCCGGGGATCCGGTGACGAGGTCCATGGCTTCTTCGGCGTTGGCGGCGGCGGCGACGTTTTCGGTGTGAGCGGCGCGGGGATGGGCGAGGCGCGCGGCCCGGTCGGGCACTCCTGCGGTCACGCCAGGGATCCGGTGGGCAATGACCCCGCTGGAGGCCATCAGGGCGGAGTGCTCCCGGGCGACGCTCTCGAACAGCTCGAAGCGCTGGAGGCGGGGAAGTCCGCGCTCAGCGCGCATCGTCTGGAGCGCCACATAGAGCGCTGCCTCTGCCTCGCTGGGATTGGGTGCGGGAAGTCTGGCGGCGCTCAGGATGGGCAGGGGCGGTGGAGCGCTGTCGACGAACACTGAGAACAGAAGGGCGACCTGGGCCTCCTGTTGCTCCCCGGTGATCACCTCCACCCGCCACTCCCCAGGGGTCTCAAACCGATCCAGCCACCGGGCGACCCCAGAGCGAATCGTCAGCTCCATCACTGCGCTGTCGGGTGGGGCGAGGAACAGGCGGCTGTTGCGATCGACTGGGGTGAGCAGATCCATGCGGACAGCGAGGCTGCCGTCGAGGTCGAGTCGGAGGGGCAGGGGATCGATGTCGGCGACGTGCGGGGCCCAGCCAAGCACCCAGAGGGTGATGCCATCTCCGAAGCTGCGGCTGACCAGTCCCAGATCGACCGGGAGGCCACTGGCGGACAGCAGCGCCTGCTCGACGAGGGCATCGGGGAAGGCGCCGCCAGTGATCTGCCGGGCGAACCGGGCCTGACCAGGGAAGCCGGCCCGGGCGGCGGCGAGGGATGCGGCGGTCGGTGGGATGCGCGCAGTGCGGTCGCGCATGACCATCATTAGATCCTCGGCCGCCTCGACCAGACCGAGGTCCCACTGGCCGTCGGGGATGATGGCGAGGAGCTGCTGGCCGGCGTCGTCGATGGGGGTGCCCGGGCGGTAGCGGACCTGTGGCTCTATGGGGCGTGGGGAGACTGGCGGGCGGCACGCCAGTGCGAGGAGGAGGAGCATGAAGCGGGCCTTAACCATGCGGCGCTCGCTGAGGTACAGGACGGGCCTCTGAGTGAGCCGACGTGCGGTTCGGCGCGGGTGTCAGGCTGGGGGTCGCAGGGGGCGGGGAGCCGGAGTGAGATGCCGAAGGCGGTGAATGCAGGTGAGTGCAGCCCCCTTGAGCAAGCGGAAGGAGCCAGCCCGGAGGGACTGGAGACTTCCGCGAAGCGGCCAGAAAA
>JBLHNG010000263.1:0-10100 GCA_047621685.1 Myxococcota bacterium | reverse complement strand
GCATCGTCTATCGAATCTGCTGGATCTTCTGTATCTTTGCTTTCGGCCCTCTGTTTCGTCACAGGGTCAGCGGGCGAAAGAACATCCCTAAAGAAGGGCCGCTGCTGCTTCTGGCCAACCACACCGCGATGCTCGATCCGGTCAACGTCGGCTGGTTCTGCATGCGTCCGGTCCACTTCATGGCTTCCGAGCAGCTGTTCCAGTTCAACCGACCGCTCAATTGGCTGCTGAAGAACCTAAACACCTTCCCCAAGGCCAAGGGCGTGAAGGATCGGACCTCGATGCTGCAGATGGTCCGACGCTACAAGGCCGGCAACATCGTCAACCTCTATCCGGAAGGCGAGCGGACCTGGACGGGTCGGCTGCTGCCGATCGTGCCAAGCACCCCGCGCATGCTCAAGCGGCTCGGCGCGCGGGTGGTGTACTGCCGCATCGTCAACGGCCACCTCAGCCACCCCCGCTGGGCGGACTATCCCCGGTGGATCCGGCTGAAGTTAGAGTACTCTCCGGTGTTTGTCTACGACGATCCCGACCGCCCCAATGCGGAGATCATGGCAGAGATGGAGTCGAAGCTCCGGGTGGTTCCCGAGGAGGTCGACGTCGAGGGCTTTGCGTTCGGCTGGCGAATGGCCTGGGGGCTTCCGGACTTCCTGTGGGCCTGCCCCACCTGCTTCGCCCAGGACGCCCTGAGTGTCGCCCCAGACAACGGCAACGCGGTGGTCTGTAGCCAGTGTGCCGCCCGGTGGCGCATCGATGTCTCGCAGCGGCTGTTCGGCGAGACCAGGGATGCCACAGACACCCGGGTTGTCACCGCCTACGACGCGATCCTCGACCACTACAGCTTCCCGCCGATCACCGATCAGGGGCGGCACGAAGCGGACGGGGTGGTCCTTGAGGCTGTAAACGCCTCCATCTTGCTCATCCACCGCGGTGTCAAAGAGACCGACGTGCTCGGCCGCGGCACTGCCCGGCTGACTCCCGATCGCATCGGAATCTATGGCCCAGACGGCGCGGTGCTCTGGGAGCGTCCGCTGACCGATTTCAAGGCCATCCTCGCCTCGATCGGCAACCAGCTCCACCTCCGGACCGGGGAAGAGAAATTCCAGCTCGTTCCGGGCAACGAGAGCCGCAACAAGTGGCAATACTTCATCAAAGCCTGGTGGAGCCTGGCGCAGGAGAGACCGTGAGTACCGACGTTGTTGACTACTACAAGCGTGGATGGGTGGAGGTTCAGAAGAACCTCGTCGGCTGGGCGCTCTACTACACCGCCTTTATGGGCATCACCATCTTCACCTGCGGGCTCGGCGGCATCCTGTACCCAAACGTCGTGCGTGAGGCCCGAACCGTGGCCCGAGACGGCGGCGGTCCACAGCTCGGCAGCCTGTTCAACACCGAGCACCTCACCAACGATCTGGTCAACTACCTCATCTACTACGGTGGAATGATGGCCGGCAGCGCGGCGGGCGGGGTCGGTGGGATCGTCGCTGCGGTTCTCCTGCAGCTCCAGATGCCCATGGCTGCGGAGGATCGGTACTCACCAGTCGACAACGCCAAGCTGTCCCTCCAGCACGTCTCCGAGCACCCCGCCGATCACTTCATCTTCATCCTGATGACCTACGCTTTGACCCTGCCAGCGATAATGCTCTGCCTGCTCCCCTTGCCGATCGTCGGACCGGTTGTGGTGATGGCGCACTGGCTCTGGTACGAGGATCTGCGCGCGGAGCTGGACACCTATGCAGAGAACAAGGACATCAAGTTGCTGAGCGGTCCGGCGTGAAGCTGTATGGATGGCCCGTCTCTCCATACACCCAGAAGGTCGGAAGCTACCTGAAGATGCGTCGGATCCCGTGTGAGGAGATTGAGCCGACCGGCCTGATGCTGCGCCGAACGATCCAGGGAGCGGTGGGTCGGATGATCATGCCGACGGTGCAGCTCAATGACGGCTCCTGGCTTCAAGACTCCTCGGTGATCATCGACTGGATGGAGGCCCACCATCCCGAAGACACGATCACCCCGCCGAGTCCCCGACAGCACCTCGCCGCCCTGCTCATCGAGCTGTATGCCGACGAGTGGCTTCCGATGGCCGCGCTGCACTACCGCTGGAACCTGCCGGATAACGCCGCGTTCGCCCGCTCGGAGTTCGCCCGGTGTGCCCTCCCCTGGCTGCCCGGCTTCCTGGGCCGTCGGCTGATCGCGCCGATGGCGGAGAAGATGCGCGGCTACCTGCCGATTCTCGGGGTGGAAGCCGCGACGATTCCCGGCCTGGAGGCATCCACCATTGCTCTGATCGCCGGTCTTGAGGGGCACCTCTCGGGGCATGACTTCCTGCTTGGAGGCCGCCCCTGCATCGGTGACTTCGCCCTGTATGGTCCGCTGTGGGCGCACCTGTACCGGGATCCCGCCAGCCGGTCGCTGTTCGACAATGCGCCCGCCGTTGTGGCCTGGATGTCCCGGCTGGAGGATCCAGAGCCGCTGTCGGGGACTCTGCTGCCCGGGGACGTCATCCCGGAGAGCCTCGACTTCCTGTTTGTCGACCTGTTCGCAGAGCTGTGGCCCTACATTGGCTCGATCCATGCGGCGAGCGAAGCCTGGCTGGCAGAGAACCCGGACGCCACCCGGCTTCCACGGAGCCTGGGGATGGCGGACTTCACGCTCGGGGGCCGGGCCGGACGGCGCAAGCTGATCACCGCCTCGGCGTGGATGGCCCAGCGTCCCCTCGATGCCCTCGCGAAGGACCGAGAAGCCGCGACGGCGTGGCTGCACCGGGTGGGTGGGGAGGACTTCCTGACGGCCACACCGCCCGCTCGGCAGGTGCAGCGGGACTTCAAGCTGGTGCTGGCCTGAGTTCGTTCACCGGAAGGTGATCAGCGGACAATTTCTGGTATCCAAGCCGATTGACAGGCCCTGCTGCGGGGGTGACTTAGACGAGATGAACGCCCTCCAGCCGGGAATGAACGCCACCGACCTTCGTGCCTGGGCACGCCAGCACGCTGTCGAGCGTTGGCTGGATGCTCCGGCCCGGGTCCTCCAGCAGCAAAACCAGGGCCAGGGCCAACAGCGGACGTGGTTCTGGTTGTATCGTCAGCCCGACATCACCCTGGAGCGCCTCCTCACAGCCACCCCGGCCCGCTCCCTGAGCGAGACCGCCGCGGACCGGGTGCCGGTGGATCTCCAGCAGGCCGCCATCAAGCTCCTCCGCGATCAGGCCACCCTTGCTGAGGAAGCCCTCGCTGAGGAGCAGGCCCGGCTGGCGGGCCTGATGACCCCGCTGCACCACCGACTCCGTCCGCTGTTTGAGCGGCTCCTGGAGGTGCGCGAGTCCGTCCGGGCGCACGCCCACCCCCGCCCGGATCGCGATGTCGGTCCCGCAGCGATCTCCCTGATGGAGGATCCCCCCCGGATCCGCTACCGGGAGCAGTCCTCCAGCTGGTGCAGCGGAGATGGCTACTGGCCGGAGCTGACCATCGAGCTTCAGCCCTCCGAGGGGCAGTCCACCATCCAGTGTCGCTGCAAGACCGGCTGTGCTTCCCACTGTCCGGTCGGACTCAGCGCCTTAGATGCCAGCCTGGAGCTGCTGAGCAACCCCCAGCAGGCCGACCTCCAGCGCCGAATCGTGCGCCTGCTGGCCACTCCCCGCTGGAGTCGGACCCTCGAAGCACTGGACCGGGTGCTCCAGCGAGGGCGGCTGCCGGCGGATCTGCCCGAAGACGAAGCCCTGGGCTGGCGGCTGAAGGTCCGTGACTCCCGACCACTGACCCTGGAGCCGATCCGCTGCCGCCCCAACCGGACCCGGGGTGGACTGCGGGGCTGGCGCATCGAACCCTCGGAGCTTCGCCAGCACCCCCACCTCCTCACCCTCCCCGTCGATGGTGAGGTCCTCGACCAGCTCGACCCGGCGCCGGATGTGCCCCTGCGCAGTCGCCCCGATGCCCTCCAGCAGGCCCACACTCACCGCGCCATCGAGCACCTCATCGGCCACCCCCGGGTGCTGGTCGGCACCAACAGCGAGCCGGTCCCGGTGCGACATGGAACCCTCTCCCTGCGCTGGCAGACCGACGAGACCGGCTGGCTCGCTCTCCAGCCTGCCCTCGATGATGTCCCGCTCCCGCTGAAGTCCCTGGTGGATCTGCTCCACAGCCGGCTGGCGGGTGGTCGTCTGGTCATTGTTGAGCCGGATCAGTGTGTGGTGATTCGGGTGGGGCCTGGGGTGGCGGGGCTGTTTGAGAGCCTGCTGACCCGGGGGTTTCGCTTCCCGCCCGAAGCCATCGGAGAGCTGATGGAGCGTCGGGCAGATGTCGAGCGGCTGCTGCCGGTTCGGCTCAGCGCCGATCTCCGTGGGGATCCCGTCCAGCCAGACCTCAGCCCAATCCTCTGCCTCCAGGCCCTGTCGGGAGACGCGGTTCGACTCAGCGTGCGGATCCGCCCGATGCTCGCCAGCCCCCCCCTCACCCCCGGCGAAGGGAGCGGGGAGCTGTATGGCGAGGACGACGGTGTGCGCATCTTCATCCAGCGCGACCTGGAAGATGAGCGCGCGATGGTCCGGAGGCAGCTCACCGACCTCGATCTGCCTCCGGAGGAAGAGGCGCCGTTTCAGTGGGTGCTCACCGGTGAAGCCGCCATGGCGATGCTCATCGCCAGCCAGCAGAGCCCACACCCGGTGGAGTGGGAGGGTCCACCCCGTCGGGTGACCAGTCCGGCCACCGCCTCGGCTTTGAAGCTCAAGGTCATCGGGCGGCAGGACTGGTTTGGCCTCAAAGGCACCCTCACTGTCGAGGGCGCGACCGTCTCCCTCGAAGCCCTGCTCGACGCCATCACCGGCAACCATCCATTCGTACAGGCCGAGAGCGGCGACTGGATCCGCCTGGATCCCACACTCCGTCAGCGGCTCCTCCAGGCCGCCAGTGTGCTGGGTCGGCGGAAGGGTGGACTGGGCTTCTCTCCACTGAACGCCCTGAGCGTGGCGGCGCTGGAGGAAGCGGGCGCAGCGGTTGTTGGTCCGAAGAAGTGGTCCGGACTGCTCAGCCGCATCGAGAAGGCTCAGGAAGCACCCGTCCCCCCACCCGTCGGCCTGACGGTGACTTTACGGGACTACCAGCTGACTGGCTACCAGTGGATGATGCGCCTGGCGAGCTGGGGCGTCGGCGCGATCTTGGCCGACGACATGGGGCTGGGCAAGACCGTGCAGGCACTGGCGCTGCTCAGCCGGCGTGCTGGACCGGCCCTGGTGATCGCCCCGACCTCTGTGTGCCTCAACTGGGGCCGCGAGGCCGCCCGGTTTGCTCCCGGTCTCACCCCAAGACGCTACGCCGGCTCCGATCGCGCCGAGCTGCTCAGCACGCTGTCCGCCACCGACCTCCTCATCTGCAGCTACGCCACCATGACCCGAGACGCCGAGGCCCTCTGTACAATCCGGTTTGGCACCATCGTGTTCGACGAAGCCCAGGCGCTCAAGAACCCGGCCACCCGTCGCACCCGGGCCGCCACCGCCCTCGATGGTGCGTTCCGGCTTGCCCTGAGTGGCACCCCCATCGAGAACCGCACCAGCGAGCTGTGGAGCCTGTTCAACGTCATCGCGCCGGGGCTGCTTGGGGACTGGGAGCACTTCCGGGAACACTTCGCCGGTCCCATCGAGCGAGAGGACGACGCCGAGCGTCGGTCCGCGCTCGCCCGGCTGCTGGAGCCGTTCCTGCTGCGTCGCCTCAAGTCTGAGGTTGCCTCCGAGCTGCCGGCCCGCACCGAGATCGTAGTGCCCATCGTGCTGTCTGAGGCCGAGATGGCGCTGTACAACGAGGTCCGGGTGTCCACCGCCGCTTCTCTGGCGAAGTCAGACTCCACCGAGCAGCGACAGCGCATCCAGGTGCTTGCCGCGATCACCCGCCTCCGCCAGCTCGCCTGCCACCCGAAGCTCTACGACCCCGACTCCACGATCCCGTCCGCCAAGCTCGCCCGGCTGCGGCAGATCATCGCTGAGCTTCGCAGCGAGGGGCACCGGGCGCTGGTGTTCAGCCAGTTCACCCGCCACCTCAACCTCGTCCAGGAGGCCCTGACTGCCGACGGCGCGTCGATCCTTCGTCTCGACGGCAGCACGCCAATGAACGCCCGACAGGACCGGGTCGATGCCTTCCAGGCTGGCCAGACCGATGTCTTCCTCATCTCGCTGCGGGCGGGCGGTGTCGGGCTCACCCTGACCGCGGCCACCTACGTCATCCACCTCGATCCCTGGTGGAACCCGGCGGTTGAGGATCAGGCCACCGACCGGGCGCATCGCATCGGACAGCACCTGCCAGTGACCGTCTACCGGCTCATCTCCACCGGAACCATTGAGTCCTCGATCCTCTCCCTGCACGGTGAGAAGCGCCAGCTCGTAGACGACCTCCTCGCTGATGCCGGGGGGGCTGCGGCCCTGAGCGTCTCCGAGCTGGCTGCGCTCATTGCCCGGAGCGGACAGGAAGTCCCTGCACTTCAGGGGAACCTGCCGCCGGCTTGAGGTGTCGTAAGGCCGGTATGATCCAGAGACTCTTCACAGCCTGGGCCTTTCTTGGCCTGACCGCGCTGACTGCTACCGCGGTGGGCTGGCGACCTGCATCGACAGGGGCCAACGAGGCCCTCAGTCTCGCGCCGACCTCGTTCCGTGCGCCGCCAGCAGACGTCGCAGATGTGGGCATCCTCGCTGAAGACACGGTCTCCCTCACCACCTTCCTCGCCACCCTCGAAGCAGAGCTTGCCGGGGTCGCGGACTCTCCAGCGGTCCAGGCCGACTTCAAGCGACTCACCCAGGCCCACCACCTCGATCCGACAGATGCGCTGCTGTCCGACTACATCCGGGTGAAGCTTGTTTTTGAGGCAACCCGAGATGCTGGCTGGTGGTATCTGCGCTGGGACATCACCGACCGGGAGCCCCGCAGCGATGCGATCTGGGCGCGGTGGGCACAGTGGCCTGGCGGGCAGCCGATCCGAAGCTCGGCCATCGCGGAGTGCGATGAGCTGTCTGCGCTGTTCGCCTTCCTCGCCCGACACCTCGGCGTGGAGGAGGTTGGCCTGTTCTGGCCCACTTCAAACCACACCGTCGCCGTCTGGAGTCCGCAGCCGGATGTGCGGCTCATCGTGCCCACCACCCAGATCTTCCTCTCAGACCATGCCCGGCTGGGAACCGCCGAGATGGACCCGTTCATCCAGCGAACCATCTACAATTACACCCGGCATGATGTCCCAGACGACTTCGAGATTCCCGGTGATCTCGCTGCCTTCTTCCAGCTTCAGGTGCGCCGCTACATCACGGCCTCCGAGGAGACCCTCCAGCACTCCCGAAACCTCCGGGATCGGGCGCTGAGTGAGAACTGGAGTGTCGAGGAAGTCCACGGCGCCATCGATGCGCTCCAGGCGCAGCTTGAGGCTCAGGATGCTCCATCTGAGGACCTCGACGCGACCAGTCGGCTGCGAATCGAGCTCACCTCCCCCCGATCCAGGCGATAATGCGAATCCAGGCTGGTTCCAGCCGGTTCGTATTGGGGTGGAGGGTGGCTGTGAATCAGGAGAAGCGGATCGTCGCGGGCTATATCGAGCAGGTCGATCGTGCCCGCAGCCAGACCGATGCCCTGAGCGAGTCGGATCTCCACAGCATTGCCGGAGAGCTGGGGCTGACCGCTGAGGATCTGGAGCGCGTCGACCAGATCGCTGCGGATCACCTGACCCGGGGTGAGGGCTACCTGGAGCACGACCTCCTCGACGAGGCGATCAGCGAGCTGACCCTCGCGAGAGGCCTGCGACCCCTCTCCGCGCCCCCCGCGCTCTCTCTCGCCCGAGCCTATACCGCTCGCTGGCGGAAAGAAGCACGCACCTCGGATCGCGACAAGGCCACCGAGCTGGCCCGTCAGAGCCTCAAGCTGTCCCCGGAGAGCCCAGGAGCCTATGCGCTGCTGCGTCGCCTCAAGGCACCCCAGGAGCGAAGCAGCCGGATTGCCGCAGCCATCGCCGCGGTGGTGCTGGCTGCACTCCTCGTCGGTGGGGCGGTGGTCGGACTGTCTCTTCTCGACCAGCCTCAGGCCCCTGAGGTCGCCACACCCGCTCCGCTCACCAACCTCGCCCCGGCATCTGGAAGCCTGCCAGTCACTGTCGTGCCCTACTCCATCCTGCCCGGCCTCACCATCGAGAGTCCGGTCAGTGACCTCCAGGAGTACGGCGAGGCGACCTCGTTCAAGCTCGGCAGCGTGCTGGTCAACGGCACCGACCAGGTCCTCAAGGAAGCGACCGTGGAGCTGTCGTTGCTGGCAGAGGACGGCACTGTCGTCTACCGACGCTCCATCGACATGCTCAAGTCGCACCATGCTCGGGTTCGCCCCGGAGATCGACACGCCTTCTCCAACCTCACCCACCTCACGCCGCTGCCAGCGGGCTACCAGACCCCGCACCGCATCGAGCTGAGGTTTGTCGAGGTGGAGGCCATGCCGGCCGCGGCCAGCTACTCCGATGCCGAGGTCCGGACCCTGCACTGGGAGTCCGAGCAGCCTTCAGGGATCGAGGTGTCCCTCCACCGGCGCAGCTCCCAGGCCAGCTCCCGATCCTCCGGCGACTTCTTCCACCGCGAGGAGTATGCGTTCCAGAGCACGCCGGAGAGCGGCAGCATCGAGCGCCTCAAGCTGCGCATCGACTACCTCGATGCAGACGGCGAGGTCATCGGCAGCGACGAGTCCTACGCGGTGACCTCCTCGGAGCCGGCGATGCTGCCCGGTGAGGTGCGGCTGATCAGCTTCCTGGAGACCGTCAGCGCGAAGCCAGCCGACACCCAGGTCACGGTGATCGACGTCCGGTGACACCGGTGGGTTACCCCACACCGCGATGAGCACCCTCCCGATCGAAGCCCTCCGACCCGACTTCGAGGTCGCAATTGAGCACGGGCCGGTGGTCCTCTCCGCACCGACCGGCTCGGGGAAGTCCACCCAGGTTCCCCGCTGGCTGCTGGCCCGGGGGCGGGTGGTCGTGGTGGAGCCGCGGCGGGTCGCTTGTCGGGCGCTGGCCAGTCGGGTCGCCTCGCTGGAGGGCTGCGCGCTGGGCAGCACGATCGGCTACGCGGTCCGGGGCGAGCGGCGGGCCGGGTCAAACACTGCGGTGATCTTCGTCACCCCCGGGATCGCACTGCGCATGCTACGGGGCGGTGATTTAGACCGTTACGACACGCTTGTCCTCGACGAGTTTCACGAACGCGGCCTCGACCTCGACCTGCTGCTCGCCCTGGTGACACAGTCAAGAAGTCCCCGGCTGGTGGTCATGTCCGCCACCCTCGCCGGAGATCAGATCGCGGCCCACATCGGCGGTGTTCACCTCTCCGGCGAGGGACGCCTGTACCCGGTGAGCCGGCGTTACATGCCCGGTCGCTGCGAGGAGCCGGACATTCGCGGTCTGGAGGGAAGGGTGTCTGCGGCGCTGAATGCCGCTGAGAAGGATCCCGGCGATGTCCTGGTCTTTCTCCCCGGCAAGGGCGAGATCGCCAGCGTGGCGGGGGCGATCCGTGGGGACTGGGAGGTGATCGAGCTGCACGGCGGGCTCACGATGAAGCAGCAGACGCGCATCTTCTCCCCCTCGGGCCGGCGCCGGGTCATCCTGAGCACCAACGTCGCCGAGACCTCGCTGACCGTGCCGGGCATCGGGGTGGTGATCGACTCCGGGCTGGTCCGACGGACCCGCTACCATCAGGGCCGTGGCTACCTCACCCTGATGCCCATCGCCGCTGACAGCGCCGAGCAGCGATCCGGTCGGGCGGGTCGACTGGGTCCGGGGATCTGCTACCGGCTGTGGCCAGAGCGCCTCACGCTGGCGGAGAGCACCCCGCCGGAGGTCCACCGGGAGTCTCTCGTCCCGCTCCTGCTCGCCGCCCGGGCCTGCGGTGCGGACCCAGACACCCTGCCGTTCCTCGATCCGCCGCGCCCCTATGCGGTCGACGACGCCCGGCAGCAGCTCCGTCTGCTTGGTGCCCTCGGTGATGACGGTCAGCTCACCCCGCGCGGAGAGGCCCTGTTTGGCCTGCCCCTCGATGCCCACCTCGGCCGGCTGCTCATCGAGGCTGACGCACAGGGCACGCTGAGCCAGGTGCTCCCCCTCGCCGC
>JBLHNG010000262.1:0-10103 GCA_047621685.1 Myxococcota bacterium | reverse complement strand
ACCTCCTCGGGACTCGCCCCGGGGTAGACCACCGAGACGGTGACCAGGTCCAGCTCAAACGCCGGGAATACCTCCGCCTTGATGCGGCTCAGGCCGAGGAGTCCGCCGAGGAGGAGGACCATCATCAGCAGGTTGGCTGCGACCGGGTTCTGGGCCATCCATGCGATGGGGCCCTTCATGAGATCCTTCATCGCCTACTCTCCCTTGAGCGCAGCGCGCTCCTGGGGCTCCACGGACATGCCCTCGATGGGGAAGGACAGCGAGGTGGTGATCACCTGCTCCCCCGCCGAGAGTCCACCCGTGAGCACGATGCTGTCGCCGTTGCGCCAGCCGACTGTGACGTCTCTGCGAGCGAGCCGTCCGTCCTGTGAGATCCAGACGTGGTCGCCGTTTTGAAGCGCGACCCTGGGGATGGTGACGGTGTCCATCATCCCCCGCCCCTCGATGACCACGTCGACAAACGCCCCCGGCAGCATCGGCAGGCCGGGATCGGTGCCGGCCTGGAGGTTCAGCGGATCCTCCACGGCGACGATGAGGGTGGCGGTGCGGGACTGGGCATCGAGCTGACCCGCCAGCCGGAGCACCTCACCGGAGCGGGTGAGCTGGTCGGCACCGAGCTGCTGGATGATCGCAGCCTTCGAGCCGCTGCTGCCACGCACTCCGGGGATGTCGAGGGCGGAGAGCTGCTCGACGGGTACGGAGACGTTGACCCAGAACCGGTCGGTGCCGATGAGGGTGGCGATGGGCGAGCTGCCGACCACCTGCCCGATGTCTGCGGACTCGTTGATGACCATGGCGTTGAACGGGGCGCGCATCGCAGTTCGAGACAGGGAGAGCTCCGCGCGCTTCAGCCCGCTGCGAGCGGCCTCCAGGGCCAGCTCCGAGGCCATGAGCTGGGGCTTGCGGGCGGCGAGGTCCGAAGGCTCACCGCTGCGTCCGAGCAGCGTCCACTCCCGACGAGCGGTCTCCTGGCGACCCTTCTCCAGGGCCAGCTCGACCTCCGACTGCTGCACCCGTCCCCGCTCCTGCTCAACAGCGAGGGAGTAGTCCCGGCTGTCGATCCGGGCCATCAGCTCGCCCTTGACGAAGCGACCGCCGGGGAGGAGCTGGTCGGAGACCCGGGTCAGCGCACCGGAGACCTGCGGAATCATCGAGATCTCCTGTGCCGCCGCGACGACGCCGGTGGTCTCGATGCGGGCAGTGGCCTCTCCGAGCGAGACCACGATGACCTCGACGGGAGTGCTCTGCTCCTCAACAGCCTTCTGCTCCTCAGCGGAGCGGCTGGAGACCATGCCGGCGGTCACACCGACGCCAAGGACAAGGATGAGGAAGCCAATGCCGAGCTGCTTCAGCCGGCTCGTTCCAATCTCAGCGGTTTCAAGATCAGCAGACTCGATGGGATTCATCGGGCATCTCCAGCGGAGGTGGCGGCGCTGCCCAGCGCCGCATGGAGCTGGATGCGGGCATCCAGGAGGTCCCGGTCGGCCTGGAGCAGAGACAGCTCCGCGCTCAGCGAGGACTGCTGAGCGGCGATGACCGGGATGTGATTGATCAGACCAGAGCGATACTGCTCCAGGGCAGCATCCAGCAAAGCGGCGGCAGCCTCAGAGACCAGCTGCGACTGCTCTTGCTGGAGCGTGCGCTCGGACTCCAAAACGAGGGCGGCCTCGACCTGCTGGACCGCGGACAAAGCGGCGGACTGGAGGCTGTAGCCCGCGGCGTCGGCACCAGAGCGGGTCGAGCGGATGCCATTGAGGGCCGCACCAGACTGGAAGATCGGCATGCTGACGCTCGCCCCAGCCGACCAGAAGCTGTCAGAGTCCCAGCTCTCGCCATCAAAGTTGTAGAACTGCGGGCCATAGGACGCCTGGAGGGCAAGCGAGGGCAGCGAGGCGCGCCAGGCGGCCTGCTCCCGGTGGTGGGCAGCGGTGAGCTGTGCCGCAGCGACCAGCACCGTCGGGGAGCGGGAGACGAGGTCGGACGGGGTGCCCACCGGGGGCTGTGCCGGGAGCACGGGAAGCTCGGTGGTGAGAACCTCGATGGACTGCGAGGCGGACTGGCCGAGGAGGATCGAGAGCTGCTGCTTGGAGAGCCGCAGCAGCGCTCGGGACTGGGGCAGCAGCCCACGGGTAGTGGCGAGCTGCTGACGCTGCTGGAGGACATCCAGCACGGTGGCTTCTCCCCGATCGTAGCGCAGCTCGGTCAGCTCCAGGATCGACGAGGCGGTCTGAATCTGCTCCTCGACCACCACAACCCGGGCGGTCCCGGTGACCACGTCCAGCCATGCGCGGGCGACCGAGGTGGTCACCGTCAGCCGGAGGGACTCAGCAGCGGCGGCGGAGGCTCGGGCATCCCAGCGACCGGCCACGAAGCTCTGCACCCCCACTCCCCACAGGTCCACCGGCAGCGAGACGGTGGCCGAGGCGGAGCCGGTGTAGACGGTGTCGGCGAAGGTCGCAGTCTCAGTCTCGGTCTCAGTGGTGTCCACCGTGATGCCCATCTCAGCGAGGGCCTCGTACAGCGGGGTGAGGCTGTCGGCGAAGCTGTTGCCGCTCGCCGCCGGGTTGCCGAACAGCAGCGACTCGGAGGGCAGCATCGAGACCTGGGCACCCAGGCTGACCGAGGGCGCGAACCCGGTGACCGCGGTCATCGACAGCGCATGGGCCTGACGCGCCTGGCTGATGGCGGTGAGGAGGTCGGGGTTGGCATCGATTGCGGCATCCATCAGCCGGCTCAGCTCGGCGCTGTCCAGCTCCACCCACCACGCCGCACTGCGAACGGAATCGTCGCTCCCCTCGGAGAACCGCTCGCCGAGATCAGGCAAGACCTCCTCGGCGCGGTCTCGGGCCTGTGCGGTCCCCAGGAGCAGCGCAGCAGCCCAGATTACTGAGCACTTCCTCAGCAATGACATTGAATCAAACCTCACTTTTCGCAGCCTCCGGTGCTGAGTCCCCTGGTGTCGGCGCGATCCCGTTCCACAGCGCGTCGATCATGCCGCGGATGTACATGCCGGCCGGGAGCGGGAGCTGTCCCTGCTGCTTGAAGAGGACCTCAAGGAAGGCGTAGTTGTGGATCGCTGCAAGGAAGGTCCTCGCGACGATCTCAGCGTCTACCCGACGCATGCGACCCAGCCGCATCTCCGCTTCGAAGTATTTGGCCAGCCGACCGAGAACCTCCAGGGGAACCCGCCCCGGCATCGGGGGACATCCTCCGAGATTGTCCGCATTGGACCATGCCATCATGATCATTGGGATCTTCTCCTGGAAGAAGGAGATTCCGCCGAGCCCGATCTCCGTGAGGTGCTCGGTGACCTCCCCGACGCCGACCCGGTTCTCCAGATTCTCGATCCAGGTGGCGTCCTCAATCTTCGGCTGAACGGCAGCCCGGAACAGGCCCTGCTTGTTGCCAAACCGATTGAAGATTGAGCCCTCAGAGACCCCCGCTCGGCGGGCAACCTCCGCGGTCGTTCCAGCGAAGCCACGCTCCAGGAAGACCTCCCGGGCAGCAGCCAGGATCACAGAGTCATCGATTGAACGGGGGCGGGCCATGGGGTGCTCTTTTTTGAGTCTAAACTCACTAACCCCAAAAACCCGGACCACCAGGATCGTTTTTGAGTAGGCACTTTTTTATTACGCACAACGCCCGGGCCTGTTTGGACCCGAGCGGTGTGATCTGCGGCAACCCTCTGGCGATCAGAGCGAGAGGATGATCTCTTCGAGGATGGCTTCCATGTCGACGGTGGCCTGCTGCTCGTTGTGGAACGAGGTGTACAGCGCGACCCCGGAGCCAGAGGAGAACCGGATGGCCAGCGGAGAGTTGTTCACCGAGCCCCACAGGTAGAGGGGGGCGTTGCCGCTGAGCAGGACCTCGGTGTTGCTGGACGCGGTCTCGACAACCGCCCAGGAAGCGAGGTCGTAGTTGAGCTGTGCGGTGTTGGAGCCGAGCAGCGACTGAAAGGTCGGGTCGAGGACGTTGGCGGTGAGGTAGCCGTCGGCCCCCCAGTACGCCGAGCCGACGACGCTGTCTTCACCGTAGAAGTCCGCCGCGCCAGGGAACGCCGCCTCAAAGATGTTGTACGCCCAGTCCGAGGTGTAGATCGAGCCACCAGCCTGCACGTAGTCTTTGATGTTAGCGGCGACCGTGTCGTATGAGGCGTTGCGGCTCCAGGTGGTGTCCATGCCGCAGTTGAAGAAGATGATGTCGTACTCTGCCATCAGGTCCGGGTCCTGGAGCAGCGACATGTACTCGGTCTGCCCGCTGGTTCCGCGGTAGATGGTGAACTCCAGGCCGAGTCCGCTCAGCAGACTCTCGACGTGGTCGTAGTCTCCGCTGATGACCGCGATCTCGACCGAGCCGGGATCCAGGCACTCCTCATTGGCGAGCTGAAGCTCCTCGTTGGGCGTGTCGAGCACGATGTCGATGGTGGCAGTGAAGCTGCCCTTCTCGATGAGGATCGTGTGGGAGCCGAGGGGGACATCGGTGAGGGTGAACCAGCCCTCGGCATCGGTGAGGTCTGTGGCGAGGCCGTCTTCAGCGCCGTCACCGTCGGTGTCGTAGGAGATGGAGGCGTCCGCATTGACGACGTAGCTGTTCCCGGCAGTGTTGCAGATCCGGCCGGTGACTGAGGCGGTATCGCTGGGGTCGAAGGGGGTGGTATCGGGGGTGTCGTCGTCGCCGGGCCGGTCGTCGTCGCCCTGGGAGGAGTTGTTGTCTCCGCTCAGCTCGTAGTCCGACGCACAGGCGGCGAGCAGGGTGGTGATTGCGATCAGTCGGCTCATGTTGGCTCCCCCGGGATCGATAATATCCCCTCAGGTGGGGGTTTTAGCGCACGAAATGATCGACTGCCACACTTTCATGACAGGGGCGGGTAGGCAAAACCATCCGGCGCTCGGAGTGGTTCAGGACGGCCCATTGAGGCTGCGTGGGGTGGTGAGTGTGCGGGGATTCACCGCGTAAGAAGTGCAGCCCCCCTCGAACGAGCCCCATGAGCAGGCCGGAGCGAAGCGATGGGCTGCGTTGGTGCGGAGTGGCCAGAAAAAGGAGGGCGCCGACGCTGGCCTTTCGGCCCGCTCATGGCGCTGCGCTCAAGGGGGCTGCACTTCTTGCGTTGAGTGCCCGCTCCGCGGCTGCGCTCGCCTCCAGTCGCCGCTCCCCTGCGACCCCCAACCGGACACCCGCTGCGAATCCCCGCCTTGCGGCCACCCCCGCAGCCAAAACGGACCGTCCTGAACCACTCCGAGCGCCGCACAGTTCCCTAAAACCATGGCCCGGCACAGGGTTACATTCAACCCGACAATGCCCCTCCAGCCCCTCGCCTCCAGCCGCCTCGCAATTGCCTTCCCCGCCGCTGGTGGTGGGGCGATCGTGCTGCCGATGCAGGAAGCCACGCACTGGGGGGAGCTGTCTGCGGAGGAGCAGTCCGCAATGCTGGAGCTGGCCCAGCAGACCGTCGAGCGGCTCTCCCAGGCCGCCACCACCCCGACCACCTTCACCGTCGGCTTCGACACCGACACCTCCCCGCCCAGCCTGCGCATCATCCCCCGCCCCGTCGGGGTCTCCGGCCTCTCTCGCCTCCTCCCCGGCCCCCCGGGGCTGACCACCGGGCCGGACAACCCCCTGCGCGGCGTGATCCGCCCGCTGCTTCGGGAGGCCGACCGCATCGACATCGTGGCGGCGTTCATTCAGGACAGCGGGCTGAAGCTGCTCCAGGCTGCCTTGCTCGAAGCGATGCGCCGGGGGGCGGCGGTGCGGCTGATCACCGGCGACTACCTCAACATCACCCAGAGCCGGGCGCTGCGGCGGCTGCTGGACTGGCAGGATCGGGTCGCTGCGTTCTCGGCGGAGGGCGAGCAGGACGCCGGGATCGCTGGCAGCCTCGCGGTGCGGGTCGTGGAGACGGGCAAGACCGGCCGGGCGTTTCAC
Organism: Myxococcota bacterium; assembly: GCA_047621685.1. GTDB lineage: Bacteria > Myxococcota_A > UBA796 > UBA796 > UBA796 > JAQXDW01. The sequence goes on along the minus strand of JBLHNG010000262.1, from coordinate 4,181 downwards.
CCGAAGTGCTGGCGGGTGGAGGGGGAAGGACTGGCCGCGGCCTGGGTGGGCAGCTCGAACGTCTCCTGGTCCGCCCTGGTCGCCGGAGAAGAGTGGAACCTCCGGGTCGACGCCTCTCGCCAGCCGCAGCGGTACAGCGAGGTCGATGCCGCCATCGAGGACCTGTGGGAGCGCACCCGCCCCATCGATGCGGAGTGGGTCGCGGCCTACGAGCTCCGGGTCGCTGAGGCCGAGCAGCCTCTGCCCCCCGGCGAGGTCCTCGCCGACGAAGACGACACCGTCACCCCCACCCCGATCCAGTCCGAGGCCCTGGCCGCCCTGGCCCGGTGCCGGACGGAGGGCCGCGGTCGGGCGCTGGTGGTGATGGCGACGGGGCTGGGCAAGACCTTCCTCGCCGCCTTCGACGTGCTCGCCTGGGCCACCGCCGCTGGCCGGCAACCCCGGGTCCTGTTCCTCGCCCACCGCCGCGAGCTGCTCACCCAGGCCGCCGCCACCTTCCGCCGGCTCCTGCCGACCGCGCCGTTCGGCTGGTTTGTCGGTACTCAGGCCGAGGTCTCCGCGCAGATCACCTTCGCCTCGGTCCAGAAGCTCTCCCGCCCCGAGCACCTCGCGAAGTTCGCCGGGGACCACTTCGACTACATCATCGTCGACGAGGTTCACCACGCCGGGGCCGCGAGCTACCGGCGGCTGCTGGGTCGGTTCGCCCCCGGCTTCCTCCTCGGGCTCACCGCCACCCCCGACCGCGCCGACGACATCGACGTCATCAGCCTGTTCGACGACTGCATGCCCTACCGGGCGGATCTGGGCGAGGGCATCCGGCGCGGCCTGCTGGTCCCGTTTGCCTACACCGGCCTCGCCGACACCATCGACTACGCCCCCCTGCCCTGGCGCAGCGGCCGGTTCGATCCCGAAGCCCTGGACGCCGCGGTCGCCTCCCAGGTCCGGATGGAGACGCTCTGGGCCGCCTGGCAGGCCCACCCCGGCGCCCGCAGCATCGTGTTCTGCGCCAGCATCCGACACGCCGGCTTCGTCCGCGACTGGCTCGCAGCGCGCGGGGTGAGGGTGGTCGCCCTGCACTCCGGGTCCGACAGCGCCCCCCGTGAGGAGAGCCTGGAGGCGCTGTCAGATGGCACCCTCGATGCGGTCTGCGCGGTGGACCTGCTCAACGAGGGCATCGACCTGCCGGGGGTGGACCGGGTGGTGATGCTGCGGCCCACCGAGTCCCCGGTGGTCTTCCTCCAGCAGCTCGGCCGCGGCCTGCGCACGTCGGTGGGCAAGTCTCTGCTTCGGGTCATCGACTTCGTGGGCAACCACCGGGTGTTCCTCGGGCGCATCCGAACCCTGCTCGCCCTGTCCGGCGTCCGTCCCGACCTCAGCGGCTTCCTGGCCGGCGACGTCTCCGCAGCCCTCCCCGATGGCTGCTCTGTCGACATCGACCCCGCCGCCCGCGACGTCCTCCGCAGCCTCCTGCCCGCCTCCGACCGCAGCGAGACGGTGCGCCTGTACCGCGAGCTTCGCACCGCCCGGGGTCGCCGTCCCCGCGCCGGAGAGCTGCTCCGCCTCGGCCTGGATCCCGGCACCCTCAAGGAGCGCTCCGGGGGGTGGCTGCAATTCGTGGCCTCCGAGGGCGACCTGTCCGAGGACGAGCGGCGGGCGCTGCGGGTGGCTGGCGACTGGCTCAGCGCGGTCGAGACCACCCGGCTGAGCAAGTCGTTCAAGCTGGTGATGCTCGATGTGCTGCTGAAGTCCGAGGCCCTCTCGACGGGCATGCGGCTCGACGATCTGGCCGCCCGCTGCCACGACGCCTACCTCCGCTCCCCCGCCCTGTTCCGCGACCTCACCGATGTCCAGCGCCTCTCCAATCCCCGCCGTCCAGCTCCGGGGCAGTGGCTGTCGTACTGGAAGGAGAAGTCGCTCAAGGACTGGACCGGCATCGGCGGCCGGAGCTGGTTCACCATCGCCGAGGGCCAGCTGCTCTCCCGGCTCCCGGTGCCCGTCGAGCAGCCCCGGGTGGCGGAGGCCGTCGCACGGCTGACCGCAGAGCTGGTGGACTGGCGGCTGACCGCCTACCGCCGGGCCTCGACCCTGGAGGGCCGACAGAGCACCTTCGTCGCTCACATTCTTCAAGATGGCGCTGCCTTCCGGCTGAAGATGCCGCCGAACCACCGCCTCAAGGGCGAGCTGATCGCCCGTCTGCCCGACGGCACGCCCTGGCGGTTCATCTTCGACGGCGATGGGGTGGCCGCCCGCCCGCTGTTCTCCGGCGACAACGCCCTGCCCGCCCTGGTCTCGGGTTGGTTTGGCCCCACCGCAGGTGCCTCCTGGCTGCTCCACCGCCTCCGGTTCACCTCCACTCCCGATGGCTGGTGGGTGCGTCCGCTGGGCGGCCTCGTCCCCCCGCTGACCGCTCGTCGCGAGATCCGCGCCCTCCCGCTGGCCGACATCCCCACCGACGCCATCCGCTACGGACTCGACAGCGAGACCGTGCACCTCCCCGCCCCGGACATCCCGGGCCTCATCGCTGCCCGTGCCCTCAACGACGACCTCGACGGCGGCGACACCCCCATTCGTCGTGGCGACTGGCTGCTGCTGCGCCCGGATCGTCACCGGCGGCTGTCGGGACTGCACAACCGCATCGCCCTGCTCACCGACGCCACCGAGGCCCCCCTGCTCCGTCGGGTGATGCGCACCGGTCGGCGTTTCATCCTCCACGCCGAGAACCAGCCTCCGCTGCCGGTCCCCTCCCGAACCGCCGCCCACGCCCTGCTCGCTGGCAGCGTCTCCCCAGAGCAGCTCGCCCCGGCTGAGGGCACGGTGATTCCCGCCAAGGGGCTCGCTGCAGCCATGGGGCTCTCGGAGATTCCAGAAGCACCGGGCGGGCGGGTCGATGGGCACCTCGTGCTGCTGATCACGGAGCGCGGTCAGCTGGTGGCCCCGGATCGGATTCGGCTGCCGGGAATGCTGGCAGAGCCGGGGGAGACGGCGTTTGTGCTGACTCGAACGGGGAAGGACTGGCGGTATGCGGGGGTGGCGCATCCAGTGGATGACACCTGGGCCGTGGCTGGGGTGGACTTTGAGACGTGGCGAAAGCTCGGTGGGCGCGCAGCCCCCCAGCGGACGCTGGATGGACGGTGGAAGCGAGAGGCTCGGCGGGTGCTCGCGGGGGTTGAGGCGGTTGGTGGAGTGAAGGTCGAGGGAGTGACGCGGCGGGGGGTGCGGTTGGTGGGGGGGATGTTGGTGACGGTGGAGGATGTTGGCTGGGTGTTGGCGGGAGGTGGACGGTATTTGGTGGGGACGCCGGGAGGACGGATGCGGGAGGCGGAGATGGTGGTGGCTGCGGAGATGGTTGGTGAGGTTGATGGTTGATGAGTTGATGAGGTTGATGAGGTTGATGGGTTGATGGGTTGATGAGTTGATGAGTTGATGAGTTGATGAGGTTGGTTGATGGGTTGGTGGCTGACGAGGTTGGTGGCTGATTGAGGACGATGGGGGTAGCGGCAACGTCTCCGTCCTTGGGTGCTGATCGCTACGGGTCCCCTCCGCGGTCCGCGCTTCACTCCCTGTCGGCCAGCATTCTCAGTGACTGGACGAGGTTGCCGGCCTCGGGTCGCTTGCTGTCTCCGGCCCCGCCAGAGAATCTGGCGTGCGGGGCCTGCGACACGGCCCACTCCGGTGTCCCCTTGCGCGCACCCGGGCGGCCTGCGACTTGAGGCTCTCCGAACGGGCACATTCTCCCCCCCTTTTGGGTGTACGTAGGCAGCCACCGGCCGACTTCGTCCGCCTCCGTGCCGTGAAACCTCCGGCGGGTCCAGCCAGCGACGGGCTGACCTCGACAGGAGCGGGTCCGGAGGTGGCTGGGGACTCGAAGAAGAGACATCCCTCAAAGCCGACAATGAGACTCGCCAGACCCGCGAAGATGCCCCACCGGGGGTGGCGAGCACACCCCCGGGTAGCGACGTCATCGGGCTTATCGGAGAGGCTGTCGCCAGGACTTCGATGGCGACGGACATCTCCATCTGCTCCTGACCACTGGTCCCATGAGCAACACAACCTCTCTGCCCGACGTTGGCGAGCCTGCCCGACGTTGGCGAGCCTGCCCGACGTTGGCGAGCCTGCCCGACGTTGGCGAGCCTGCCCGACGTTGGCGAGCCTGCCCGACGTTGGCGAGCCTGCCCGACGTT
>JBLHNG010000261.1:0-10132 GCA_047621685.1 Myxococcota bacterium | reverse complement strand
ATTCCAATCACGTCAGACACAGCCCAGCTTAACGCAGCTTAATGTTGGCATGTCAATAGGACTGCGCTCAGAGCCCTGCGACTGAAAAACCGTGCGGTGATTTCCGCGCCCCAGCACACGCTGTTCGGTGACCTGAGCGACCCATCACCCGGATGGACACCGCCCTGCCGTGATGGGCTCCATCCGACGCATCCCCACCCCATTCGCCTCATGCGCGGCCCCCATCATCGAGAGACGATCCAAGAGAAGGGCGCCGACGGTCGGCTGCCCGAGACGATCCATGGGGGGAACCATGAGGACAGGACTCTTGATGCTGGCGGGACTGCTCGTCGGCTGCGCAGCGGGGCCGGACATGTCGGCACTCAGCAACGGCAACCCGGCGTCCGGGGAGCGGGTCTACGAGCAGGAGGGGTGCGCGAGCTGCCACGGTGCAGCCGGAGAGGGCGGCTCAGGCGGCTCGCTGGGCAGCGTGCACGGCATGGACGATGTGGAGGTGTGGGAGTTCATCTACTACGGCACTGACGGCATGCCCGACTACCCGTACCTCTCCGAGCAGGAGATCGCTGACATGATCGCGTGGATGCGGGTGTACGTGCTGTAGACCTACGGCTTCGGCGGATCTTCGGGCTTCGGCGCCTCTGGCTCCACCGGCTCCACCGGCTCTTCGATGTACCCCAGCGTGGCGAGCATCTGGAAGGTCTCCGGATCGGGGATTCGGGTGTCGTTGACCTGGATGGGCGTGAGGTCTCCGCCTCGGATTCCCTCCATGATCGGCACCATCTTCTGCGCCACCTCGGACTGTGGCTGACCCTGGAGCCGGCCTCGCTCGGAGGCATCTTCGGCTACCTGCCAGACTTCTCCAGCACCGGAGAGCTGGTTGAACACCAGCCGGTGGCCGTCGTCGACCGTGGAGACCTGGGCGGGGCCGTAGAGCACGTTCTCGGACAGCACCGTGCGCTCACCCGCCCAGGCGCCCTGGCTGGCGATGCCGAGGAGGTCGTCTCCACCGACGCCTGCGGGCAGGGTCGCACCGCCGGCAGCGATGAGGGAGCGGAACAGATCGCGGTGGCCGACCACAGTGCGGACCGCGCCGATGGGGATGTCTGGCCCGGTGATGATGAGCGGCACCCGGGTCAGCTCCCCATAGAGGCTGTGGCCGTGCTCGAAGCCGCCGTGGTCCCAGAACTCCTCGCCGTGGTCTGCTGTGAGCACAGTCACCGTCGGCTTCCCCCGGGCCGCGAGCCCGTCTCTCAGCACCCCGACCGAGCGGTCCGCGGTGAGGATCTCCTCGTCGTACAGCCCGGTGATGAGGGGGATGTCCCGAGGCAGGACGATCTGGCCCGACGCGAGGCCCTGCTTGAGCGCGCCATCGGAGAGGGGGACGGGAAAGGGCAGCTGTGGCGGAGTGAAGGTGCCGCGAAGGTCTGCGGCGGGCGCGTAGTCGAGGTGGGGCTCCATCATGTGGACGACCAGAAACGCGGGCTGCTCTTGTGCGTTGAGCCACTCCAGCCCCATCGTCACGGAGTCTGCGGCGCTGCGGTGGCGGTCGTTGCTCGCGCCCTGCCAGCGGTACTCCTCGCCGAAGCCCTGGTTGAGTCCGAACTCGGGCGCGAGGAAGGTGTTGTTCATGATCGCGGCGGTGGCGTAGCCCACGGTCGAGAGGGCCTCGGCGAGGGTGACGGTCTCCTGGGAGAGGCGGCCGTACTTCGAGGGGTCCGCAGGTGCCCGACCGACCCGGTGCTGGTGGGGGAGGAGGCCGGTAAACAGGCTGGCGAAGCTGGCGAGGGTCCAGCCGGAGTGGGCGTAGGCCCGGTCGAACCGCAGCCCCTCGGCGGCCATTGCGTCGATGCTGGGGGAGGTGGGGCGGTCGTGGCCGTAGCTGCCGAGGTGGTCGGCGCGCAGGGTGTCGATGACCACCAGGACGATGTCTGGCTGTGCTCCAGCGGCCGTGGGCGGCGTGGCCTCGAGTGGCGATGCTTCATCGGGAGATGAGCCGGTGCAGGCCAGGAGGGACCAGAGCATGATTCTCCGCGGAGTAGTGAGGGGACGGGGAAGCGATATAGGATGGGCGCCGTGACCGCGCAGCCGGGTCGGAAGCGGAGGGGAGCGAGATGAGGGCATCGAGCGAAGCGCCGGGAGCGTCTGATTCTATCTCGCGATCTGGCGTCCGGGATTTCTGTTGAGCGGAATCGCCGGCATTGTGCACTTCCGCGGCGAGGCACCGGATCGCGACCAGGTCCACCAGCTCTCCACCGGGATCGCCCACCGCGGGCCACACGACAAGGCGCTGATCGCGGAGGGGGGCGCGGCGATGGCGTTTCGGCGCTTCTCCACCCGCAGCAACCGCCCCACCCAGCCGGTCACCGATGGCCCGCTGTGGCTGACCTGCGATGGTCCGCTGTTCTCCGAGAGCGCGACTGGCCTCCTGGCCCGCTGGAAGGCGGCCGGTCCCCGCTGCCTCAACGAGGTCTCCGGTGAGTTCGCGATCGCGGTGTGGGACGGTCAGCGCAAGGTGCTGTGGCTGGCCCGGGACGCGACCGGCACCCGGCCGATGTTCTGGACCCGCAAGGGGGACCGGGTGGCGTTCTGCAGCGAGCTGCCGCCGCTGCTGCGTCTGCCGTGGGTCAGCCGGGAGATCGCGGTCGACAACCTCGCGGAGTACCTGAGCTTTCGCTACGTCCATGCCCCACGCACGCTGCTGCAGGATGTGTCGGTGGTGCCGCCGGGTCACCTGCTGCGCATCGACGCCTCGGGGCAGCACCTGGAGCGGTGGTGGCGAGCACCGTGGGCGATGCCGGGGGCAGAGCCTCCCGACGAGGAGCGGGCGGTTGCGCACCTCGATCGGCTGCTGGGACAGAGCGTGGAGCGGCGACTCCAGGGAGACTCCAGCGTCGGCCTGATGCTGTCTGGTGGCCTCGACAGCAGCGCCATCCTCCACCACGCCACCAAGCACGCCCCCAACCTGCCGACCTTCACCGTCGCGCTCTCCGAGGGCACCGACGAGTCACCGTTCGCCGCCCGGGTCGCCCGGGTCATGGGCGCGCCTCACCACCTCATCCGGGTCAGCGACCGGCAGTTCATCGACGCCCTGACCGGGGCCACCGCCGCGATGGGACAGCCGCTGCCGACCGCCGCGGGTGCGGTCCAGAAGCTCCTGTTCACCGAGATCCGTCGGCACGTCCGGGTCATCCTCTCCGGCGACGGCGGCGACGAGCTGCTCGGCGGTCGGGGCATGGATCAGATCGCATGGCGGCTGAAGAAGTCCCAGCTCGTCGGCCGGCTGCCCGGTCCTGCTCGCCTCCTCACCCGCGGTCTGGCCCGGAGAGCCCGGCTCAACGACTGGAGCGTGTCGGCCTCATCGTTTGGCATGAACCGGGCGATCGGTGGGTCGCGGGTGTTCCACTCTGCGGAGCGGGTGACCCTGCTCGCCGACCCGGGCATGGTCCGACCCGGCATCCGACGCACTGCCCTGGAGCCGCTGTATCAGGAGGTCGACTCCACGCCGCTGAACAACATCCTGCACGTCTGGCAGCGGGGCTGGTTGCCCGAAGATGGGCTCGCCCGGAGCGACCGCATGGCCGCAGCCTGCGGGCTGGAGGTTCGCTACCCGATGCTCGATCGAGAGCTGCTGCTGTTCACCGCCGGACTGCCCGACGGTGTGAAGGTCCACCGCCACCGCACCCGGTACGTCACCAAGTGGCTGCTGCGTCAGTCGATGGAAGATCGGCTCCCAAAGCAGCTCCTCCACCGCCCCAAGCGCTCCCTGCCAAACCCCCTGAACCTCTGGCTGCGGGCCCCCGGCGCGGACTTCCTCTCCGAGCAGGTCGAGGGCATCTGCGAGCACGACAGCGACCTGTTCGTCCCCGACGTCGTCCGCCGCCTCGCCACTGAGCACCGGTCAGGTCAGGTCAACCACGGCCTGAGACTGTGGACGCTGATCCTGTTCCACATCTGGCGGCGGGGGCTGTAGCTCAGTCCGCGATCAGCTTCGCGGCGGGCTCAGGCTCCAGCTCTTCGGCGTCTTCCTGGAGGAACATCCCCAGACCAGACGCGAGCAGGCCAGCGATGAGGGCGACATCGGCGACGTTGAAGGTCGGCCAGGCGGTGCCGCCGACGGCGCGGACCATCAGCTCTGAGATCGGGCCGCTCTCGGCGTAGAACCGAACGAAATCGGTGACCGAGGCATACAGCAGCCGGTCGACGCCGTTGCCGATCGCACCCCCGGCGATCATGCCCAGCGATCCGGCGAGCACGCGCTGGTCGTCCTCAATCTGCCAGAGCATGTGCCCGAGCACTGCCATGGCGACCGCAGTGAACACCCCAAACAGCAGCATCTGCCCTTCCAGGATGGAGAAGGCTCCGCCGGTGTTCCGGGCGTGCTCGAACAGCAGCCAGCCATCGACGATGTGGATGACATCCACCCCCTCGACGAGGTTGCGCATGACGAGCTGCTTGGAGAGCTGGTCTGCGAGCAGGGTGACGCCGAAGATGGCGGCGAAGATCGAGTATCTCTTCTGCATGGGGACTCCGGGCGGTCCGGTGACAAACCCTCAGTGAGAGGGTGCTATTCCAGCGCCTTCAAGGGTGGATCCGGCTCCAGCTCGTCGGCGTCTTTTTCGAGGAACAGGAAGTGGTAGAGGAACATCAGCAGGCCCATGACAATGGCGGCATCTGCGATGTTGAAGCTCGGCCACTCGGTCGTGCCGAAGTTGTCTCTCAGGAAGCTGGAGACGCCCGGGTGGTCGGTGTAGACCCGGATGAAGTCGGTCACGGACTGCTTGACGGCCCGGTCGATGCCGTTGCCGATCGCCCCGCTGGCGATGAGCCCCAGCGCGAGGCTCTGGAAGCGGTCGTCTTTGTCCAGCTGCCAGAGCATCTGCCCCAGCACACCCATCGCGATGAGGGTGAACACCGCGAACACGATCATCTGGCCCTGCATGATCCCAAACGCCGCGCCCTTGTTCTGGGCATGGACGAAGGAGAGGAAGCCCGGGATGACCTCGATCTCATCGATCCGATAGCGGATGTTCTCGGTCACCCAGAGCTTGGTGAGCTGGTCTGCCAGGGTGAACAGAATGGTGGATATGATGAAGATGATGTACTTGCGGCTCATCGAAGCTCCAGACTCGCGCCCGCAACAGGTAACCGCTTTGTTGTGAGAGATGTCACTCAAGGATCCCTTTGACGAAGGCGCCTGCTGCGACATACTTAGAGTACAGATGATTCGAATCCTGCCCGCGCTGCTCCTGCTCGCCTGCGACCCGATCTCCCAGATTGCGGTTGATAGCATCTCTATTGACAGCCCTGGCGCCGATCCCACGCTGGTTGAGCAGGCACTCGATGCGGTCCGTCCTGGTCCGATTCTCGCCCTGACCGACCACATCACCGCTCTGACGGCCTCCGAAGAGGTCTGTCCGCGCATCGATGTGCTGGAGCTGGACGAAGAGGGTGTGCCGGTTCGTGAGCTGTGGAGCGGCGGCTGCACCACCACGGATGGCGCTCGGATCGAGGGCTTCGTCGAGGTCCACAGCACCGACAGCGGGCAGTGGATGGCCGCCGAGGGGCTGTCTGTGAGCCGCGACGGTGAGCTGGAGCTGTACTTCGACGGCGCGATCGAGACCGTCGAGCAGGACGACCTCCTGCTGATTGAGGCCGCAGCGACCTGGTGCAGTCCCGAAGCCCCCTGCGGTGCCGAGGATCTCACCGTCGACCTCAGCTACTCCATCTACCCGGCCGCCGGATACCCCGACGCCTACGACATCACGGTCAGCGGCATCACCATCGGGGCGGCAACCGAGGCTCCGATCACCGTCGAGGGCTCCTGGAGCATCAACGCCGAGGCCTGCGCCACTGAGCCGACCAACGGGGCGTTCGCGCTCCAGCGTGGCGAGCGCCACGACCTCGGCATGGACGGCGCCCTGAGCTGCGACGACTGCGCGACCTGGACCGTCCAGGGGCTCGACGCCCCGCCCTACTGCGGCATCGATCTCTAAGCGACATCCCTGATGCCACGGACGATCTCACCGACAGTCGCCGGGTTCTTGCTCGCACTGCTGGTCCGACTGGTGCTGATTGTGCTGGCGCCCTGGAACTTCAGCTTTGACGGCTACCAGCGCTGGGCGGGCCGGGAGCACCTGCTCATCCAGGACTGGCTGCCAGCCACCCAGTCGGTCCTCTGGGGCGTCTCCAGCCTCGGCGGGGGCATCCTCGCGACCCGAATCGCGCTTGCGGTGGTTGCAGCGGGGGCGGTCGCAGCCGGGGTGTCCGTCGCCCGATCCATGGGCGGCACGGCAGCGGGGTGGTTCTTCGTGCCCCTCGGCCTGTTCACCCCGTTCCTGGTCTGGTCCACGGTGCCCTACCAGGAGGGGACCTTCCTCCTGCTGATCTTCGGCGCGATGGCCGCAGCACTTCGGGATCGGTTTCTGTTGGCGGACCTGCTGGTCGGAGCGGTCGCGCTGGTCCGCTATGAGGGCTGGCCGTTCGTGGTGGTGTACATCCTCTGGCGACGGGATCCCACAGCACTCCGGGCGCTGTGGGGGGGGGGGCTGTGGCTGACGCTCAAGCACGGCCTCGACCTGACCGGCTACGCCTCCTCGCCCACCGACTTCGCCGACTGGAACGGCATCACCGAGCGGTTCAGCCCCGCGACGATGTCGGCGAGCCTCACAAAGCTGGCCGGACAGGCGTGGCTGACCGGGGGCTGGCTGGTGGTGCTGCTGGGCGGCATCGGGGCGGTGGACGCGATCCGGAAGCGTCGTCGGGGGGCCTGGGTTCTGGTTCTGCTCATCGCCGGACAGGTGGCCGCAGTGGCAGGCTGGCTGGTCGGCCTGGAGACCGCGATCGTGCGCATGCAGGTGGTCGTCGGCATGCTCTGTGGGGTGTTCGTCGCGACCGGGGCTGGCCGGCTGTGGGCGGAGGGTCGGGGGCGGACGCCGCTGGTGCTGCTCGCCGTTGGTGCGTCGGTGGCCTGGAGTGTGACTGCGGTCAGCCTCGCCAACCGCAGCATCCGCTCGGTGCGCTGGGAGGTCGAGCTGGCGGAGACGTGGGCAGAGCACCCGGAGCGGCAGTGGCTGGTCACCCCCCGATCCGGGCTCGGCACCCGCAGTCGGCACGATGGCTGCGAGATCCTCCAGGGACTCACCGAGCGGGTCCATGGCCGGGACTTCTGGTGTCTGCCGTGGACGGATGACGCCCCCGAAGGGCTGTGGCAGGCGAAGTGGCGGAAGGGTGGCTACCGGACATCGCCGCCACAGAATGAAGAGACGCCGGATACACTCCGACCATGATGACCCTCCTGCTGCTCGCGGCCTGCAACCCGGACCCTTCCAGCTGGGGCTACGGCGACAACAACAGCATCAACACCGACTTCAACAGCGATCCCCCTGCAAGCGACACCGACACTGGTGACACTGGCACTGGTGACACTGGAGCCGACACCGGGACCGACACCGGCAAAGACTCAGGTGAAGACTCCGGCTCCGGCACGCCGCCGAAGGATGGCACTGGCTACGGGGTCGGAGACACCGCCTACAACCTCCAGGGAGCGAGCCACACCGGCATCCCCTGGTCGCTCTACGACCGCTTCGGCTCCCCGGTCGTCCTGCTGGTCGGCCACATGGACCTCGGCACGGTGATGACCGATCCGATGGGCCTCCTCTCCACCGCTGGAGACGGGGCGACCACTGTGGCACTCGTCGGTCGCAGCGAGATCTCCGCCCCGGCTACCATCGACGATGCCTCCCGCTATGCCAGCAAGTACGGCCTCTCCGCTGTGCTCTACGACCCCTCCTACGCTGATGTCGACCTCTGGTCTGAGTCTGCGGCACCCAAGGCCTATGTCATCGACAGCGAGCTGGTCATCCAGTGGGTCGGGTTTGGCGGCAGCATCACTGCGTCGGCGATCTCCGGAGCGCTTGAGGACCTGTGATCTTGTGATCACCGTTCGGTGAGGCGGTCTCTTCGCTTCTCTGTCGGTGAGGCTCGGTGAGGCTGGGCGCTCCACCGCACCGGTCACGGGAGGCCCGCAAGGGAGCGCCGGAGAGGGCCGGGGGCGCCCTTCAGCCGGGGCGGAGACGGGGCTGGCGTACCGCCGCACTTCAAGGATTCGCCCCTCACTCTTCGTGCAGTGCAGCCCAAATACCCTCAGCCATCTTCAGCCCAATGCCATCCACCGCCGCCAGCTGCGCGACCGACGCGGACGTGATCGCAGCGACCGCGCCGAAGTGCTTGAGCAGTGCGGTTCGCCTTGACGGACCAACCCCGGGCAGGTCGAGCAGGGCGCTGTCGAAGGTGCGCTTGCGACGCTTCTGACGGTGGAAGCGCACCGCCGTGCGGTGGCTCTCGTCTCTCAGTGCCTGGAGGAGGTGCAGGGCGGGGTGGTTGTTGCGCAGGATGATCGGGTTCTTCACGCCGGGCAGCACGATCTTGTCTGGGGTCTCTCGGTCGCCGCGCTTTCGCTCGGTGCGGGGCTTGGAGAGTCCGATGAGCGGCACGTCGGTGACCCCCAGCTCCTTGAGGATCGCCATGGCGGCGGAGAGCTGACCCTTGCCGCCGTCGACCACCATGAGGTCCGGCTTTTGCCAGTCGCCCGGCTCCGCCACCATCGCCCGCCGCATCCGCCGACCGAGCACCTCGGCCATGCTGGCGAAGTCGTCGGCACCCTCGACCGTCTTGATGTGGAACTTTCGGTACAGCTTCTTCGCCGGCTTTCCATCAACAAACACCACCATGCTGCCGACCGGATCGCTGCCCTGGATGTTGGAGTTGTCGAAGCACTCGATGCGCCGAGGGAGTCGGGGGAGGTGACAGATGCGCTGGAGCGCGGTGAGGGTCTGGCGCTGCTTCTCGGTATCGGAGCGGGCGCGGTCCATGACCGACTTCGCGTTGGTGTACGCCAGGTCGATGAGCCGGGTCTTGGCACCGCGCTGAGGGACCTTCAGCAGCACCTTCTTTCCCCGCCGCTCGCTGAGCAATTCGGCGAGGCCCTCGATGTCTGGCGGGGCGACGGGCAGGAGGATCTCACCAGGGATCAGCTCGCCGTGCTCATAGAAGGCGTTGAGCAAGGTGGAGAGCAGGGCGTCGTCGTCGTCCATTGCACCCTCGATGCGCAGCGGGATCGGCTCTCGCATCGCCCCATTTCGCACCGGGATCCGCACCGCGACCCCCCGCTCCGCCTCGCGGTAGATGCCCCAGATGTCCCGGTCTGAGAGCTTCTCATCGACCATCTGCTGCCGCTCAATGACCTTCTTGATCGCCTTGATCTGGTCGCGGATCAGGGCGGCCTGCTCGAATCGCTCCGCCTCGGCATGCGCCATCATGCGCTCAGCAAGGCGGTCGAGAAGGACCTTGGAGCGACCGTCGAGGAACATCAGGCTCTCGTCGAGGGCCTCCGCATACTCCTCCTTCGTGCAGAGGTCTACGCAGGGCGCGATGCAGCGCTTCATCTGGTGGAGCAGGCAGGGGCGCTTGCGGCTCTTCAGCTCCCGGTCGGTGCAGGTCCGCAGCGGGAACCGACGCTCCAGGAAGTCGAGGGTGGTGCGCGCCCGACCGGCAGAGGGGATGGGACCGATGTAGCGCACGCCCTTGCGCCTGGCGTCCCGGCCGATCTTTCGCACAAGCCGATAGCGCGGCCACTTCGCGTTGGTGTCGATGTGGAGGTGGAGGAAGCTCGCGCCGTCGAGCAGCCGGACGTTGTAGCGCGGCTGGTGCTCCTTGATGAGCGTGCTCTCCAGGATCAGCGCCTCTTTCTCCGTGTTGACCAGCACCGCATCGACGTCAGTGGCGGACTGCACCAGGAAGCGCACCATCTGCCGATCATCGTGGCCGTGGATGTACTGGCGGACCCGGGCGTACAGATCCCGGGCCTTGCCGACATACAGCACCTTGCCCTTTGCGTTTCGGAACAGGTAGACGCCGGGCGTCCGGGGCAGCCGGTCGGCTTTCTCGGCGAGGGTGGTCATGCAGAGTGTCTAACCACCCTCACCGGGCACCGACGGGGGCTGCTGACAGCCGGTGTCACCGGGGGCTTCGGTCATGCTTCCGGACACGACCCTCTTATACGGTTCCGCACTGAAGGCGCTCCACCGTATGGGGTGTTCAAATAACACCCCTGCAGTCTTTTGTAGTGGGATTG
>JBLHNG010000260.1:0-10143 GCA_047621685.1 Myxococcota bacterium | reverse complement strand
TTTGGGGGTGAAGCCCCCGTCTCAGACAAAAGCGCACCAGTCGGGCCGGATAGTGTCCGGCCCGGTGACTGGTGCCCGAAACTCTAGACCCTGTTCCTGATTACCGCCGTCACAATGTCGTGCTTTGGCATCGGCTTTCTCTTCATTCCCGTCCTGGTGTTTTCACTCTATGGGGTCACGTTGGAAGCGTCCGGCCTGATGCTCGCCCATGTCTCAGGAGCTGCTGTCTTTACGCTGGGCGTCTTGGCCTGGTTGTTCAGAAGCCACGAAACGGGACCTGCAATTCGGTCCGTAGCCCAGGCCCTGTTTGTCTTTTTCGTCCTGAAGACGATCGTGACACTATTGGCGCAGCTTGGCGGAGTCTTCAATGCGATGGGCTGGTCCATTGTCATTCTCGATGCGCTTTTCGTCCTGGGGTACGGACACACCCTCTTTTTTACGGAAAGATTGACTGCGATCAGGTCCACCCCAGCCGCCCCACGCCTCACATCGCAGTCCTGGCAGATCGGCCCTTCAGACTCAAAGTAGGTGGTGCTCCTCAGTACCGCATCGTGCACAAATGACTTCCGCCATGTCGGACTCCAAAGACAGGGTACGTCGTGCTCTCTACCGCAGTCAGCCTGCCTCCGAAGGGCATGGCAGGAACAGCAGTGCTTCGATAGCACACATCCCGCCCCCGGTGCTCAGCGCCGGTGAGGGGCCGCCTCCGTGCAGTCACCGTCGAACACCAGGGTGAGCGAGTAGTGATCGGCGGAATTGGGTGTATCGGCGAATGCAATGAGGATGTGATCGTCGTTTCGCTCCACCGAGAGAGTGTCTCGACCGCTCCGATGCAGCACACAGGCGTCGTCGAATTCCACATGCGGTGGCAGGAAGCGGGTCGCACCGTCGTTGGGCAGGTGTGGCTGCTGGATGGGATCCCAGGCGAGGCTGTTGATCTCCACCTCCTTCGGCATGCCCCAGTGCCGGTGCGACCACCAGGCGCCCGTCGCATCCAGGCGCAGCACATCGCTGCCATCGATCAGCGCGGAGATCTCCAGGGTGATCGGGGATGCCGCAGCGGGTCGGATGAGAAGGCTGAAGAGTGCGAGCATGGAAACCTCCAGGGATGCTGAAAGTGTAAGGTGATGCACGCAGAACGATCGGTTCACCACACCCAGCGGTCGGCAGGGGCAACTGAGCGGTCGTTGCGGTCCTGCAGCACCAACACCCCGCCGCCCGGTCGGCTCGACATACCCGTGATCAGCGGGGCGCTCACTCAGCCCTGAGTCTGCGCCTGGAAGGAAGGGGACTGCGGCACTGGGCTCAGCCACACTGCCAGAAGGCGCCGTCGGGGAACAGGTACATCACTCCGCAGTCTCCCAGGGCCACTTCTTTCCCCCTCCCGTTGCATTCTCTTACCGGGGAAACCTTGCACATGGATTGAGCGTCCTGCCGAGGAGCGTTGGCTGCCTGTGGCGCCCGAATCGGGTTGCCAGGGCGGCATGCCAGGTGACCGAGCCAGCTCCACGGTGTGAGTGCCCGCTCCGAGCGGCGTTACCTTCGGCTCACCCCCAGTGCTGGCGGGCACTCGCGGAGATGGAGAGCTGATGCGAATGGGCCGGGTGGCGAACGTGATCGTGTGGCTCGGGTCCGTCACACGGTCGTCAGGTTGCTCAAATTGCATCCAGGATGAAGAGTGGAATCATTGCGAAAGGCATTGCCACTTCTGCGCCTCCACGGTTCCAACCCAACGCAACCGAGAAGATTTCTGGCACGGTTGCCGAAACTTCATCGTTGGAAGAGACATCCCCCTTGGAGGACTGAATGGCATTTGGAACTGGCAGTGCAGAGCTCGACAAGCAAAAGACCATCGGAGCAGCCACGCTCATCAACAAGAAGAGCGTCAATGCCATGTTTATGGCTGGCTGGGACGAGCTGCCGATGCCACTTCGAAAGAAGATGCGAAACAACCGGCTCCTCGGGGCAGACAAACTCACCAAGAAGACGGTCTCCGCCCTGGCTGCCTTCGACAAGACCAGCGACACGCCCGTTTCCCACGCCATCCTGATGGTCAAATCCCAGAAGCTCCATGTCGTGCTGCTCAAGAAGAAGTCGGTCACCGACCAGAACCTGCTGGGCATCCTCACCTGGGGGGCTGGCGCGAATAATGAGAAGTCGAAGACCGCACCAGAGACCACAGACTCGTCAGAACAGACAGCGACGACCACCGCGCCTGAAATCAGCCCGAAAGGTGAGCTTGATGACTGGGTTGCCGAAGCCTCCCCGGTGAGCCGTGATGCGGTCATCTCGGCGGTTCGCGGGCTACAGGATGCCGCAGTCCTCACCCGGATGATGTCCATCATCAAGTCCGAGCACAAGAAGCTCAGCGGCGCCCGGGCAATCCACGGAGCCTGCGAGATCCAGCTGGCCCGCCTCCAGGGGGAGTACGCCGCGGAGCTGGAGCATGTCGCAAAGACTGTCGAGTTCGCTGCAATGCAGAAGGAGGCCAAGGAGGCCCTCAAGCCCCTCGCTGGCATGCTCAAGTCACTCCAGGAGAGCGACGACGGCAAGGCGAAGCTGGCAACGCTCACCAACATCATCATCAACTGTGCCCTGGCCCTCGAAGAGCAGATGGCCAGCATCTTCACCCAGGCCACCCGACACGATGCAACCTTCGGCTTCGAGCCTTCCCAGCGAAGCCGGAACCTCGGTGCACTGAAGGGCTCGCTGAAGAAGACCATCGGCAAGGGACGTGCGGACATTGGCCGGCTCTACTCGTCGTGGCTGTGGCGCTCCGACCTGATCCAGCCCTACGACCTGCAGGCAAACGGTGGCTTCCCGATGAGCCAGGACTTCGCTGACAAATTCGCAAGCTTCGACGGTGACATCCAGGCCATGCAGGCCGACACCGTCTTCCGTCACCTCGTGCCCGACGGTGACCCGGCCCAGGCGGTATCGTTTGGCACCCTCCAGGAGGTCTCTGAGACCAGCGTGCTCGCCGTCATCGGTGCGGCTCGGGCGCTGGGGCTGGAGTACGCCTACCGCTACAACGAGGCCAATTTTACGGCCATCCTGACCCTGAAGTCCCGCCAGGACAACCCCATTTCATCCGACATTCCGCCCGCTCAAGACACCGCCCCTGCCGCGCTTGAGGCGCTAATCGAAGAGTTCGCCGGTTGCCGAATGCTCGCCGCTGAAGGGCCCGACAAGATCGCCATCACCGCCCACTTCCAGGCCATCTCCGATGTTGATGGTGCGAAGCGAAACATCGACATCTACCTCGATCTCATCAGCCGAATGAAGAGCCTCGCCTCGGAGACGGGCAAGACCCTGATATTCAACGCCGATGCCAACCTGCCGGTCACTGGAACGGTCAAAGGCCCCGATGGCGAGGTCGACCTCGGCTTTGCTGCGACGCTCGCCGGGATCGGTGGGGTGAAGTTCAACTACTCCGACTCTGCACCCAAGAAGCGGGTCCAGAGCATGGTCGACAATCAGCAGGCGGTGAGCAAGGGCGGCATCGGCGTGGATCGCAGCACCATGATCGCCGCGTTCATCCCCGGCCCCGGTGTGGACCTGCCCAAGGGCGACGACCGCGCCAGCGCCTCGGCTCTGATGGGTGGAGACAACACCACCGACCACCAGATCATCTCCGGTCCCGACTCGGTCACCCTCAACTGCGGCTACACCGGCAAGGGTCTGGGCAAGGACGACATCAAGGCCAAGCTCTCCCGGCGGCAGATCCTCATCGATGCCGGTCTGCTCTCCCGACTTGAGAAGGTCATGCAGGCCAGCGTGGGGGTGATGACCCAGCAGCTCAAGGCGAACATGGGCTGAGCCGGGACCTGGAGGGCACCGCTGTCAGATAATGGCACCGGTCATCTCATGCCCTTCTCGTGGACAGTCTGTTTCAGAGGGTGTCTGCGCGAAGATGGTCGGTGAAAGCCTATTATTAGACAAATATCGCCAGTCAAGCGGGATAACGGTCCACCGCGATGACGGGTGCCCAGATGATGTCTGTGAAGGCAGTGCCGGCGACAATACGAATGCGCCGACGCGACTGAACACTACTGAGCGACTCCCTTTCGTTCCCGGTGCATGCTGCTGACCCGCTCGGCAGAACTAAGAAGTGTTCCGCCACAGATGCCGGGCGTCTGGACAAGTGCATCCGGTCACGATCACATCCGCAACAGGCGCTCAGATGCGGAAGGCGTAGCGCTCGTGCTCTTCCGGGGTGAGGTCGAGCACATTGTTGGTGTACAGGTTCGCGGCGAATCTGAACGTGATCACCACCGTGAACGCGATGAAGCCGGTCCCGTACTCGAACATGGTGAAGAAGGGGACCAGAAATACCCAGAAGGCCGCGTTGTACAGAAGCCTCACGATGCCGCGGGGTTGCCGCAGTCCCTGTCTGACTCTTGGGTAGTCGGGCGAGTGTTCTCGGAGCCACGCGAACCGCATGGTCGTATGCAACTCAATGACCAGTCAGAAGAGTGCACCGAAGACTGCCAGGCCAATCAGTCCACTCCGCAGGGGCCACAGCGACATCGAGAACGCAGCGACGACATAGAGCAGAGTCGGCAGCCCAAGGCCCAGGGACAGCCAATTGTTCACACGCACTGTGAGGAACTTCTGTCTCGTCATTGTGGCTGCCTCGTGTCTGGTGAGAGTGACACCACAGGATGATGCCACACGGTGAGGATCGGACCGTGCCGTGCGCCGGAGCGACCGAATAAACCCGCCATTACGTCCTCAGGCGAGGCCCG
The DNA here is from genome assembly GCA_047621685.1 of Myxococcota bacterium. GTDB lineage: Bacteria > Myxococcota_A > UBA796 > UBA796 > UBA796 > JAQXDW01. Next base: position 5,395 of record JBLHNG010000260.1, on the reverse strand, counting down.
GTGAGGAAAAACGCCGCTTGTTCGCCCAACCCGCGGTTGAGCCATCGAATCACAGGGGAATCACGGCTCTGCGGTGCGGTCATTTGCCCAGAACGTCCTGCCGGATCGTCGCCCAGCCATCCAACGCGGTAGAGTGGGGGTTACCATCGGAGAACCCCATGTTCTGGATCACTGTCTCATCGCTGCTTCTGCCAGGCTGTAAGGACAAGGACACCGCCACCCCCGACACCGCCGGGGACACCGACACCGACACCGAGACCGGCGAGCCCATCGGGGACGATCGGGAGCGGGTGACCATCCTGCACACCAACGACTGGCAGAGCCACATGCTCGGCTGGGGCCCCAATGCGGAGTACTCCCCCCAGAGCACCGGTGACGACACCACCGTGGGCGGCCTGGCTCGACTGAGCACCCTGGTCAGTGAGATCCGGGGCGCGACCGCTGACCCGGTCGTGCTCTACGACGGCGGGGACTGGATGGGCGGCTCGCTGTTCCAGGAGCTTCGCCAGACCCACGCCGCCGAGCTTCAGGTGATGGAGGCCATCGGCTACGACGCGATCTGCATCGGCAACCACGAGCTGGACTGGGGGCCGGAGGGACTCGGGGAGCTGATCGCCACTGCGGATGCGCTGGGGGTGTCGGTGCCCATCCTCTCCGCCAACCTCCACCCCGACCCCGACAGCGCCGCCGACGATGCGATGGAGGTGCACTACGACAGCGGGCGCATCGAGCCCTGGCGCATCGACACCCTGGACAACGGGCTGGTGCTTGGGCTGGTCGGCCTGATGGGAGAGTCCGCCTACGGCGTGGCTCCCGCTGCGGCGCCGATGACCCTCACCCCGCCCGAGGAGGATGCTGCAGAGGCGGTGGCGGCGTTTGAGGACGCCGGGGTCGACCTGATCATCGCCCTCGCCCACAACGGGGTGACCGACGATGAGCGCTCACCAGACAACAAGCTCGCCGTGGCGGTGCCCCAGCTCGATGTCATCGTCGGCGGACACAGCCACACCCCGCTGACGGACTACCGCACCGAGGGCAGCACCATCATCCTCCAGGCGGGGGCCTACACCCGCTACCTGGGCGAGCTGGTCCTGGCTCGGGATCTTGGCGGGGAGTGGGAAGTGGAGTCCTATGAGCTGCATGAGCTGGACGACACCATCGACGGCGATGCCTCGATCACCACGATGATCGATGGGTTCCGCGATGCGCTGGATGATGGCGTCCTGATGGATTTGGGGCTGAGCTTCGATGAGCCCGTCGCCGCGCTGCCCGGCGACGTTGCGATGACCGAGTGTGCGGAGTCTGGTCTGGGCGACTTCGTCACCGACGCCTACCGCTACACCCTCAGCCAGCTCGATCCCGATCACCCCATCGAGGTCGCCCTGGAGAGCCAGGGAGTCATTCGAGACAACTTCATCGCCGGTGAGACCGGAATCCAGGCGTTTAGCGATGCCTTTCGGGTGCTCCCGCTCGGCGAGGGCTTCGACGGCCGACCGGGCTACCCGCTGGTGTCCTTCTATGTGGACGGCGCTGAGCTGACCGCCGCCTGCGAGGTGACCGCCACCGTCTCGACGCTCTATGGCTGCAGCTACTTCGCCGAGCAGTCCGGCATGCGCTGCACCTACGGCGCCAACGAGCCGGTGTTTACCCGGGTGGAGTCGGTTGAGGTCTGGGATGAGGATCTTGAAGACTGGGTGGCGGTGGACTCCAGCGGAAAGGATGGACGCCTGTACCATGTCGCAGTGGACTCTTATGTCGGCAGCCTGCTGGGCTCGCTGAACGACCTGACCTTCGGACTGCTGGTGATCACCCCCAAGGACGCCGACGGGGTGCCCATGAAGAGCATCTATGACGGTCTGTTTGATGCGGACCCGGAGACTGAGGGCATCCAGGAGGTCAAGCTCTGGGAGGCGCTGATGATCTACTCCGAGAGCCTCTCTGACGACGACGGGGACGGCGTTCCCGATGTGCCTGCAGTGTACGAGAGCTCCCAGGGTCGCATCATCGCGAAGTGAGGCCCACCCCGGCGAGCCCGCCCGTGGTGCCAGCATGACTGATTGCCCGCTTCACCCCATGATGTCGGCGACTCGGTCGAGCTGCTCGACGACGGCGGCGGCGGGTCCGCCGTGGACTGTCCTCACCGGCGCGAAGAAGCGCGCGGTCTTCTCGACGCCGATCTGATCCGTCAGGACCGGCGCCAGCCCCAGCCCGATGCCCATCCCAACCATGCAGCCCATTACATACAGGTCGTTGACCCGGCGTTGGCGAGCACACCCGGATTGATCCCCCTGCGACCTAACTACAGCGCAATGCGCTGCAAAATCCGAGAACGGATTTCCGGGCACCAGTCACCTGATCCCTGGTTTTCTTACTCCACGTAGCCCAGGGCCTCCAGTGCCTCGAGGACGTCCTCCACCAGGGTGCTCTCCCGATACAGCCCGTCCGCTTCCAGGCGCTGGAGGCTGGAAGGCACCACTGGGGTGTGGGGGGTAAGCCCGGCCACCCAGGACGCCAGGACCGCGCTCATCTTCGCCACCCTCTCCGGCTGTGTGGCTGCGAGGTTGTTCTGCTCTCCAGGGTCGACGGTGGTGTGGAACAGCTCGATGACGTCGTCGCTGTAGCGGATCAGCTTCCAGCCCCCGATGACCACCGTCCGCCCCTGACGCCACATCGACGGCGGCTCATTGGGCTTCGGCGTGCCCACCGGCTCCAGGCACTCCGAGAACACGGCCTCTGCCGGGGCGGACAGGAGGCTGCTGCGCAGCATCTGAGGGGTCTCAGGCAGGGGCAGGCCAGCGAGGCTGGCGATGGTGGCGAACACGCTGGCGGTCGAGACCGGCGCTGCGGTCCGGCCAGGAGACACGGCGGGGGGGTAGTGCAGCACCAGGGGCACATGCACCAGGCTGTCGTAAAGCCCGCGGTTGTGGCGGTACAGCCCGTGCTCACCGAGGGCCTCGCCATGGTCAGAGGTGATCACCACGATGGTGTCATCGAGGGCCCCGATCGCGGAGAGGGCATCGAGGAGCCTGCCGGTGCTGGCGTCGAGATCGACGAGGGTCGCATCGAAGACGCTGCGGAGGACCTCGCGCTGGGGCTCCGTGTAGGTCTCTGCACCAGCGGTCACCCGGCGCATCCGGCCCGGTGATGCGTTGAGGACCAGGCTGGCGGCGGCTCGCTCCCCGAGCATCGCCGCGCGGACCTCAGCGGTCGGAAGGCGGGGGTCGTGGGTCTCCATGAGGTTGATGAACGCCCAGTACGGCTGATCAGGCGGTCGGACCTCGGTGAGCCAGTCGATGAACGCCTCAGGCGCGACCGGTCCGGCGATGGTCGGGGCGATCTTGCGCTTTCCAGGCCAGGCCGGGCTGGACGGGGTGGAGGCATCTGCCGGATCCATCCGGGCTGTCGTGGCGGACAGCACCGGTGCCCGCCAGGGATTGCCCTCCTCACCAAACGGTGAGTGGTAGGTGGAGAATCCCTGGGTGGTGTTTCGCATCGGGTGGATGTTGGGGTTGGTCGACCAGGCGTAGGTCGCGTAGCCGTGCTCGGAGAACCACTCCGCCATGGTCACAAAGTCATCATCCAACCAGGGGGTGCTCCAGGTGGCCCCGTGGGCGGTGACCGGCAAGCCAGTAAACAGGCTGGCGTGGGCGGGGAGGGTCCAGAATCCTGGTGAGATGGCGCGCTCAAACACCTGCCCGCCGGCTGCGAACCGATCGAGGTTGGGCGTGGTGGGGGCGGTGTGTCCGTGCAGCGAGAGCCGATCCGCTCGCACGGTGTCCCACAGGATCACCAGCACGCTGGGGCGCTGGACGACAGGGGGTGGGGTGGGCTCGTGACAGGCCAGGAGGAAGGGGATCATCGCTGCTCAGGAAGTGCCGAAGGTGGTGTGGTCGTTCTGCTCTACTATCGCGCAGCAGAGGTGTGCTCCTCCAGTGCAGCGACGACCTCCTGAGGGGGCGGGTGGTCTCCAGCGCCGCTGCTGAGGTAGCGATAGGACACCGAGCCGTCGGGCCGGATCACCAGCACCCCGCCCGGGAGCGAGTGAGCCGCCACACCGGGGGGTAGCGGGAGCTCTCGGGCTGCTCACGGGCGCAGCGCAGCAGCGACAACAAATGGCACCCCGCTCAACGAGCTCTGACGCTCTACGTTGACGCTAATCGCGCGTTTGAATTAATCCTGACATTGACTGTACAACCACTACTTATTCGTGTTTCCATGCTTTACCATTCCCTTCCAGGAAGTCTGCACCATTGGATCCTGTGCCGGAGTGAAGGACACCAGCTGGACCGCTATCCCCATCAGGGCCAATCCAAGCTGTGCACGAAAGGGATCCACAACCTGATCGACCAACCAGATAATTTCTTGCTTCATACGAGGTAACAGAAACCCATGATTTGTATTTCATGAATTAGAGTTATTCACAGACAAACCTACTCTTGAAAAGTTTTTTAAAAACCCACCTACATACTTAGTTTAATGATGCTTAAAAAAAACAAGACTCCAATGAATTTCTTTACATTATTCTGACCCGACCCAACACGGAGTCCAAATGCGCACACTGTTCCCTATCCTTCTCACAACCAGTATTTTGTACGGCTGTCGCAATGACGGCCCCAAAGAGGTTGTAGACACAGGACCAGTCGACGTTGAGGAGACAGGCCCGGTAGATGCCGATGGTGATGGCTCGCTGTCTGATGTCGACTGTGACGACGACAACGACAGCGTCTATCCGGGCGCAGAAGACATCTGCGACGGAATCGACAACGACTGCGATGATATCGTCGACGAAGACGGGGAGACGGCGTGGTACACCGACGCGGATGCCGATGGATACGGCGATGCAGAGACAGAGCGGCTATCCTGTGAGCCGGCTGCGGATGAAGTGGTAGACGCCACAGACTGCAACGACACCGACAAGGCCATTAACCCGAACGCGGACGAGATCTGCGACGGCATCGACAACGACTGTGACGACGCCATCGATGATGACGACGACGGTGTTGTTGATCAGGCCACCTTCTACGTCGACAACGACAGCGACGGCTACGGCTCCAAGGAGGTACTGGCGTGCGAGCAGCCTGATGGTGTCAGCGAGTACGGCGGAGACTGCGACGACAGCGACGGCGACTTCAACCCGGGTGCCGAGGAAGACTGCGCGGACCCCACCGACTACAACTGCGATGGCTCCGTGGGCTACAGCGACGCCGACGGAGACGGTTTCGCTGCCTGCGAGGAGTGCAACGACAAGGACGCCGCGATCAACCCCGACGCCACCGAGCTCTGTGACTCTGCAGACAACGACTGCGACGGCGACATCGATGAGGACGACGCCTCCGACGTCGACACCTGGTACAGCGACAGCGATGGCGACGGCTTCGGCGACGAGGACACCACC
>JBLHNG010000259.1:0-10144 GCA_047621685.1 Myxococcota bacterium | reverse complement strand
GGGCGTACAGCTTCGTGTCGTGGATCTCGCCGTTGACCTTCATGTGACGGCGTCGCACGCCCTCCAGCACGAAGCCGACCTTCAGGGCAACCCGCTGTGAGCCGAGGTTGCCGACGACGTGGAACAGGCGGATGCGTCCCAGGTTGAGCTGCTGAAAGCCGAACCGGGCGACAAGGCGGGCAGCCCTGGTGCACACCCCCTGACCAGCCTCGGCGGTGGTCACCCAGTAGCCGAGGTTCGCCGAATACTTCTCGGCGCTGACCCCGTTGAGTCCGCACAACCCGAGGAAGCGCCCATCCGTGGCATCCTCGACGATGAACTCATGCGCACTGCCCGACCGCCAGCCCAGCCACGCATTCGCCACGAACCAGCAGGCGTCTTCGCGGCTGTAGCCCGGGTGCGCCCACGGCATGTACGCGGAGAGCGCCTCCATCGAAGCGAGCACCCCGGCGAAGATGGTGTCGACATCGGTGAGGTCGATTCGGCGGATTCGGATGGTGCCGTCGGTCATCGTCTCGACGGGCGTGTTGGTCTCAGCAGGGGTCATGCTCACTCCTCATCAAACCCTGGAAGCAGCAGCTCGACGTCTGCGATGTCTTCCCGGGGCAGGCCCCCTTCGCATAGCTGACCATGCATCGCGACGACCACCGCATCCAGCTCCGCGGCCGGCTCCGCGCTCAGCTCCGGCACCCGGGTCTCTGCAGCTGCCGCAGAGGTCACGGGATCCAGGGCACAGAGCACCCCCATCGCCCGGGGGATGGTGGCGATGTGGCGGATCTGCTTGGTGTAGTGCGCCGCAGCGGCCTGTCGGCAGCGGATCTGGTGCTCACCGGGCAGGGGTGCGCAGTGTGACGGGCTGAGGAACTGTGCCCGCTGGAAGCCGCTGGTGTAGAACATCCGCCAGAATCGGACCTCCATGTCGCTGTCTTCCGCCAGGGCCTCCCAGCGGACATACAGGGCAGTGGCCCTGGGGAGCGCATTGGGGAACGAGCGGCTGCCGTGGCGGGTGAGGCTCATCAGCTCGAACTGCCAGAGGTGCTGGACGCACTCGTTCTGGAAGTGGTTCGCCTTCATGCAGAGTCGCTCGGCCTCCTCCGGGGCGCTGATCTTGAGGCGCTCGGCGGCCATGAAGTAGCACTCGCTGCGCCAGATCGGCTCGGAGAGGCTCTCGCAGAGATCGGACATGTCCTCAGCCTGGTTGACCACGGTCAGCTGGCAGTCGGACTGCATGGTGGTGCTGCTGAGCTTCAGACACTCTGCGATGCGCCTCGCAGGATCCCCGCCTCCGGTGGTCAAGCGGTAGTAGCGATCAGCGTCGGACTCGGTGGCACAGCCCAGGAGCATCCAGAGGAGAGGCATGTGCTCAGATAGCACGCAGCAGGCAGCCGCCCACAAACCGGCTCTGCCACTTCGCCTGGAGCGCGTCAGATGCCTCATCAAACGGAAACACCGGGCCGGCGTGGGGACGCAGGGTGCCGTCGTCGACCCAGACCTTCAGCGCGGAGAGGCGGTGGGCGCGGATGGTGGGGTCGCGGTGGGTGGAGATGGCGGTGGGACAGCCGAGGACGTCGAGGCCCTTCATCATCAGAAGGTTGGTGGGCAGGACGTTGGCGTTGGGTGCACCACGCTGCCCCCGTCCCCGGGCAACCAGCGGGGTCGACGCCCAGCCGACGATCAAGAACCGCGCCCCGAACTTCACGCACCGCAGCGACTCCAGGGACACCGCACCGCCGACCCCGTCGTAGACCACGTCCACCCCGGCCCCGTCGGTCGCAGCCTTGACCGCGTCCCGGAACCGGGGGTTCTCCGCAGTACACACCACCACGTCCGCCCCCTGCGCCTTGACGATCGCCAGCTTCTCCGCGCTCCGCCCCGTCGCGATGACCCGCGCCCCGAGTCGCTTCGCCACATGCACCGCCGCCAGCCCGGTGGACCCCGATGCGCCGTGGATCAGCACCGTCTCGCCAGCCTTCACCCGCCCCCGGGCGACCAGGCAGTGCCAGGCAGTCTCATAGCTGCCGAAGAAGCAGCACCCCTGATCCAGCGACCACCCCGCCGGGAGCCGGTGAACCGCCGCAGCCGGGGCGACCGCATAGGACGCAAACCCGCCCCATTTCTGGTAGACCCCTATCGAGCGCGGCCCAGCCAGCAGCCCGTCGATCATCACCGGATCTCCAACCGACAGCCCGCTCACCGCCGACCCCATCCAGGCGACCTCCCCGCTGTATTCGAGGCCCGGAGTGTACGGCGGCTTCGCCATGTGCTGGTACTGGCCGCTCATCATCAGCAGATCCACCCAGCCCACCGCTGCCCGCTTCACCGCGATGATCACGTCGGTGTCGCGGAGGGTGGCAGGGTCTGGCGGAGGCTGGTCGACGATGCGGAGGTGGTGCTCTACCGCGTCCATCGGGTCCTCCCCGAATGCAGTGATCTCCAGACGACGTCCGACAGGTCCGATGCTCATGGAGTGAGTCTACCGAACACAGACGAAATCACCGGGAGTGGAGTCGTCTCTGGACTTCGCCTGCCGGTGAGGCTGTGCTCTTGCCTGAGACGCCACTGACCGGCTCTGCTCAGTCCACCACGTCAGAGGAACCGAAGTCCTCCTCTTCCAGCGGGATGCCCTGCTCGGCGGCTTCCCGGTGTCGAATCGCAGACTGGACGGCGTCCTCGACCTCGTAGAACAGGTGCCCATCCCCCAGCAGCGCGACGATCTCGGTCTGGAACATGACCTCCAGCACCGCGCCCTTGACGTGGGACATGAACACCTCCACCTCCTGCCGACGCAGCTCGGAGATCAGCTCGTAGAGGGTGTCCGCAGCGGTGGAGTCCAGGCCGTTCATCGCCGAGGCATCGATGACCAGGGCGATGGGGCTCTCCATGGCGTCGAGGTGACCGAACAGGGTGTCCTTGAGGAAGACGACGTTGCCGAAGAAGAACTGAGCGTCCATGCGCAGGATGAGGATGCGCTCGAAGGTCTCGGCATGCTTGAAGTGGGTGATGTCCCGGTAGCTGCGGGTGCCCGGGAGCCGGCCGACCACCGCGATGTCGGGGCGGGTGGTGGTGAACACCAGCCACAGCAGCGAGGCGCCGACCCCGATGAGGATGCCAAGCTCGATGGTCAAGAACAGGGTGGCCAGGAACGTGATCACCAGCAGGACGAGGTCGTCGCGCTTGACCTTCCAGAGGTGGATCGCCTCGGGGACGTCGATGAGCCCGGAGACCGCCACCAGGATGATCGCCGCGAGGATCGGGGTGGGCAGGTAGTAGAACAGCGGGGTGAGGAAGGCGAGGGTCAGCCCGATGGCCGCAGCGGTAAACACGTTGGAGATCGGGGTCTTCGCGCCAGCCTGGGCGTTGACCGCGCTGCGAGAGAGGGCGCCGCCGACGATGTAGCCGCCGAACAGACCGCTGGCGATGTTGGACAGCCCCAGCGCGGTCAGCTCCTGGCCGGGCCGGATGTCGTATCGGTACTGTCGGGCGAAGGTCTTGGCGACGGAGATCGACTCCATGAAGCCCATGAGCGCGATGGTCAGGCCCATCGGGGCGGCTCGCTCCAGCATGCCCAGATCCAGCTCAGGCATGACCAGCGAGGGCAGTCCGCTGGGGATCTCCCCGAGCACGTTGACCCCCATGCTCTCCAGATCAAACAGCCAGGAGGTCGCGATCCCAATGACCACCGCGATCAGTGCTGCGGGCAGACGGGGGTTGATCCGCTTGACCCCGAGGATCAGGAGGATCGCGAGCACACCGACGAGGATGGTGACCGGCTCGATGTCGGTGAACCGGTTGAGGATGTAGCCCACCGTCTGGATCACCCCGAGCCCCCGGGGCACGGTGAACCCGACGAGGTGCTGGAGCTGGGAGACCCCGATGATGATGCCTGCCGCACCGGTGAAGCCAGAGACCACCGGGTGAGACAGCAGGTTGACCATCCCGCCGAGTCGCAGCAGGGCGAGCAGGAGCTGGAAGACCCCGGCGAGCAGGGTGAGGACGATGGCGAGCTGGATGGCCGCGCCCTCGGTGAGCTGCTCGGGCGGGATCAGCTCGTTGATGCCGGCCGCGACCAGCAATGAGGTCATCGCCATCGGGCCGAGGGCGAGCTGCCCGGAGGTGCCCATGATCGCATAGATCAGCAGGGGCACCGTCGCGGCATATAGCCCCATGATCGGTGGGATTCCCGCCAACATGGCATACGCCATGCCCTGCGGAATGAGCATGACCGTTGTGGTCAGTCCGGCAGAGAGATCACTCCGTGCTTTGTCTGTTGAATAGTCAGAAATCCAGCCAATGATTGGGAACACGCGCGCAAGCATCCGGCAACGCTATAGAGCCAGTCGCTCATCGACAATAAGAAAATCAACCGCATCCCTTTTCGGAAAAACCGAATATAGAGTTCGATATGGACTGGCTGAACTACCATCACCTCTACTACTTCTGGGTCACTGCCCGAGAAGGCAGCCTCACCCGGGCAAGTAAGAAGCTCCTGCTGGCCCCCTCGACCATCTCCACCCAGGTCCGGTCGCTGGAGCGGGATCTCGGCGTAGAGCTGTTTCATCGCCGGGGAAAGCGTCTGGTGCTCACCGAGCGGGGGCGGCGGGCGATGCTGGTGGGCGATGAGATCTTCGGTCTGGGCAAGGAGCTGCTGACCGCGATGCGGGATCCCGAGCCGGGCACCCACACCACCCACTTCAGGGTCGGAGTCTCCGACATCCTCCACAAGTGGGTCGCCCACCGGGTGCTGGCCGACATGCTCGCGGCCTACTCCAGCCCGGTCCACCTCGTCTGCCGCAGCGATCACCCCGAGCGCCTCGCCGCCGACCTCGCCACCCACACCCTCGACGTGGTGCTCTCAGACACCTCGCTGAACACCCGGGAGCACAACCTGGAGGCCGTCCAGCTCGCCCGGCTCCAGGTGGTCCTCCTCGGGGTGCCCGCGCTGATCACCAAGTACCAGCCCGGTCTTCCCGGCTCCCTGGCCGAGGCCCCCTGGCTGCTGCCAGTAAAGGGAACCACCCTGCGTCGGGGGCTGGACAACTGGCTCGACGCCCACGCCATCCTCCCCCACATCGTCGCGGAGTTCTCCGACAGCGCGGTCATGAAGGCGTTCGGCCGAGACGGTGCTGGCCTCTTCCCGGTGCCAGAAGAGGTCGCGGAGGAGGTCTGCGAGGTGTACGGGGTCGAGGTGCTCGGTCCGCTGGAGGGGGTGTTCGAGCCGCTGTACGGGCTGCTTCCCTCTCACAACCGCCACCCGCTGGTGCCCGTGCTGCTGGAGGCCGCCCAGCGCACCTTCTCGAAGTCGAAGGACAGTCCATGATGACCCGCCGCGGCGTGATCGCGGGTCTCTCCGTCCTCCCCTTCGCCCCCGCCCTCGCTGCAGACCCGCTCTTCGCCACCCTCGACGCAGTCGGCCCCCTGGCCGCCGAGGCGTTCTCTCCCGCGCGGGCACTGGACGCTCTGCATGCCCTCCATGCGCTGGGAGAGGCCGGGGCACGATCCGCGCTGTCCCAGTACGCCACCGGCCGGCTCGATCCGCCAGAGGGGCTGTTTGTGGTGGTGCGCTGCCTCTTCGCGGTGCCGCTCGACACCACCCCGGTCGCCGACTGGCCCGACGCCATCCAGCCCGGCCACCTCCGCCCCCCGGCGCTCGGCGCCCCGCACCCCCCGCAGCCGACAGACCTCACCACCACGCCTCACTTCCCAGCACTGCTGGTCGGCGATGTTCCGCTGAGCATGGTGAGCGGCTACGCGCTGGGCGGGCAGGCCGAGCCGCTGTCGATGCACCTCGATGCCCTCGCCGGAGCAGCCTGGCGCACCGATCCGTTTCGCCCCCGGCCCGACGCCGAGGTCCGCACACTCCTCGCTTCGTGGCGCGACACCCCGCAGGGTCCGTTGCTGGCGACTCAGCTCGACCGGCTCAGCCCGGGGTGACCACCACCGCCCCACGCTGGGCATCGGCCTGCACCGTCTTCTCCTGGGACAGCACCGCCCGGAACGACGCCGGCTGACGGTCCGCTCCGGTCAGCAACACATCCGCCGGCAGGCCCAGCTTCACGTCGCCATGGTGGGTGAGGACGTGGATGTCGCCGGTCGGAAGCCCCGCCCAGGACACCGAGACATCGCCCTCATGCAGCGTGGCGAGCAGTCCGCCAGCAGCCCTCCCCGTGAGACTGCCCACCTCGATGTCGGTGAACACCGAGCCAGCCGGCCCCTCCAGGGCAATGTCTCCCGTGCCGATCAGCAGATCGATGGCCGCGTCTGTGTCGCCCAGCGTGACATCCCCTGCCTCCAGGTCCACCCGCAGCCGCATGCCCCGGGGCACGGTCACCGCGACATCCGCCGCACAGACGGGCGCCTTGCGGGGCTGTCGGATCTCGACCCGGGCCGCAGCGTCTTCCCCGGTCTCCAGCCGGCAGCGATCGCTCCAGTCCGTCGGGGTGACGGTGACGGAGAGCGACTCACCGGGGCGGACCGTGACGTTTCCCGCTGGCAGGATCAGCGACAGGGCGGTGCTCTGGTCGAAGTCAAAGGTCTGCGGAGCCACGGCAGAAGCTGCAGCAGGGAGGGCAAGAACGAGCAGGAACATCGGTTCTCCAGGGTTGACGGGCAAACGACGCCGTCCACCCGAGCTGTGGAGGCTCGTGCATGGATTGTAAAGGCTGGGGCGTCACTCTCTGAGACGCTCGCGAACCTCAGAAGGTTGGAACGCGATCAGCCGTATTGTGAGAACAGGTAGCGCCGGATGTCTGCGGACTCGCACATCGCGGTGCTGGTGTTCGGATCGATGAGGTAGGGCACCTGGCCGGTCGGAGAAGACGCCTTGACGATCTGCCACCGGGCGGAGTCGACCGGGGTGGACTTCAGGAAGAAGGGCAGCTCCAGCTCAGACAGCGCCTCGCGCACGATGCGGCAGTACGGCGAGCCCTCCGCGCCGTAGAGCACCAGCGGCTCCGCAGGCGCCCGGTCGGGGTCGGCGAGGCAGCGGGAGCCAGCGAGCGGACGGAGCCAGGAGGCCAGCATCGAGGAGGGCACGAACAGCGGCCCGGTCAGTGACCACGGTGCCAAGCCGGCGCCATAGGTGGCGAACAGGTAGGCGGTGATGTCGGCGGACTCGTACATCGCGGTGTCAGTGTTCGGATCGATCAGGTAGGGAAACTGCGCCTTCCCGCCCTGGGCAACCACCTCGGGCCGGAACCGTCCTCCCTTCTTGGGACAGGGCCGGACCTCGACCTCCAGGTCCAGCAGGGTGATCGCCTCTCGGACCCGCCGGCAGAACGGACAGCCCTCGAACTCGTAGAGCACCAGCCGCTCACCTGGACGCGGTCCCAGCGACAGCATCCGAATCCCGCCCCAGAACCGAGCGGTCGAGGCAGCAAACGAGGTCAGGAGATCCAGCGGACGGGGCAGGCTCATCGCACCCCGATAACGCGGGCGCTCCTACAGACGCCGTGATCGCCGCCGAGGCAGAGGCCGCGCTCACCCGCTGAGTGCGACCCCGTCGCGAAGCACCATCGCGTCGAGGATCTTCGCCTGGAGTGCTCGGACCCGGGACAGCGGGTGGTGGGGAAAGCTCGCATCGTAGGTGCGGTCATCCGACGGCAGCACCCGATGCTGTGCCCGTGCCGCCGCCATGCGCTCGAACATCTCCTCCATGCTGTCGACCACCACCGGCGGCTCGTCGCTCTTTGGCCAGGCATCCCCCAGGATCACCATGACCGCCGCCTCTCGCCCCCCGGTGGTCCCATGTTCCATGTCCTCGACGTGGATGCGGATGTGGGCATCGGGCCAGGAGAGCAGGAGGATGCCGACGATGTAGGTCGCCATCGGGTTGTTCGGCGCGGGGTACTTGAAGACACTGCGCAGCACCGAGCCTGCGGCAGCCTCCACCACCTCCAGCTCCACCAGCACCCCGCCCATCTCTCCGCTCTCTGCGGTGTAGTGGGCACGGGCGACACCCAGGTCGATCGGCACCGGGGAGGGATCGGGGACGCGCAGGGCACGGACCGGCACCCTGTCGTCGCCAAACCAGGAGCGCACGGCGTCGGTCTGCTCATGGGGCTCCCACCCCGCGCTCGGCAGGATGAGGTCGTTCAGCGTCGCGGCAGGTGGCTGCCGCTTGAAGAAGTCGAAGATGCCCATCACCGCATCATAGCGGCGCTTCCTCGGTGAGCGCCTCGATGGTGCGGGCTGGGCTGAGACCGACCGTGAAGCCTCCCGTCCTCTCCGCGCCACCCCCGGCGGCGTTGCCACCCACCACCAGGATCCGCTCCCCCTCGACGATGAGGATCGGGTCGGTGCGGCCAGTACACAGCGCACCCTCCAGGGTCCACGCCGTCGCGCCGGGGCGGAGGCGCTCGACCCGGGAGATGCACGTCATCGTCTCATCCCAGCCACCCGCCACCAGGATGCTGCCGTCAGACAGCAGCGCGGCAGCTCCACGAGAGCGCGCGCCAAGCAGCGGCGGGCCGGTCTGCCAGGTGTCGTCGTCGGGGTGGTACCACAGGGTCGCGTCGGTGACCTCCGTGGCCAGCGGAGTCGCCATCACGAGGATCCGCCCATCTGGCATGGCAACCGCCTCGGGGCGCTCAAGCACCTCCGGCTGCGCGATCATGCGGCTCTCACCCGTCACCACGTCGATGCGAGCCGCCGCACTCCCCCGCAGCAGCAGGGCCTCGGTGCCTGAGAGTGCCACCAGGGTCGAGCCGCTGCCCTGTGCCGACGGAAGTGCATCCAGGGTCACCCACACCTGCCGATCCGCGTCGAACCAGACCGGTGGATTCACTCCATCAAACGCCAGCACGCCACCACCGATCGGGAGCAACTCCAGATCGTACAGGCTGCCGGGATCTGACCACGCCGCCGGATAGTCGATCGGCTCCCAGCCCTCACCGGTGTACCGAAGGCTCCGGGGGGAGACCGTGTCCGCAGACCGCAGCTCGACTGCACACTATGCACGCCCATAGCACCCATCAGCCCGCCCTCACTCGGCAGCCTGCCCACCACCTGCCAGCCGGCACAGGGGCCATCGAAGTCTGGAAGCGCCAGCACATCATCGGCGCTCGACTCAGGGGCGGCGTGGAGGAGGGTGGTCAGGGCGAGCAGGGCGTACATCTTGTGATTGTACAATTCAATTCAGGTGATCTGAAGTCCGAAGTTCAGACTGGTCCGAGCGCATCGGATGGAGGCGCCGACGGGGTCGATCGAGTACCTGTAGTGGCATGTCCGACATCACCGTTCACCACCTCAACCGCTCCCGCTCCACCCGCATCCTCTGGATGCTCGAAGAGCTTGAGCTTCCCTACACCCTGAAGGTCTACAAGCGGAACCCAAAGACCATGCGCGCACCGCCGGAGCTTGCCGAGGTCCACCCGCTGGGACGGGCGCCGGTGGTCAGCGTCGGCGAGCAGGTCCTCGCGGAGTCTGGGGCGATCCTGGAGCACTTCGCCGATTCCCACCCCACCCTCCGCCCCACCGATCCGGCCGCGCTCCAGGAGTACCGGTTCTGGCTGCACTACGCCGAGGGCTCCCTGATGCCGCCGCTGCTGGTCCGCCTGATCCTCAACCGCCTGCGGACCACGAAGCTGCCGTTCTTGATCAAGCCAGTCGCAAAGGGCATCGCCGACAAGATCGACGCCAACTTCTCGACCCCGGCCATCCAGCAGCACTTCGCCTTCATCGAGGCCCACCTCGCAGAGAATGCCTGGTTCGCCGGGGACGAATTCACCGCCGCGGACATCCAGATGAGCTACCCCGTCGCCGCCGGCCTGCCCCGAGCCGGGCTGACAACCCCCACCCCCGCCATCGCGGCCTGGCTGGCGAAGATCGAGGCCCGACCGGCGCATCAGCGGGCGATTGAGAAGGGTGGTCCGGTCGCCTGAGCAGGTGGTGCAGATCATTGACCGCGCCGATGCTCGCGGCCATGGCCGGGCTCTGCGTGAGCCGGGTGCCGGGGCTGGGGGTGGTTCTTGACCGTGTAGACAGGGGTGGAGCTGAGTCCGGTCAATCGCAGGCCTGCCACATCCCCATCTCCGCGTCATCCGCCCAGCGTTCATCGTCGGCGAAGGTGCTGCTGTAGGTGCTGGTCGCGGAGAACGTCATCGTCTCTGCAAAGCCGCCGCGCAGGAGCAGGCGCTCGTGGAAGCAC
>JBLHNG010000258.1:0-10152 GCA_047621685.1 Myxococcota bacterium | reverse complement strand
TACTTCGCGGCAATGAGCGCGCTCCACACCCGCATCTGCGATCTGCTCGGCGTTCGCTACCCCATCGTCCAGACCGGCATGGGGTGGGTGTCCGGCGCCCGGCTGACCGCGGCAACCTCGGCGGCAGGTGGGTTCGGCATCCTCGCCGCAGCCACCATGACGCTCCCAGAGCTGACCGTGGCCATCGACAAGGTGAAGTCCCGGACGGACGCGCCCTTCGGGGTCAACCTGCGGGCGGACCAGCCCGATGTCGACGATGTGATCGCGCTGATCATTGATCGCGGCATCAAGCTCGCCAGCTTCGCCGGGGCACCGCGTCGGCCGCTGATCGATCAGCTCAAGACCGCCGGCATCCTCACCATGCCCACCATCGGCGCCCCCCGGCATGCCGAGAAGATGCAGTCCTGGGGAGTCGATGCGGTCATCGCGCAGGGCGGCGAGGGCGGCGGGCACACCGGCAGCATCGCCACCTCGCAGCTCCTCCCGGCGGTCACCGCCTGCGTGGACATCCCGGTGCTCGGGGCTGGGGGCTTCTCCGATGGCCGCGGCCTCATCGCCGCGCTGGCCTATGGTGCTGACGGCATCGCGATGGGCACCCGCTTCCTGCTGACCGCCGAGAGCCAGGTCCCCGACAACGTCAAGGCGGTCTACCTCAAGACCGGGCTGCGCGGGACCGTGGTGACGAGAGCCATCGACGGCCACCCCCAGCGGGTCATCGCCACCGAGCTGATCCAGGAGCTGGAGGGGGCCGGCACGGTGGCCGCGCTGTCCCGATCGCTTCGGCACGCCCTGTCCTTCCGCCGCACGGTGGGGGCCTCCGTCGGAGAGTTTCTCCGTGAGGGGCTCGCGATGCGCAAGACCCAGAAGCTGAGCTGGCCGCAGCTCGCCATGGCGGCCAACGCACCGATGATGACCCGGGCGAGCATGGTGGAGGGGCGGCCAGAAGTCGGCATCCTGCCCACCGGTCAGGTCACTGGACGAATCGACAGCCTGCCCACCGTCGCTGAGCTGATCGGCGAGATCATGGCGCAGGCTGAGCAGACCCTTGAGCGGCTGGGAGGTCACTCGTGAGTACAGAGTCCGAGGAAGGGCCCCTGGTCCGCTACGAAGTGACCGACGGGGTCGCAATCGTCACCATGCACCGCCCCCGCTACCGAAACGCCCAGAACGCAAAGCTGACCTACGCCATCGACGATGCCTACACCAGGGCCATCAATGACGACGCGGTGAAGGTCATCATCCTGGCTGGCGAGGGCAAGCACTTCTCCGCCGGTCACGACATCGGCACCCCGGGCCGGGACATCGAGGGGCCGTTTGAGCGGCGGGCAACCAACTGGTACGACCACGTCGGCCGGCCGGGTGCGGAGGGCATCTTCGTGCGTGAGCAGGAGCTGTTCCTCGGCATGTGCCGCCGATGGCGCGAGATCCCCAAGCCCACCATCGCCCGGGTCCATGGGGCCTGCGTGGCCGGGGCGCTGATGCTGGCGTGGTGCTGCGACCTCATCGTCGCCTCCGATGATGCGTTTTTTGCCGATCCGGTCGTGCGCATGGGCATCCCGGGGGTCGAGTACTTCGCCCATCCCTTCGAGATGAACCCCCGAATCGCCAAGGAGTTCCTGTTCCTCGGCGAGCGGATGTCTGCGCAGCGGGCCTACGAGGTCGGCATGATCAACCGGGTGATTCCCCGGGCGGAGCTGGAAGCGGAGACCATGGACATCGCGCAGCGGATCGGCAAGATGCCCCGGTTCGCCCTCGCCCTGACCAAGAAGGCGATCAACCAGGCCGAGGATCGCATGGGCCTGCGCGACAGCATCGACGCCACCTACGGCCTCCACCACCTCGCCCACGCCCACTCTGCGCTGACCAAGACCGACCACATCGGCGGCATGGATGCCAAGAAGATGGCCGCGGCGATGAAGGGTCCGTCAAAGGGAGACTCCTGATGGATCTCAGGTTCTCCACTGAGGACGACGCCTTTAGAGCCGAGGTCCGCGCCTGGATGGAGGCCAATGTCCCCGAGCAGCCCCTGCCCAGCGGAGACACCGCCGAGGGCTTCGCGCAGCATGTTCTGTGGGAGAAGACGCTGTTCGCTGCGGGCTTCTCGGCAGTGTCCTGGCCGGGTGAGTACGGCGGTCGAGAGGCCACCCTCGTGCAGTGGCTGATCTTTGAGGAGGAGTACTACCGGGCCGGGGCGCCTGCGCGGGTCACCCAGAACGGCATCTTCCTGCTCGCGCCCACCATCTTCGAGTTTGGCACCGCCGAGCAGAAGGCCCGCATCCTCAAGCCGATGGCCGCAGCCGAGCACCTGTGGGGTCAGGCCTGGAGCGAGCCCGGCTCGGGCTCCGACCTCGCCAGCGTGCAGTGCACCGCGGTCCGCACTGAGGGTGGCTGGAAGCTGTCGGGGCAGAAGACGTGGTGCACCCGGGGCATGTTCTGTGACTCGATCTACGGCCTGTTCCGTACCGATCCGACCGCAGACCGTCCCCACCGCGGGCTGACCTACTTCATCCTCCCGCTGACCGCCTCCGGGGTGCGCTGCCGGGGGGTGGAGCGGCTGGACGGCGACATGAGCTTTGCCGAGATCTTCCTCGAAGACGTGTTCGTCCCCGACGCCGATGTCATCGGGCAGGTCAACCAGGGCTGGCGGGTGGCGATGGCGACCACCAGCTCCGAGCGCGGACTCACCCTGCGCAGCCCCGGTCGGTTCACCGCGACGGTCACCCGGCTCATCGCGCTGTATCGGGAGCACCCCGGCGATGCTGGGCTGCGCGATGACATCGTGCGCGCCTGGATCAAGGCGGAGTCCTACCGCTGGCTGAGCTACAACACCGTCGCTCGCATGAACGCCGGGCAGTCCGTCGGCGCGGAGAGCAGCCTCTCCAAGGTGTTCTGGTCAGAGCTGGACATCGAGCTGCACCGCACCGCCATCGCCCTGCTGGGACCGAGCGCGGAGCTGGAGGACGGGCCTGACGGTCGGTGGATGACCGACTTCATGTTCTCCCTCGCTGGCACCATCTACGCCGGAACCAACGAGATCCAGCGCAACGTCATCGCCGAGCGGGTGCTTGGCCTGCCGAGGAAGTGAGATGAGATTCGCGCTGTCTGAAGAGCAGGTGATGTTCGCCGACGCGGTGAAGCAGCTCCTCGCCGGGGAGTGTCCGCCGGGCAAGGTGAGGGCAGCGTGGGAGGGGGAGGTCGACACCCACCTCTGGCGTGCCCTGGCTGACAACGGCATCGTCGGGCTCCTCGCACCCGAAGAGGTCGGCGGGCTGGAGATGTCCATGGTGGACCTCGTGCCGCTGCTTGAGGAGGCGGGTCGGGCGGCGCTTCCGCTTCCGCTGGTCGAGACTGCTGCGGTGGGCATCCCGCTGCTGGCGCAGAGCACCGTGCCCCTGGCGGCGGAGTGGCTGGCCTCTGCTGCGGCTGGAAACACCCTCATCGCGGCCCGGTTCGGAGACGATCCCCTGGTCGCCTCCGCCGACATCGCCGACCTCATCCTGGTGGCCGACGGCGACACCATCATCGGCCTGCCCCGAGACGCTGCCCGGCTCACCCCGCGCCGCTCGGTGGACCACACCCGGCGGATGTTCGAGGTCACCTGGGATCAGGGCGTGGTGCTCGCGGAGGGCGCGCAGGGCGCGGCGATGGCTGCCGGTGCGCTCAACCGTGGGGCGCTGGCGAGCGCGGCGATGCTGGTGGGGCTCGGGAGTCGCTGCCTGAGCATGGCGGTGGAGTACGCCGGGGTCCGCGAGCAGTTCGGCAAGAAGATCGGCACCTTCCAGGCCATCAAGCACCGGTGCGCGGACGCCCTCATCGGCCTGCACTTCGCCCGACCCCTGCTGTGGCGTGCCGCCTGGGCGCTGTCTCACGACGAGTCCGACGCCGCCCTGCACGTCTCTGCGGCCCGATCCGCGGCCTGTGATGCGGCGGACGTCGCTGCCCGCGCGGCCCTCCAGGTCCACGGGGCCATCGGCTACACCACCGAGTACGACCTCCACCTGTGGATGAAGCGCATCTGGGCGCTGTCTGGTGTGTGGGGCGATGCCCGCTGGCACCGCAAGCGCGCCGCTACCTTTATCTTCGGAGAGTCCCATGGCTGAGGCCTACATTGTCGACGCGGTCCGC
Organism: Myxococcota bacterium; assembly: GCA_047621685.1. Classification (GTDB taxonomy): domain Bacteria; phylum Myxococcota_A; class UBA796; order UBA796; family UBA796; genus JAQXDW01. The sequence goes on along the minus strand of JBLHNG010000258.1, from coordinate 6,027 downwards.
ACCCCCATCTGCCGCCGCCGGGGCTCGCTGAGCACCGCCCACCCCGCTGATCTTGGCGCCCACGTCATCTCCGCCCTGGTCTCTCGCACTGGCATCGATCCAGAGCGGGTCGACGACGTCATCTTCGGCTGCGTGGACTCCATCGGTCCCCAGGCTGGTGACATCGCCCGAACCTGCTGGCTCGCCGCCGGTCTGCCCGATGCAGTGCCCGGGGTGACCATCGATCGGCAGTGTGGATCCAGCCAGCAGGCGGTCCACTTCGCCGCCCAGGCAGTCATGAGCGGCACCCAGGACCTCGTGGTCGCTGGCGGGGTCCAGAACATGAGCCAGATCCCCATCGCCTCGGCCATGCTCGCCGCCCGGGAGCTGGGCTTCTCCGATCCGTTCTCCGGCAGCGAGGGCTGGGTCGCCCGCTACGGCAAGACGCCGGTCTCTCAGTTCAGCTCCGCAGAGATGATCGCGGAGAAGTGGAACATCAGCCGGCAGGACATGGAGGCATTCGCCCTCGCCAGCCACACCCGCGCCCTGTCTGCGGTGGATGCCGGGTACTTCGACCGCGAGATCGTTCCCTATAAGGACGTCACTGCGGACGAAGGTCCGCGCCGGGGCACGACGCTGGAGAAGATGGCGAGTCTGCGCACCCTGACCGACGGCGGACGGCTCACTGCGGCGGTCTCCAGTCAGATCTCGGACGGCTCTGCGGCTCTGCTCATCGCCAGTGCACAGGCGGTCAAGGACCACGGCCTCACCCCCCGCGCCCGGATCCACCACCTCTCCGTTCGCGGCGCAGACCCGATCTGGATGCTCACCGCTCCGATCCCGGCGACTCGCTACGCGCTGAAGCGGGCTGGCATGAGCCTGTCCGAGATCGACCTCATCGAGATCAACGAAGCATTCGCCTCGGTGGTGCTCGCCTGGCAGAAGGACCTCGACGTCGACCTCGCGAAGATCAATGTCTGCGGCGGGGCCATCGCGCTGGGCCACCCGCTGGGGGCCACCGGTGCGCGGCTGATGACCACGATGCTGCATGAGCTGGAGCGCACCGGGAAGCGGTATGGGCTGCAGACGATGTGCGAGGGCGGCGGTCAGGCCAACGTCACCATCATCGAGCGGCTGTGATGCGATCGGCGTTCGACGACGGGCAGCTGGCCCTCAAAGAGAGCGCCCGCCGGTTCCTCACTGAGCAGGCTGGCGTGACCGCGGCACGGGCTGCGATGGTCGATGGCCCTGATCCGGTCCTGTGGCGGCGAATTGCCGAGGAGCTGGGCTGGCCGGCGCTGATCCTGCCCGAAGCGCATGGCGGGTTCGGCATGGGGCATGTCGAGCTGGTCGCCCTGGTCGAGGAGATGGGCATGGTGCTGCTGTGCGCGCCGTTCTTCTCCACGGTCTGCCTCGCCGCAAACGCGGTGATGCTGTGCGGCAGCGCGGACCAGCAGGCCCGGTGGCTGCCCGACATCGCCGAGGGCGGCACCGCAGCGCTGGGAATTGCCGATGGTGTCACCGCCACCCCAACCGATGGCGGCTGGCGGCTGTCTGGACGCTCCGCCCGGGTCATTGATGGGGGGACCGCCGACCGCATCCTGGTGGTCGCCACCGAGCCCGACGGCACCCGCCGGGTGTTCGCGGTCTCCCAGCCCGAGCGCATCGCTTGGAGCACCCTCGACGCCACCCGCCCGATGGCCGACCTGGGCATCGATGAGACCGTCTCCGAGGAGGACCGGCTGCCGGTCGCCGCACTGAGCGCGGTGCTCGACCGGGCACGCATCGCCCTGTCTGCGGAGCAGGTCGGTGGGGCTGAGGCATGCCTGAGCATGGCGGTGGAGTATGCCGGAGTCCGCCGACAGTTCGGTCGACCCATCGGTAGTTTTCAGGCGATCAAGCACAAGTGTGCGGACATGCTCGTCAAGGTGGAGTCCGCCCGATCCGCCTGCTACCACGCGGGCTGGGCGGTCGATCACGCTCCCGATGAGGTCCCGCTGTCTGCTGCCACTGCGGCGTCGTACTGTGGCGATGCGTTCTTCTCCTGCGCGGGGGAGAACATCCAGATCCACGGCGGCATCGGCTTCACCTGGGAGCACGACGCCCACCTCTACTTCAAGCGCGCCCGGGTCAGCCGCGATCTCCTCGGCTCACCGGCTGCGGCGAGAGAGCGGATTGCCATGGCGATCCTGGGGTAGCCTCCGAGGCATGCTGCTGCTGGCCTGCTGGCCTGTCGCGACGATGACCCCCCGGTCGACCTCCCGGACTCTTCAGCCATCGAGACCGGGCAGCCCACCGAGACCGGCCAGCCCGACACCCTCAGCGGTGCGCCGCTCCCCGACGGTGTCCGCCATGGGATGTGGGTGTGGGTGTGGACGGGCTTCGTACCGCGTCGGATGGCGCGTCCTGGGGAGTGGTCAGTCATGCGTGGCGGGATGTGTGGCTGTCGGGCACTCCGGAGTGCCCGGCGATGGCCTCTGCTGAGGGGGCGTGGCCAGACGCTCCAGCGGACTGCGATCCGGAGTAGCATCTGCGCGAGACCTGGAGAATCCCGATGAAGGCCTTTGAGACCACCACCACGATCCGTGCTCCGGCGTCCACCGTCTGGGCCATCCTGACGGATGCTGCGAAGTACCCGGAGTGGAACTCGACGGTCACCAGGGTCGATGGCACCATTGCCCTTGATTCGAAGATCACCGTTCACGCGAAGATTAGCCCTGATCGTGCCTTTCCGGTCAGTGTCGCGACCTTGGAGGCGGATCGGAAGATGGTGTGGTCCTCCGGCATGCCGCTGGGGCTGTTCAAGGGCGAGCGCATCTTCACCCTCACCGAGCAGGACGGCGCAGTGACCTTCTTCATGCGCGAGGAGTTCACCGGGCTGCTCTCTGGGCTGATCGGGCGCACGATCCCGGATCTCCAGCCTGTGTTTGAGGACTTTGCCGCGGACCTCAAGCGGACGGCGGAGGGGGCGAGCTGACTGACCATTGAGTTGTGGCAGCCGCCGGTCGGAGATGGGCGGAGGGGCGCCGTCAGCTCAGGAGACGGAGGCGGGGGTGGCAGTACCGCCGGACTTCAAGGATTCGCCGCTCTCTGCTCTAGATGTTGCCGACATGGACTGCTCGCCGTTGGCTTCTCAGCTTCGGGGCGATGGGATGACGGCGGGTGCTCCCTCAGCCGGACACTGGTTGCCGCTCCCCCTGGACTACCCGCCCAGCGGACCCCAGCCGGATGCTCGAAGCTTACCGTAGTCCACCATTTATCGGCAGAATCGCCCCATTTACGTAGTCCGAACGCTCCGGATCCCCCAGAAACAGCACCGCCTGAACAACCTCAGACATGCGTCCCAGCCGACCCATAGGATTCCCCCGAGCAATCTTCGCCAGCATCTCCACCGGCTGACTATCCGCCATCGACCCCGCAAGAACCCCGGGCGCAACCGCATTACAGCGAATCCCATGTCGCCCACCAGCCTGGGCATACGTCTTGGTCAGCGCATGAACCCCAGCCTTCGAAGCCCCATACGCCGGATGCATTCCTGGAGCCCCGCCCATCTGACCGGCCAGGGAGCCGATGTTAACAATCCGGCCTCCTCCGCCAGCCTTCATCACCGCAAACGCGGCCTCACATCCGGCATAGGTACCGGTGAGGTTGACCGCAATGAGGCGGCCCCAGGTGTCCAGATCGCACACCCCGGGCTTGCCGCCACCCAGCACCCCCGCTGCGTTGACCCACAGCGCCAGATCCTCTCCGACCTCCGCCGCAATCTCGGCGAGCCTCACTGCATCGCAGACATCGGCGATGACATCGGCGGGCGGGCGGATGTCCACCCCGATGACCCGCCAGCCTTCTGCCGACAGGGCTGCGCACAGCGCCCCGCCGAGGTCTCCTGCGGCTCCGGTGATGACGGCGGTCTTGCTGCTCATGGGGTGGCCCTGGTCTTGAGGTTGTAGCGCTCCCCCGGCGCGATGAGCACGAAGGGGCGGGGGTCCTGCGAGTCGTATATCGCCGCGTAGCTGCGGCCAATGACCTCCAGGACGTTCCCACGGATCACCACCGCCATGCCCTCGTCCAGCCCAATGCCCACCACCTCCGGGTGGGCGGCGATCACCGGGAGCAGGTCGAACTGCCGGTTCTTGGTGAGCAGGTGCTGGTCGATGGCCACCCCGTCCAGCCAGCCGAAGCCCTGCTGGTGGTCCCCGAGCATGATGGTGTTGGTGGCGGTGTCCCCCCGGAGCAGCAGGGAGCCCTGGATGGTCGCTCCAGCAGACGTGCCGCCGATGACCCCGCCACGGGCGAGCAGGTCCGACAGCGCTGTCTCCGTGCCGGTGTTGAGGTAGGCGTCCATGACCCGCCACTGCCGCCCACCGGTGAACCACACCGCGTCTGCACCCTGGATCGCGGAGAGGAACGCTGCGGAGCTGGCCTCGTCACGGTCGGTGGTGTGCAGGACCGTCACCGAGGTCGCCCCCCGGGCCTTCAGCGGGGCGTCCCAGCCCGGCTTGCCCGGAGCGGCTGCGGCGGTGGGAATGATGACGATGTCTGCGGACAGCCCACCAGCCAGATCGATGAATTCGTCGTAGATCGTGCCCGGGAGGGCCCCGCCACCTGCCAGCAGCAGGGTGCCCACCGGGGGGCCAGAAGCGGCCCGCGCGCCGAGCAGCAGGGACAAAATCACCACAGCTGCTTCACCATCCACGAATCTTCGCTGCGGTATCCCACCCGAGACATGGCCTCCCGGAGGCTCGCCGGGGGGTGGCAGTGCACCGCGTCCAGCCCCCGACGAAGCGCCTCGGACTCTGCCGTGCCCAGCAGCGCTGCGCCGACCCCCTGGCGTCGGTGCTCCGGGAGGACCGCAACCCACTGGACCTCGGCACGTTCGAGATCATCCGCGCCCATCCGGATACACAGGCGAGCGCTGGCGACGGCGGTCTCCTCCAGGCAAGCAAGCAAAAGCAGGCTCTCGGCATCCTGACTGTCGAACACCTCCGCTGTCATCCCAAGCTCTTCGATAAACACCGCACGTCGAAGCTGAAGCGCTGCGAGGCGGCCTCGGGGACCGGCAACTCGAATGGAGATTGGGGGCACGCGGGACTCCTGTAGAGGCCCGGCGATTCTATCGCTAAACTCTGCCTCACCCACCCGGAGCTTGATGAATGTCTGTCCTTCTTGCCTTGACCGGCCTCGCATCTGCCGGTGACGTGCTCTGGTACACCGGCCACAGCAGCTTGATCAGCACCCTCGGCCACACCCGCTTCGATGCGGCCATGACAACGGCTGGCTCAAACGGCGTGGATGAGCTCACCTCCTGGCCCGCTGACATCAGCGACTACCGGATGCTCGTCCTGGCAGTCAACGCAGAGAGCTTCTCCGAAGCGGAGGTCAGCGACCTGTCCGACTACCTCGCTGAGGGTGGCCTCCTGGTCCTGGTGGGGGAGGTCGCCAACAGCTACTTCTCCGACAGCCTCTCAGTGCTCAATGATCTGCTCGCCGACCTCGGTCTCAGCAGCAGCTTCTCCTCGTCGGCCATCTACGACTCCGACTGTGGGTGGAGCGCCACGGTCACCAAGTCCAGCCACTCCCTGACCTCCGGCTTCTCCTCCCTCAGCTACGCCTACAGCGGCGAGGTCAACGTTGGCTCCAGCGGCGTCAAGCTGCTTGAGGGCTACTCCGGGCAGGCCCTGGTCGCCTATGAGGATCGGGTCGTGCTGGCGGCAGACGCGAACATCTTCGACGACAGCTGCACCCTGATCTCTGGAAACACCGCCTTCTTCACCAACCTCTACAGCGGGGTCTGCACGGCCCCGGACGCAGACGAGGACGGAGACGGCTACATCGCCTCGGCCTGTGGCGGTGAAGACTGCAATGACTTCGACGAGCTGATCAACCCCCAGACCCTCTGGTACTACGACGCCGACGCCGATGGTTATGGAGATGCGGACCTCTCGATCATGGAGTGTCAGGCTCCCCTGGAGTTCGTCGCCAACGCCTCAGACTGCGACGACAAGGACGGGTCGACCGTCTTCTACACCTGGTACGCCGACAACGACG
>JBLHNG010000257.1:0-10161 GCA_047621685.1 Myxococcota bacterium | reverse complement strand
GACGGCATGGGCGGACACGCTTCCGGGGAGGTCGCCAGCGCCATCGCTGTCGAGACTGTCCAGGACGTTCTGCTTAATGCCCACGACCCCGACGAGACCCGCCTCGACCGTCAGGCACTCGATGAGGACGACTCCATCCGCGAGCGGCTCCGATACGCGATGAACCAGGCGTCGGTTCGCATCCGCCGGAAGGCGATCGACAATCCGGTGCACTCCGGGATGGGCACGACCCTGACGGTGCTGCTGCTGGAGGACGAGACCGCGCACTTCGGCCACGTCGGAGACAGTCGGCTCTACCTGTTCCGGGGCGACCGCATCAAGCGCCTCACCCGGGATCACACCGTGGTGCAGCAGGAGATCGACGCCGGTCGCCTCACCCCTGAGCTGGCTCGGATCGTTCCCCACAAGAACATCCTCACCCAGTCCGTCGGCTACCACGGCCCCGTCGAGCCCGACACCTCCACCCGCCCGGTCATGCCCGGCGATGTGTTTGTGCTGTGCAGCGATGGGCTGACGGATCCGCTGGACGATGAGGCGCTGGCCGGGATCTGTCGGCGGACGCCGTTTGAGGATCTGGCGGAGGAGCTGGTGCAGCAGGCGCTGGCGAACGGAACGGAAGACAACGTGACGGTGGTGGTGGTGCGGGTGGAGGAGCTGTAGGTCGCTTTGCTCCGTCTTGCCGTTGAGGAGCGACGGGCTGATTGCCGTGCCGGGGTGAGGCGCAGGGACGGGCGGGGGCTGCACGAATACTCGCTCAGCGACTGTGTGACTGCCCGCTCTGACGGCCGCCCCTGGGCTACCCACCTTGTGGCCCCAGCATGACATGACACCAAGGGCGAATCCCCGCCCTGCGGCCACCGCCCGCAGTCTCAGTACTGAACCATCTCCACTCGCGGGGCGCTGGTCACCAGACTGAAAAACGCAGCATCCGCCTCCCCATCCTCATCCAAGTCCACATCCATCGTGATGCTCCCCAGCACCAGGTTCGCGGCTGCCCCCAGTGGCTCTGCCAGCTTCACCAGGCTGATCGCCGGAATATCCCCCGTGATCTTCAGCCCCCGGATCTCCCCGGCCTGGATCTGACCGGTCACCCGAGAGTTCTGGATGAGGACCTGAACGAAGCCGGTGTCCACGAAGATGGGCATGAACACGCTCTGGGCGGTGCTGCTAAACGAGCCGCTGTCATCAATGACGATGTCCTTGACGAAGGTGAGGCCAGGGGCGCGGACGGAGGCCTTGCCGTTGTCCTGGATGTCGACCGGGCCGGCCAGCAGGGTGAAGTTGCCGGCCTGACCGTTGTAGCCTTCGATGAGCACCGCGATGTCGCTGCTTCGGAACATCTCGCCGACACGCTCGGCGGTCGAGGCATCCTCGCCGAAGTTGGTGATGTTGGAGTTGGTGTTGAGCAGGTAGCCCGGGGTGGACTCGGGGAACTCACTGGTCGGGGTGACGGCGAGGGGGTTGTCGTCGAACAGGCCGACCTTGATGTCGAACACCTGGTTCCGGGGGAGATCCATGAGCGGCTTGCAGGTGACCCACTTCTCCGTCTCGTCCAGGGCGCACTGCGGACTCCAGGAGTCGTGCTGGCCGATGACGTGGATGTTGGGGAGGGTGCCGATCATCTCCTCGCCAAGGACCACCTGGATGCTGATGTCACCGCGCAAGGCCATTGCGTCGTGGCTGGGGAAGACTCCAGAGACCCGTCGGTCATCGTGGGACTCCTCGGCCTGATCGCGGATCTCCTTGGCGCCACAGGCGACCATCATCAGGCTCGTCAAAAGCAGAGGCAGTGTCCGCATTCAGGCTCTCCCATCCAGACGCCCGATGCCGGTCAGATCGCTACGCTGGTTGGGGGGATATACAGGAATTAAACCGACTCCGCACCTCCGCAGCCCAATCGTCACATGATGGGATACAGGGCGGCTCATGCTGGACAATCGCGCGACCCTGGCCCGCCTGCTGGATGACGATTCGATCGCAATGCGGCAAGGGGGCACGCTGGACACCCCTGTTTCGCCCCTGCCAGCGAGCGTTCGCTTCGATGCCTGTGCCGGGATGCTGCTCGGGGTCGCCATCGGAGACGCCCTGGGCCGCCCCAGCGAGGGCATGCTCCCGGACCGACGACGCCGCAGCCACGGAGAAGTCACGGACTACCACCGCCACCGTCGGGCGGGCGGTGGCCCAGCCGAGGGCCACCCCTCCGATGACACCCAGCTCACCTTCTGGACCCTCGACCAGCTCCTCACCGACGGCGGTCTGAATCCCGCCCGACTGTCCGACCGGTTCATCGCGTCGGGGAAGACCATCGGAGAGGGGCAGAGCGTCCGCGCGTTTCGCGGCAACCATCAAAAGCACTGGTCGGAGCGGGGCGTGGGCTCCGCAGGAAACGGTGCCTTGATGCGGATCGCGCCCATCCTGCTGCCCCACCTGGCCAGCCCGTCCCCCGCGCTGTGGGCCGATGCTGCGATCGCTGGCATGCTCACCCACAACGACTCCGCCTCCAACGCCGCCTGCGTGGCGTTCGTGAAGATGCTCTGGTCGCTGCTTGCCCGGGACACCCCGCCCCCGTCGGGCTGGTGGGTTGAGACCTTCTGTGCCGCAGCCGCTCCCCTGGAGCTGGCCGACTACGCCCCCCGGGGTGGGGACTTCCGCAGCTTCTGCGGCCCCCTCTCTCAGTGGCTCACCGTCCGCCTCGCCGACGTCCACACCGACCGCCGCTCCACCCGCGACCTCTGCAACACCTGGCACTCCGGGGCCTACCTCTTGGAGACCCTGGCCTGCGTGCTCGCCATCCTGGAGCGACACGCTGCGGACCCGGAGCAGGCGATCATCCGGGCGGTCAACGACACCAAAGACAACGACACCGTCGCCGCTGTCGTTGGGGCTGCGGTGGGTGCGCTGCACGGCCGGGACGCCTTGCCGTCGCGCTGGGTCACCGGCCTGACCGGCGGACTCACGCAGAAAGGCCGCGGCACCGTCTTTACCCTCATCGATCGCGCAGAGATCACCTTCTGGAGAGCACCATGAGCACCGGCCACTTCTTCGGCGTCCGCTACCACCGCCACATGCTCAAGGACACCACCCGCACCGAGGGCTATCGGCGTGCCATCAACGCCCTGGTCCGACCTGGAGACGTGGTGGTCGATGTCGGCGCCGGGACGGGGGTGATGAGCATCTTCGCTGCCCGTGCCGGTGCGCGGAAGGTCTACGCCATCGAGTCCACCCCGATCGCTCGGCTCGCCCGCCGGGTGATCGCCGACAACGGCCTGTCCGACATCATCGAGGTCATCGAGTCCGACGCCGCCGATGTCACCCTTCCCGAGCCCGCCGACCTCCTGGTCACCGAGTGCATGGGCAACTTCGTCTACTCCGACGCCATGCTCGGTGTGCTCGCCAGATGCCGCGGCATGCTCAAGCCCGACGCCCGGATCTGCCCGGCAAACATCACCACCTGGCTCGCCCCAAGCTTCCTCGCGCCGATCTTCGGGGAGTTCGCCTGGTGGGACTCCCCCCGGTACGACATCGACTTCTCCGCCGCCCGAGAGTCCGCGGTCAACGACATCTACAACACCCAGTGCCCCTCCCCACAGCTCCTCACCGCCGCCCCGGTCTCCTTTGGCGACATCCAGCCGACCTTCCCCCCGCCCCCCGCCGACGGCGCCCGGAAGTGGACCTTCGAGGTCGCTGGCCCCGTCGACTGCGTGCTCGGCTGGTTCACCGCGGAGCTGTCCCCAGAGCACACTCTGGACACCGGGCCGGGCTCCTACACCCACTGGGGCCAGCAGCTGTTCCCGATCCCCACGATCCAGGTCGAGCCTGGGGGCACGCTTCATTTTCAGCTCAAGGTGACGACCGGCCACATGGATCTGCCGACCTACACCTGGTCGGGTCGGTATGTGAAGCCGGATGGGTCGGAGGGGATGCGGTTTGAGCGGGGGCAGGACCGGCGGTTTGATTTTTGAGCGATTGGTGTCGGGGTGCCGTCAGCCGGGCGCCGTCAGCCGGGGGACGGAGACGACGTTGGAGTTACCGCCTCACTTCAAGGATTCGTCCATCTCTGCTTTAGATGTCGCCTGCCCTTCGGGCTGCATTCCCGATGTTCACCTTACGGTTCTCTCCGGGAGTGCCCGCCTTGCGGTCGCTCCCCCTGGGCTACCCGCCCAGCGGACCCCAGCCCGACACCAATGGCGAGTCCCCGCCCAGCGGCCACCGTCCGCACTCTCACAGGACCTTCCTGTGCCTCAACCCACAGCGGTTCAGCCCTTGAGCTGACGCTTCTTGCGCGCCTCAGTCATCCCGACAATCCGAGTCGTGAGCCCCGGCATGTGCATGCCAATAAACGCCGCGAACTTCCCATGCCCGGTGAACACATACTCCACCTTGCGCTGGTGAATCGCCCGCACCATCACGGAGGCAGCCTTGTCGGCGGGCCACATCAGCGCAGCAGGCCGCGAGTCAGCCTTGTCGGGATGGTGGACCCCGGTGTTGTCGACCTGGTTGATCTCGCTCTCCACAAACCCGGGGTGGATCGTGGTGCAGGTGACCCCAGAGCCCGCAAGCTCCGCAGAGAGGGTCTCGCCGATGCTTCGGACCGCGGCCTTGCTCGCCCCATAGGCCCCGCTGGCTGGCACCCCGAGGAACGCCGCGACGCTGGCGATCAGCGCGATGCGTCCCCGGCTGCGCTTCAGCTCTGGCAGTGCGCAGCGCACGGTGGTCACCAGCCCGAGGACGTTGACCTCGAACTGCTGCCGCCATGCCTCGGTGGACAGCGACTCGATGCGCCCGCTCACTGCGTAGCCAGCATTGGCGACGACCACGTCGATGCGTCCGAAGGTGTCGGCCACGGTGCGCACCGCAGACTCCACCGCGTCCTCGTCGGTGACGTCGCAGGGAACCGCTGCACCCATGCTGCCGACCGCCTCGATCAGCCCCACGACCTCCTCAAGCCGATCCGCCCGTCGACCGGAGACCGCGACCCGGGCACCCTGGCGGGCAAACTCCACCGCCATCGCCTTGCCCAGTCCGCTGCCACCACCGGTAATCCACACCACCTGATCGCTGAATCGCTTTGCCACCGCAGCCCTCCGAGACACGGCGAGTGTATCCCGCTAATTCAGCAGTGAGATCCACCAGCGGCTCAGGCGCTTCACCACCCCGACCTCGTCGACAGCGACTGGCGGCGTCGGATCCGCCTCCGTCGTGACCATCGTCTCGGTCAACGGCACGGGAGCGTGGACCGAGGAAGGTGCCGGGCTCGCCAGCGCCTCAGACAGCGGCCCATCGAGCAGCTCGGGGTGACCCTGCCAGACCAGCCGCCCGCTGCGGTCGATGAGGAACGCCGCCGGGATCCCGCTGAGGTCCATCGCATCCATGTACGCCGAGTACGTCTGCCCGTCATCGTCAGTGATCGCCCGATACGACATCTCGGTGACGGTGACGAACCGCCGCAGCAGCTCCGGTGACTCACTCGCGTCCGCAGCGACTCCAATGATCACCAGCTCATCGGGGTTGTCAGTCTGGAGCGCGCTGAGGTGGGGGATCGTCTCCCAGCACGGGCCGCACCAGGTCGCGAAGAACTCCACCACCACCACCCGTCCCTCCGTCGGAGTCGGGGTGCCCTGGAGCCACTGATCTGCGGTGATGGGCGGGGCAATGTCTCCGAACTGAAGCGCGCTGGCGGACAGCGCAGTGAGCAGGATCATCATGTCAACCTCCACCCCGACCGACGGCGGAGGGGCTGGATCATTCGCCGCGATGACAACCGGGGACCGGTCTGGAGTGCGGTACAATGACCGAGGCTGCTTTTTTTTGATGGGGAAGCAGTATCTTCCCCACTCCCTCGTCCCTTTGGGACGACCCCATCTTTTCCGGGCGAGTCCTCTGGACGGATCTCAAGTAGGGTCGTGTCCGGAAGCATGACCGAAGCCCCCGGGTTGTTGTCGCGCTCCCGATTGGTTTGCCGTATTGTGAGGGTCAGGCTGGGCGCTGAGAGAGACGAATGTTTGCACTTCTTGTGCCGGGCCTGTTGTTTGCACAACAGATGCCGATCCTGCCGGCGATATATGAGGTTCCTCGAGAGCATATGTTCGAGGAGGACATCCGTGAGCGTCGCCTTCAACACACCTCCCTCATGGGAGTCAGCGGTGCGATGATCGCGGGTGGGGTCGTCCTGGCGGTGGGGGCCTGCCCTGGAGAATCGAACCTCAAATACAGCTCGGGCGGCTGCTCGCTGGGGAGGAGCATTGGTGGCACGTTCCTGGTGGGCATGGGCGGAGGCGGCGTTCTGATAGCTGGCATCCAGCATGGGGTGTATTCGCTGAAGACCGCGGCGAAGATACCTGGCAGCAGAGCGACGCTGGGAAAGGCTGGACTCCTCATGGCCGGAGCGAGCATCGTCTCGCTGTATGCAGCCGTGGAAGCCGATGAGATGCGGATCGTCTACGCCGTCTCTGCCCCCCTGCTCACCTCCGGCATCGTCTTCAGCTACCTCCAGACCGCGGAGAACATTCGCACACTCTCCGGGCAGACCCCGGTGGAGGTGTCTCTCCTGCCTGTGCTCTCCCCCGACCGCCAGGGAGCACAACTTCAGATTCAATGGTGAGTTCCGACTCGTGTAATCGGCTGAAACATTGGCGCGGCACAGACGCAGATACTCTCAAGGTATCTGCACTGGAGCACCCATGACCCTCTCTCTGCGAGACCTCCTCAGTCTCTCCGAAGCCGCCGAGTTCAGCCGTGAGGCCCTCGTCGTCCAGCTTGAGGCTCGGCTCGGTGCCCTGACGCAGTCCCGACTGAGGCACCAGGAGCGGCTGTCCCAGTGCGACAGGAAGGAGATCCAGCAGGTGCTTGATCGCGGGCACATGGATCTGCGAAAGAGCCCGGCGATCCTGGTGGAGACCACCCGCTACGTGGACCGCTTTCACCACCACATCCTGCTCAAGCTCGCGATGGCGTGACACCGCAGTGGGTGGGCTGGAGCTGGCTCGCGAGGACAACACCGGTGGCTTCTTCACCCAGCGGCTTGTGGCGCTGATGGAGGGTGTCCGGCGCCACCCTCGTCGACGAGACCCTCCGCAGAGACCAGCACCCCACCGAGGTCCGCATTGGGGTTCCCGATGAGTCCGACGGGCAGTGCAAGACCGCCGCGATCATCGCCAACGACGAGTACGAGTCCCCCTACTCCGAGCTCACCACCGCACCCGATGCCAGCGCCATGGCCGGGGCGCTGAAGTCCGAGCAGTACGAGGTGCCGTCGGGCGTGGAGAAGAACCTCACCGCCAGCGCGCTGGAGAAGTCCCTGATGAAGCCCCTTCAGAGCGAGGAGCTGAACCCGGGAGACGATGTGGTGCTGTACTTCGCCGGGCACCCCCGGGGGAATGGTGGGCACCGACAGCCAGATCGCCAAGAATGCTGTGCTGAATGCGGCGGCTGGTGAAGCCCGCACGAAGGGGCTTGACCTGCACATCATCCTCGACGCCTGCTACACCGGCAGCACCGCGGGTGTGGTCTGCACAGCGGCTGGACTCAGATCCCGGATCTGCGACCGTGGGTGCCCCCAACCGGATGATCGCGGTTCCTAAAGCTCCGAGATGAACAGGTTCGCCACACACATCTCTTCCTCGGAGCCTTCTCCCCAGGACAGGTCGGCGCTGCCTTCAGAGTTGTCGAACGTGCAGGTCAGGCGGATCTCATCGCCGTCGGCAAACGGCACCGCTTGAGAGAGCCGGTAGTTGAGCTGCCAGTTGAAGTCGTAGGGAGAGACCTCCAGGAGGACCTCGCTGGAGCCGTCTGCGCGCTCCACGCTGACCATGCCGTGCTCACCGAGCTTGTGCATGTGCAGGAGGATGGAGTGGATGTCGAATCCGTCGTCGAGGTTGAGGGCATCGCCGCTGAGCAGCGCGAAGAACGCCCGGGGATCGAACTGCACGTCGTGGGTGGTGACCTGCCCGGCGGGGATGTCCATGCCTGACAGCGGCCAGGTGGCATCGAGCACCGGTGCGAACTGCGCCCGACGTGCCACGGTGTCCTCCAGGGTGAACTCAATGGCGGTTTGATCCTCCCCGACCCCGCCTGCCACGTTGTAGTGGAGCTGGAGGATGATCTGAGAGCCTGGCGGGATGAGGATGCCGGTGCCCTCGGAGAACTCCTGCGCACCGAAGCCTGGAACCCACTGCGCGAGCTGCTCGATGGGGATCTGGGCGCTCTCTCCGTTGGAGCTGCTCGGGCCGCCGTAGCAGCTATAGCCAGGGCCGTCTTCGCTGGCGTCCCACCCCGCGATGGTCTCGAAGATGCTGTCTCCCAGCAGCCCATCGGGCGCGACGAGGAACGCGGCGACGTGGTGGACCACCTCGTCATTGCCCGGCAGGACGTTGAAGGCGGTGACGTACTGCTCGGTGTCTTCTGGCCAGTCGAGCACGAAGCAGCGGTAGTCGTCGGGCTGATCGTTGCTGGGGGTGTAGGGCTCGGGCATCTCCAAGGTGATGTCGATGCGCGCGAGGCTCTGTCCTACCGGTGTCAGCGGTGCTCCCTCGGTCGCGGCATCGCCCTCCAGGGCACCCTGCTCGGCCCAGGCGGTGAGGGTGTCGAGCTGCTCGGCGGAGAGGGAGGGGTCATCGTTGTAGCCCTGGTGGCCCTCGACCGCGCCCCACGGCGGCATGGTGCGGGCCGTGGTGTTGCTGGCGATGGCGTCGGCCAGGGGCGCGGCGTCGGCGTAGGCATCCAGCACGAACGGTGCGACCCCGCCGTCCTGGTGGCAGTTCACACAGCGCCCATCGAGGATGGGCTTGACGTCTTCGTAGTAGGTGACATCTTCATCGCCACCGCTGCACCCCAGCACCCACATCATCCCGATCACAGTGTGCTCCATTTTCATGAAAAAGAGCGTACATACTGGTTCTTGTCAAGGTCTTTGTTGCTGGTGTGTGGCGCGCTGTGATCAGGATGATGCCAGCCACAGCGTCAGGAGACCTGAGCCCGGGTGGTGTCTCGAAGAGCCCGCGTTAGCCAACCCACGACGCCGAGCCGGAGAGACCATGCGCCAGATGTTGATCGGACTGCTTGCTGTCCTGACTGCCTGTGACCCAGCGGGCAACGAGCCGATCCCGAACGCACCGACACCCATCGAGGCCAGCGCCCGTGCCCGCGTCGGTGCAGCGGCACCAGAGTTCGTGCTGCCTGCAGTCGATGGCAGCCTGGTCAAGCTGTCGGACTTCACCGGTCAGACCGTCGTGCTGGAGTGGTTCAACCCCGGCTGTCCGTTCGTCAAGGACGTCTACAGCTCCGACAAGATGACCGACACCGCCAACAAGTGGACTGCTCAGGGCGTCACCTGGCTGGCGATCAACTCCGGGGCGTCGGGCAAGGAAGGGACGGGCCTGGGCACCAACAAGCGCGCCGCCGACAAGTGGGACATCGAGCGACCGGTCCTCCTCGATGAGAGCGGCGCGGTCGGCAAGGCCTTTGGTGCGAAGACCACCCCGCACATGTACGTCATCGCGCCCGACGGAACGCTGGTGTTTGCTGGTGCCTTCTCCAACGCACCGCTGGGCAGTGTCACCGGCGATGTCGAGGTCAACTACGTCGACGCCGCACTGACTGCGATCACCGCCGGACTGCCCGTCGCCGAGGCCAGCCCGAAGCCCTGGGGCTGCTCGGTGAAGTACGGTTCCTGACTCAGAGCGGCGCTGGGAGAGGGCTCAGTTTAAGCCGATGTGTCCCTTGCAGCCGACAGGGATGTCGGTCAGATCACAGGTCTGCCGAACATTTTTCGGTACCGGTCACGGGAGGCCTGATCGGCGGAGACTTCGGCTCCTGCAGACCCTGAGCTGAAGTTGCTCGCATCAGCCGGTCGTAGGTGGCTGGCTCACGGACCCGCCGGTGAGCCACGGCAGTAGCCGGCCGAAGGCGGGGTGAACTGCCGATTCGTGGAGAGGCGCGGGGACGGGGTGAGTCCGACGAAGCCGGTCAGGTGGCTGCCTTCCTCTCTGTACTGACCATAAAGTTCGACAAGTGCCGGTCGGAGACGGGCTGATTGTCGATTCGTGGAGCGGAGCGGGGACGGGGTGAGTCCGACGAAGCCGGTCAGGTGGCTGCCTTCCTCTCCTTGTGTCTTGAGGTCGGGATAAGAGGAGAAGGCATCGGGGGAGGCACGGTGTTCATCTA
>JBLHNG010000256.1:0-10186 GCA_047621685.1 Myxococcota bacterium | reverse complement strand
GGGCCAGTGGATGTCTCGGTGGACTCCGGAAGCATCAGTGCTGAAGGGCTCAGCAGCCCCTGGATCAGCATGGCGACCGGTGCTGGAGACATCAGCGCCGAGGTCATCCGACGCCCTGAGGAGCTGTACGCCATCGTCGGAGCCGGTGCGATCGAGCTGTCCGTCCCGGCAGGTGCCTACGACCTCCACCTCGACATGTCCGCAGGCGCCATCAGCCTCGACGAGATCACCGACGACTCAAGCGCCGACGCCCTGATCGACGCCCGGGTCGCGACCGGAGACATCGAGATCAGCGGTCGATAGCCTTTGTGAGTGGGTCGATCACATCCCGCACCAGCCGGATGCCGACCCCGCACCGACACCCCCGACAGTCCGCACATGCCGACAGCCCCAGTGACATCGCCGTCGACAGGGCCGCCGCCCGGGTGTCCGCATCCGCCGCTGGATCGAGACGGATTCGCTGGAGCCGGAGCAGAGAGGCGGGATCCCCCAGACCGGCAGCATGCAGGGGACAGCCATCCAGGCAGGCGTAGCAGGCGATGCACCGCCCGAGGTCCAGGTAGACCGCCCCCGGCCCCTCCCCGGTCGCAACCGGTGCTGGCGGGAGCAGGCCCTTCAGCCGGTGATCGACCGGGCTGCGATCGCTGACCAGGTCTCGAAGTACCGGCAGGGTGGACAGCGCAGAGATGCGGTCGCCGTCTCGAACCCGATCCCGACACGCCAGCCGCGGACGCCCGGACACCTCGACCGTACACACGCCACACCTGGCGTTACGACATCCATACCGAAAGGCCAAATCCGGAGTCACGTCCTGCACCTGCTGGAGAACCTCCAGGATCGTCGGGCGCGGGTCGTCGGCAACCTCAACCGCGATCTCCCAGGTGCGCACACCGTCGCTGCGCACCAGGAAGACCTGCATCTCAGAACAGCGATGCGATGATCATGCCCATTCCCGCGACCGAGACCGACCAGACCAGGGTGCGGACAACGGGTATTCCGACCGGGTAGATGATCCCATGGGCAATCCGAGCGCCCACAAAGATCTGCGCGCCGAGGGCCGAGGTCGCATCTGCCTCTCCAGAGACATGGGCGATGAGGACCAGCGCCGCGAACATCGGCAGGTTCTCTTTCATGTTCTGCGCCGCACGGTCCATCCGCTGCGCCCAGGTCGGTATGTCCACGCTGCCGTCGCGGTTTCCGGTTGCCCACTTGGGAAACATCAGCAACCCCGGAGTCGCAGCGATCAGGATCTGCACCCAGGTCAGCACCACCGCAGCCACCAGCATCCACAAATCGACCGTCATCCTGACTCCCTGATTCTCGTCAGACTACACGATCGACCACCACCGCTCCGGCAATGCGCTGCACCCGAATCGGTGGCGGTCCCCCGGTGCCGGTGCTGTCCAGCCGAAAGTGTGCCCCCAGGCTCGCCGACCGGGCCAGCGCAGACCGACCGACCGCCTCCGCCACAGCCAGCAGACTCTCCAGCTCCATTCGCTGCATCAGGCCGACATCCCACCTCCGGCTCCGCCGCTCCCCCACCCCTGCAATCTGTGCGCGGATCTCCCCAATGTCTGCCAGCACCGCCGCGATCCCCACAGCGCTCCGGGCCGGTCCCAGACCACGCCAGGCACCAGCATTGAGGCGCTGGGTCAGGGCATGGGTCTTTGGGGGACCAGCGCAGGGGAGCGGCTCCGGGACAAAGCCACCTGGGCGATAGCCTGAGCGCGCAGCAGACTCCGCGGCCCGAAGCCCGAACACCACCAGCGTCGGCAGCGAGGTGGAGCCGAGCCGGTTGGCGCCATGGATCCCACCCGCACACTGTCCAATGGCGAACAGCCCGGGAATTCGACTCTCCCCCCAGGCATCCACTACCACACCGCCCATGTGGTAGTGCGCAGTCGGAGCGACCTCCCAGGGCACCTCCATCCGCGCTGCAGCCGGTCCCATCGCACTCCGAACTCGAGCGAGCACATGCCCGAAGTCCGCCTCCATGCGTGCCATGAACACCGCATCCTTCCGGCTCTCGCGCAGGTCGAGCAGCACGCCACCAGCATCGGTCCCCTGCCCGACCGAGATCGCCGCCGCAGCCACGCCAGCCACCCGCGCCCGGCTCCAGGTCGCGATGCCCTCTGCCAGGAGGTTGCCCTCACCATCGAGCAGCAGCCCCGCAGGCCCGGCGAGGATGGGCTCCCCCAGCGGCAGGCCAAGGAAGCGAGCGGGTCGGACCAGACCAAACGGGGTGAACTGGACCTGCTCCATGTCCACCAGCGCAGCCCCGGCGCGGAGTGCGAGGGCATACCCATCCCCGGTGCTGCTGCGCATGGTGTCGGAGTGCGGCGCATACAGCGCCCCCAGTCCACCCGTCGCCAGAATGACCGCGCCAGCCCGAATCCCCAGCCACCGGCCCTCCCGAGCCAGGTAGACCACCACCCCGCTGACCCGTCCCGCGTCGGTCACCACCTCCCCACACCACGCATCATCGAGCACCGTCAGCCGGCTCCGATCCGCCTGGCTCCACAGCGCAGAGGCCACATCGAGCCCCCGAGCCGGGTGGGGAATCGAGCGGGCTGCGCTGTGACCGCCCATCGGGGCCGTGAGCGTCCTCGGAGAGCCATCGGGAAGCCGGCTGGCACGAAGCCCGGCGGACTCCAGCCATCGATACGCCGCATCGGTCCCCTCTGCCAGCACACTCACCAGTGCGGGGTCGGACAGCCCGCTGCCGCTTCGAAGCACGTCTCCGGCGAACATCGCGGGAGAGTCGGGGCCGGCGACACGGGCGATGATTCCGGTGGAGATCTTCGTATCTCCCACCCCGATCGGCTCCTTGGAGACCACCACCACCGCAGCCCCACTCGCAGCCGCACGGCACGCCGCCACGATCCCGGCTCCACCGCCGCCGACCACCACCACATCGCGCTCAATGATCTCCACGCCCCCAGGATACGCCACCAGCACGGCCTCGTCCGCTGGTGGCGCCATCCCATCACACGCCGCACACGTTACTCGCCGATGATCGTGAGTGCAGCAGCCGGGTCATCGGTGATGATGCCATCAACCCCGGCCTCCACAACCCGACGAATCTCATCGGGCTCGTTGACCGTCCAGGTGAAGATCCGGTAGCCCCGCCGGTGCATCTTCCGGGTGTAGCGACGACTGACCATTGCGCTCTCCACCATCAGCAGGTCCGGCACTGCTTTGCGATTGAACGCGAGGTTCTTCAGCAGAATCCGTGAGAGCAGTCCAAGGTCAGAGCCCCGAAACGTCCCATAGATCTGCCCCCGGTAGATGTCCGGATTCTTCAGCCGAACCTGCTCCAGGACAAAGGGATTGAACGAAGTCACGATCACCCGATCCACCAGCCCTCGCGACTCAATGAGCGACACCACCGCTGCCGCAAGGGGCTCCGCCTCGGTGCCTGGTCCAGCCTTGACCTCGATGTTCACGATCACCCGATCTGCAAAGTCGAGCGCCCGGTCGAGGGTGGGAATGGGCTCACCGGAAAAGTCCGCGCTGAAGAATGCACCGGCATCGAGACCAGAGAGCATTGCCAGCGGAGTCTCGCTGACCACTCCGCTGCCAGTGGTGGTGCGCTCCAGGGTGTCATCGTGGATGACAACCAGCTCTCCGCTGCCACACAGGGTCGTGTCCAGCTCAAACGGAACGGAGAGATTCGCACAGACCTCAAATCCCGCCGCCGTGTTCTCCGGCGCAACCGCCCGTGCCCCCCGGTGACCCATGACTGTGACCGGATCCGGAAAGAGGTGCGAGGAGGAGCGTGGGCTGTGCGCGCAGCCCACCAGCAGAGCCGGCAGGAGGAAGAGGTCGTGGAGCTTCATCGGATGACCCGGGCTGGAGGGAACGTAGGATAACTGGCACCAGTCACCGGGCCGGACAGTATCCGGCCCGACTGGTGCGCTTTTGTCTGAAAAGTCACCGGGCCGGACAGTATCCGGCCCGACTGGTGCGCTTTTGTCTGAAAAGTCACCGGGCCGGACAGTATCCGGCCCGACTGGTGCGCTTTTGTCTGAAACGGGGGTTTCACCCCCCCGCTACGCGCTGACATCCTCTCACATCGACTGTCCGCCAGAAGGGGGCGACATGACTGGTGCCGGATAATGCTGAACGAAAAAGCTCAACAAACCAGTTGCACGTTTCAACACAAAAAATTAAACGTTAGGGGGGCAATCAGTCCCAACGGTCAGGAACCATCAACCTTCACCCGGAGGCCCAACATGAAGAACATGTACAGCACCTTCCAGTCCACCGGGATCGCACTTTTGGTTGATCCCGTCCTCGACCCCATCCAGCCGGACTTCACCGCAGCCATCTGCTGACGGCCTGCTGATTCTAAACGGGTAACCGCAGTAATACAATCATCCAGCTTGTCTGTGGTGGTCGTGGTTTTCCTCGGAATCAGACAAAACAGGTCATCACACTGCCTGTGAGCCATGAAGCCTGTGAGCCATGGAGCCTGTCCCTCTGAGACCGCCTGGCCTCAGCATGGAGACCTCCGTCATTAAACATGCAGACTCTTTATTGTGTGCTTAAAAATAGCACGCCTTGTCATACCTACGCCTCAAAAACCAAACCGAGAATCAACCATGAACTACGCACTGCTTGAATATCTGGCCGAGAAGAATGCCAACCCCGCCTGGGCTGCCGGTGAGAGCGCCCCCGTCCAAAAAAGCACGCTCCCCCCGGTCCCCCTGTCCGATCGCATCCTGTCGTGGTGGCTCAAGCGAAGCCGCTGGCGCCTGGTGCGTCTTCGAGCCTGAGGCTTGCTAAATAAAAACTGCTTCAATTAACGCTGCACCCCTGCCTGAGTCCCAGGCAGGGGTGCTTCTTTGGATCAGATCGAGACCACCTCAGGCAGTGGGCGGCTGCTCTTTCTGCTCCGCAATCTTCTTGCGGACCTCATCCATGTCTGTCTCACGCACCTGCCCGATCAGCTCCTCGAAAGCATGCGGGGGCATCGCGCCAGAGTTCTGGTAGATGCCAACCTGATCCCGGAAGACCGCCAGCGTCGGGATGGCGCGGATCTGGAAGTAGCCAGCGACCTCAGGTTCTGCCTGGGTGTCGACCTTGGCAAACACGATGTCGGGATACTTCTCCGAGATCTCCTCAAAGACCGGCGCAAACCGCTTGCACGGTCCACACCACTCCGCCCAGAAGTCGATAATGACGATGGCGTTGTCGTTGATGACGCTGCTGATGTTGTCTTTGGTCAGTGTGACAGTGGCCACGGTGCGCTTCCATTGGGCCTGGTGGGCCGGTTGGTGGGTAATTGTGCTTCAGGTTGCTCTCTATCAGCGCCTGAACGCCTCACAGCAGAACTAACCACAAGCCGACTCCAGACAAGCGGGTCAGAAGGCACATCCATCCGGCTGCGGATCGGCATCCTCGACGGAAGCCGCGAAGTCAGCGGCGAGATCCACCGGTGAGAATCCTGCCGCCACGCTCCCCTCCATCGCCACACCGCCGAAGCCACCCGGGCTCAGGTGGGCGCGCACGATGACCGGATCGGTCTCCGCGACCGGAACTGGTGAGCCGCTGCGGGTAAATGGCTGCTCATCGGGGTGGCTGTGGTTGAGGATGCGCCGGAACAACAGCTCCCCTTCCGGACTGAGCACCTCCCACCAGTCGGCATACTGCTCGCAGCCAGTATCTGGACTGAGGAGCGTCACGGAGAAGGTCCAGTCTCCGTCGTCTCCGGTCGCGGTCACGGCAGTCACATCCACCAGCGTTGCGGTCCCAGATGGGGACTCAGACGGGGTCTCAGAGCAGGCGATCAACATCAGGAGCATGGGGGAGCATAGCGTCAGGCCCAGCGCAGATGGTGGAGCACTTGATACAACAGCGTCATGGACTCTGTGCTCGATGAAGCCCTCTCCCTGCACCAGCAAGGCATGCTCGACGCGGCTGAGCGTCGCTACCGCGAGGTGCTCTCCGCCCACCCCGACACCGTCGAGGCACTGCGCCTGCTGGCGGGCCTCCTCTGGCAGCGGGGCCACCACAGCGAAGCTCACGAGCACCTTCTCCACGCCCTGAGCCTCGCACCAGGCCGAGCAGACCTCCACAGCCTCCTCGGAGACGTACACTTCAGCGAGGAGCGCTACAGCGATGCCATCGCCGCTTACCGACGGGCCATCGCGCTTGATGGGCAGCTCTGGAGCGCACACAGCCACCTCGGCCTCGCCCTGCAGGCCCGAGGAGACCAGGGGGCGGCAATCGAGGCGCATCGGGCGGCAATCCGATGCAGCCCAGCACGAGGAGAGGGCTGGTATAACCTTGGGCTCTCGCTACAGGAGTCCCGAGATGGAGACGGCGCAGAGGCGGCCTATCGCATGGCGCTCATCCTGCTCCCCAAAGACCCGGACACCCTCAACAACCTCGGCAACCTCGCCCTGGATCGGGGAGAGCTGGAGCGAGCCGTCGAGCACTATGAGCAGGCCATCCAGGGCGCGCCTCAGCAGGCCCTGCTCCACCACAACCTCGGCACCGCGCTCCGACAGCTCAGCGACCACCCCGGCGCCATCGCCGCGCTCAAGGAAGCAGTCCGCCTCTCTCCTGGCTACCTCGATGCCTGGATTCAGCTGGGCATCGCGCTGGGCAGTGCTGGGCAGGCCGGGTACGCCGCGGACTCGTTTCGCAAGGCCATCGAGATCGACCCGGCCAACCTGATGGCCTGGATCCACCTCGGGCACACCTGGCATGCGCAGGGCCTGGAAGACAAGGCCATGATCGCCTACCAGACCGCCACCCGGCACGCCCCCGACGACGCCGCCGGCTACCTCAACCTCGGCATCGCCCACCACAACCGAGGGCAGATCCCAGAGGCGATCACCGCCTACAAGCATGCCATCCAGCTCTCTCCTGAAGACGGCACCGCCCGACACCTCCTCAATGCCCTCTCCGGCAACACCTCTTCAGCCGCGCCCGCCGACTACATCGAGGAGCTGTTCGACCACTACGCCGAGCAGTACGACACCCACCTCTCTGAGAAGCTCAGCTACCGCTCCCCACAGGCCATGGCAGAGCTGGTCGCAGAGGTCGTCGGCTCTCGCCGCTTCTCCAGGAGCCTGGATCTGGGCTGCGGGACCGGCCTGAGCGGGGCTGCGTTTTCCAACATCACCGAGACCCTCGATGGCGTCGATCTCTCTGCCAACATGCTCGCCCAGGCGAAGGAGCGCGGCCTGTACACCAGCCTCCACCACAGCAGGCTCCTGGACTTCCTGCACACGGAAGGGCCGCGATACGACCTGTTCATCGCCGCGGATGTGCTGGTCTACATTGGCGATCTAAAGCCGCTCCTGGCAGCCATGGCCGTGCGTGCTCAGCCCGGTGCCCTCGCGGTCCTCTCCACAGAGCACACCGAGGGAGACGGCTACCTCCTGCGAGAGAGCGGCCGCTATGCTCACTCCCGCGCCTACCTGCGCACAGCGGCGACTGAGGCCGGGTTTTCGGTGATCCAGCTGCGCACCGAGCGCCTCCGCCGTGACCAGCAGCAGTGGATCACCGGGGATCTTACCGTCCTCTCCCGACTTGACACTCCACCGACATCACAGTAGCTTCGCACCATGATGCCCTGCTGTCCCGCCATGCCCCGACCCAACCTGCGACTGGCTCGCAGCAGGGCTCTGTGCGCTACAGCCGCCCCGCTCACGCAGTCGCCTGGGGGCGTTGTCGTCTAAACCAATCTGAAAAGTCAGGTTTACACCCAAAAACGCCCCCTCCCATTCCGGTGAGGGGGCGTTTTTGCGTTTTGAGGAGGTAGTGATGGTTCCATTTCCCAAGATCGGCCAGTACCGCGGGACCGTTCGTGCGGCGTCTCACCGCGGCCGTCCGACCCTGCGGTTTCTCGGCACCCCGAAGCTCCACGGCACCAACAGCAGCATCGTGCGCATGCCCGACGGGGAGATCCGCTTCCAGTCCCGCAACCGCGTGCTGACCGGCGCGTCCGATCACTTCGGCTTCGTCTCCCACATGACCAATGCCGTCGGCCTCACCCGGCTCCGTGCCCTCATCGATGAGCACGTCGGCGTCCACCCGGTGCCGGTGGTCGTCTATGGGGAGTGGTGCGGGCTGGGTATCCAGCAGCAGGTGGCGATCAGCGAGGTCGCGCCGCTGTTTGCGATCTTCTGCGTGCGGGTCGGGGTCGAGGAGGACGACACCACCTGGCTGGACCTGAGAGAGCTCACCAGTCTGAAGTCCCCAGAAGACCGCATCTTCAACGTCCTTCAATTCGCATCCTTCGAGCTTGATATCGACTTCACTGCCCCAGATCAGGCGCGGGATCAGCTCATCGCAAAGACCGTCGAGGTCGAGCGGCAGTGTCCGGCCGGGGCCTTCTTCGGTGTTGAAGGGGTCGGAGAGGGTGTGGTCTGGCGCTGTGTGAGCGAGGGCTTCAACGATCCCGCGTACTGGTTCAAGGTCAAGGGGGAGAAGCACAGTGTGAGCCGGGTCAAGAAGCTCGCGCCAGCCAACGTGGAGCGCATGACCTCCATCGAGTCGTTCCTCGATTCCGTGCTCACCGAAGCCCGCATGCGGCAGGCCACCGGCTGGCTTGTGGAGCAGGGGCACCCGCTGGCGCGAAGCAGCACCGGGGAGTACCTCCGCTGGCTGTTCGGCGACATCCTCAGCGAAGAGTCTGACACCATGGAGGCCTCCGGTCTCACCAGAAAGGATATCGGCGGCCCGCTGTCCCACCGTGCCCGTCGGTGGTTCTTCACCTGGCTGGATACCGAAGCGATCGAGGCCGACGGGCAGGAGTAGAACATGTTTCAGTGGTGTGGTAGAACGTGTTCTACACTCCCTGCTGAGGGCCCTACCGATGAGCTTCCACGACGCCGATCTGCTCGATCTCAACATCCACATTGACAACCCCGAGCCGCTCTACGAGTGGCTTCGGGAGGAAGAGCCGCTGTTCTGGGATCAGCACAACGAAGTCTGGGCGGTCTCCCGCTATGCGGATGTGATCTTCATCTCCCGAAACACCGACATCTTCTGCTCGCGGTTCGGCGTCGTTCCCAACATCGATCTCGACACCTGGCCTGACGACGCGATGATCAACAAGGACGGCCGGGACCACACCGTCCAGCGCGCCCTGGTCAGCAAGGGCTTCACCCGGCGCAGCATCAAGGAGATGGAGATCCGGGTCCGCGAGCTGACGATCGAGCTGATCGAGAACGTCGCCAGCAAGGGAAGCTGCGATGCCGTCGCCGCCCTCGCCCGTCCGCTCCCGATGCTCGTGATGGGGGACATGCTCGGCTACACCCGAGATGTCTCTGACATGGTCCTCGACTGGACGGATGTCTACGTCGCTGGTGGAAACGGCCCCCAGCACCTCACTGAGGACATCATCGAGTCCTTCGGCAGCTTCGTGATGTTCCATGAGGAGCTGATGGAGACCCGTCGCAACAACCCTGGCGACGATCTCCTGAGCACCTGGATGAAGGCTGAGATCGACGGCGAGCGGCTGACGGACGATAAGATCATGTACGAGCACAACCTGTTGCTCGTCGGCGGCAGCGAGACCACCCGCCACACGATCAGCGGTGGGCTGCTCCAGCTGATGCGTCACCCGGAGCAGCGGCAGCACCTCATCGATCATCCCGAGGCCATCCCCAACGCCGTCGAGGAGATCATCCGCTGGACCACCCCGTTCGTTCGGATGTCCCGTCACCTCACCCGCGACCACGAGATGCACGGCAAGGTCATGAAGGCCGGCCAGCAGGTCATGATGCTCTACCCAGCCGCAAATCGGGATCCCCGCATCTGGGATCGGGCGCAGGAATTCGACATCACCCGCACCTTCAGCAAGCCTGGCCTCTCATTCGGCTTCGGCAAGCACTACTGCATCGGAGCCGCGCTGGCCCGACTGGAGCTTCGAGTGATGCTGGAGGAGCTGCTCACGCGTCTCCCGGACATGGCTGAGAACCCGGAGCAGCCATCCGCCTTCAAGCCCGGCTGCTTCCTCCGCGGCCTTGAGAAGCTGCCGGTTGTGTTCACCGCCAACTGAGCGACTTCAGCAGGGAGGCTCCAGAAGCAGGGAGGCTCCAGAAGCAGGGAGGCTCCAGAAGCAGTGGAGGCTCCAGACGCAGTGGAGGCTCCAAAAGTGAACCGCCCCCGGCTGAATAAATTCAACCGGGGGCGGGACGCTATTGGAGCTGGTGTTTTCCCTTCA
>JBLHNG010000255.1:0-10224 GCA_047621685.1 Myxococcota bacterium | reverse complement strand
CAGATCCCAACAGCGGGTTTGCCGGCTTTGTGACGGCATTCTCCGTCCCGAATGAGACCGCTGCGCGATATCCGACCCAGACCGTCGGCGCGAAGCGTCACCAGGAGCTGTGGGTCCCTGCCGCTGAGCAGACGGTGCTTGAGGCCGACTTCCTCAGCCCGATTGCTGTGGTTGCTGCCTACGTCGGGGCGCGACTGGCGGAGGCACTCCCGACCTGGAGGGGTGCTGTTGGTGAGGTGCCGGCGGAGTCGCTCGGCTCGCTGATCGCTCAGGTGCGAGCCGGTCCCCTGCACGGCGGTCCCCTCACCGAGGGCTGACCCACGGCGATCCAGCCAGCGCCCGCTGCCATGCCGCCAGCCCGGCCACCCTCGCCCGCCACCGCTGGAGGGCCGGGTAGCCGTCGGGCAGGACGTTGGCGTAGATGAGCATCGCGGCGATGGAGAGGTCTGCGATGGTCAGCCGCTCACCGACCAGGAATTCGCGATCCTGGAGGTGCCCTTCGAGCAGGCTCAGCTGCTGGGCCACCCCGCTCCAGTCCAGCGCCTTGGACGGCTGGAGGCCGAGGCCGAGCTTCCAGACCACCATCGGGGTGAGGATCTTCGAGAGCACCGGCTGCCAGTGGGCGGACTCCCAGAACAGCCAGCGGTTGATGTCCGCCCGACCCGCGGCATCGTCTGCCCACAGCTTCCCGTGGGTGTCGGCGAGGTACTGGAGGATGGCGTTGGACTCCCAGAGGACCAGCTCGCCATCGACCAGGGTGGGCACCTTTCCCTGTGGGTTGACCTTGAGGTAGGCCGGATCCCGCCCCGCACCGGCGTAGACGTCCACGATCACGACCTCGACGGGGACCTCAAGGTGGTAAAACGCGGCGAGCGCTTTGACACCGTTG
Organism: Myxococcota bacterium; assembly: GCA_047621685.1. GTDB lineage: Bacteria > Myxococcota_A > UBA796 > UBA796 > UBA796 > JAQXDW01. The sequence goes on along the minus strand of JBLHNG010000255.1, from coordinate 9,335 downwards.
GCGGACTTCGGGGTCGTATACAGCTTCATGGGCCCTGTTTATCGCAAGATCGCATCGGTGAGGGATCCATCCAGGCCGCCATGACGTATGACTGCTCCTGCCTCGGAGATTCCATGCTCATCCTGCTCGCCATGCCCGCCCTCGCCGCTCCGAAGTGCGCCTCGACCAAAGCCCTCACCGCGCAGGAGGGCATCTTCACCGACGGCTCGAAGCTCAGCGCTGACTACGACAATGGCCAGAGCCTGTGCTGGAGCATCACGCCGTCGTGTCTCGATGAGGGGCGGGTCACGCTCTGGTTTGACCGCATGGAGGTCGAGCATCGGTACGACTTCGTGCAGGTCTTCGACGCCAGCGGGCGGCTGCTCGGCAAGTCCGCCGGCACGGAGACCACCTACATGGGCACTGGCTTCACGGTGTGGTTCTCCAGCGATGAGTCCACCACCGACCTCGGCTTCACCGCGCACTACGCCTGCGAGGGAATCGACGACGAGGGAGAGCTGGAGATCATCGAAGACGTCGAGGAGTGATGTTCGGATGCTGCTCCTTCTGGGAGTTTGCAACCTCCGCCCCCGGAGAGCAGGATGCCCGGCGTGATATACCAGGGCACCATCCGGAGTAGTAAATGGGCCTGATTGCCTCTGAAAAGTTCAAGCCAGTCCTGTTTATCGGACTGGGCGGCAACGGCGGCAAGATCGTCAACCAGCTCGCCGGTCGACTGCGGCGTCACCCCAACTGGGACCGCATCAGCGACCTGACGCACTTCCTGGTGATCGACACCAACAAGGACGATCTCGACAAGCACCGGGACATCTCTCCCGACTGCCGGTTCCTCATCTCCTCGTTTGACAACGCCTCCTACATCAAGCGCAAGCGCGGCGAGGCGCAGTTCCCACCGGACCCGATGGTCACCCAGTGGGTGCCGCCCAAGGAGGTCTACGGGTTCCGCTCGACTCAGGGCGCGGGTGCCGGTCAGATCCGGATGGAGAGTCGACTGCGGCTCTACTACAACCTGGAGAACGACCGGGCGCGAATCCGTCAGAAGATCCGCAACATCCTCCAGACCTGCACGAGCCGGGAGAACCCCTGGCGGGACAACGAGGACAAGGTCGTGCGGGTCATCCTGTATGGCTCCGTCGCAGGCGGGACCGGCTCGGGAAGCTTCCTGCCGGTCGCCTACCTCATGCGCCAGATGATCCGCGATGCCGGCTGGGGTCGTCCGAGTCTCACCGCGATCATGTCGCTGCCGACGACCTTCATCAACAAGGTCAAGCCCGAGCTTCAGGACGACATCAAGGCCAACGGCTACGCCGCGCTCAAGGAGGTCGAGCACCTCACCCGACAGCTCGGCGGCTACGTCGGCGGCACCGACCGCATCCGGTTCCACTTCGACCCGGGCACCACCAACGAAGACCGCAAGTTCATCGACCAGCGGCCGTTCGACATCGCCTACCTCATCGACCAGCCCGCGGACATGTCGATCGAGAAGTACGAGCACGCCGTCGCGGATGCCTCGTACCTCCAGATCTTCTCGCCGCTGCTCGGTGCGCAGCAGGGCGAGTACGACAACTACGAGAAGCGCCAGAAGCAGCTCGCCAGTGGTCACTTCTCGACCCACTACGGCAGCTTCGGTGTCGCACTGCTCCAGCTGCCACGAAACGACCTGATTCGTTACTCCTCCCTGCGCTACATCGCCCGCGCCTTCCGGGAGTACCTCTGCTTTGGCGGCGACGATCCGCAGTTCCGGGTGCCGTATGGCTCGCCGCCCTTTGAGCGGCTGGCCCCCGACGAGAAGAACAAGATCATCGATCAGAAGTTCGTCGAGTACGTCTCCTTCCGCGCGGAGCAGGAGCGCAAGAACGACGAGCGTGGCGTGTTCACCGCGATCTATGAGCAGCAGAGCCAGGGCGACAAGCTGCTGTCGACGGCGTTCCAGGAGCTGCTGTTTGAGAAGTTCGGCAAGCTCGACGAGCTGATGGAGATCCCGGAGTTCAAGATCCAGGAGATCTCTGAGGGCAACCCGTCCATCTCCCGCCAGATCAACGAGCTGCGCCGGACGTACGGCATCTCCCGATCCCGGGTCATGTCCGACTACCTCTCCGCGCTCAAGGCGGAGCTGAAGAACGGCTCGTTCCTTGAGGGCTTCTTCAAGCGCTACGACGTCAACCCGATCGCCCAGCGGCTGTTCCTGATTCGTCTGCTGGCGGGCGGGTTCATCTCCCCGTTCATCGATCCCGAGGAGGGCGAGTTCCTCAAGGCCGAGGCCTCTCGAATGGATCTGGACTCCGCCGATGTCCAGGACCGCGCAGCCCGCATCAATTCCGGGCTCACCGCCTCGGTGGATCGTGGGTTCTTCTCGTCCATCATGGACCGCGACAACAAGGAGTTCACCTCCTCAAAGCGCCGGGCGATCCGATTCCTCAACGAGCTGGGCGACGACCAGCGGGAGAGCCTCCAGCGGGACTTCTGGCGGTCGTTCCAGGAGGAGCTGCGGCTGATGTGCGAGCAGATGATGGGCGCCTTCCGCATGGTCGCTGAGATCGCGGACTCCCGGGCACGAGAGGCCGAGGCCTCCACCGAGTCCTTCCGCCGCGACCCGTCCGCCCACCCCGACTCCGACGTCGCCCAGTACTACCTCGACGCGGAGGTCCTCCGAGACGACCGGCGTCGGGAGCGGCTGTGGGACATCTTCTTCCTGCACAACCTCAACAAGAGCGGCTTCTTCAAGACCGAGGACATCTTCCCCCTCGTCACCGAAGCCTTCCTGCCCAAGCGCGACCCGGACGGTCAGATCCGCACCCGGGACGCCTCCGAGATCGTCGCAGACGTCAAGAAGGGACTGGAGAGCAAGTCGAAGCAGATCTACACCCGTGCCTTGTCTGAGGAGGGCATGAACCTCGACATGAACAAGGCCCTCGATCTGGAGCAGCGCTACATCGCCCTGCTCGATGATGGTGAGAGCATCGAGGACCTCTACAAGACCGGCAAGCTCGACGAGGCGGTCCGGGCGGTCCCCGATGCCAAGGCCCGCATCGGGGTGGAGGACAAGCTCAAGCGCCTGCACGACGAGTGCGTGCTGCTCGCCCACATCGATCAGCTCCAGCGCGACGACCCGACCGTCACCCCCGCCGACGTGCTCTACACCGGGCTCGCCCCGCAGTACGACACCGACGAGGACAACTCCATCGGCCAGATCCTCCGGGGCGTGGTCAGCGGGATGAACTTCGTCTCTGGCTGGAACGAGCCGGATGCCATCGTGATGTACCGGGCGATCCTCGGTGTTCCGGTGTACTTCTTCGCCAACGTCGAGCGGGAGCTGGAGAGCGCCTACAAGAAGGTCATCAACGATCCACTCCGGGGCTATCCGCTGCACATCGAGCACAGCTGGGGTGGTCCTGACGGCCTGCCCAACCTCAACCCGGTCGAGATGCGCCGGGCGATGGAGAAGAAGGCCGAAGCAAAGGCCGCCCGCAAGGTTCGACAGGGGCGAGAGTCTCAGATCGAGTCGTTCTCCCTGGCCAACATCATGGGCACCATCGTGGCCGGTGAGACCGGGTTCTCCTGGAGCTATGAGGGCATGACCCAGAAGCTGGCCGACAAGCGATCGGCTTCGTTCGATGCCTTCTTCGCCATGGACCCGGATCTGCGCGAGGAGCTCTCGAGCACCGCGACGGAGAACTACCGCAACCGTGCCCTGGAGAAGCGTCCCCGGGAGCAGCTCATTGAGGAGATCAAGGCCTACCTCAAGCGGCTGAAGAAGGAGATGTTTAAGGCCGCGGCGAACTACGAAGAGACGGAGCAGCGCTTCATCAAGGAGGAGCGCTCGGTGGTCGAGTCGCTGATCGAGCGCCTGGAAGATGGCGATGCCTCTGTGAGCGGCTGAGGTGGGCGTCCAGTACCCGACCGTCGCCATCGGCATTGGGCCGTTTGGTGGCAAGGTCGTCGATCGGCTCACGGACTCCCTCGACTCCGAGGAGCCGCTGCTTGCGGTGGTCCGCTGTGAGCCAGACCAGCTCCAGAGCCATCTCTCCGAGGCCCTGCACCCGCTGCTTGAGGCTGGCCGGACCCGGCACAACCTCGCCGAGCCCCGGCTGGACCTCATGGCGTTCGCGCTGGGCATGCAGGGCGGCGACGATGCCCTGGTGCTGGCCTGTGAGCAAGCAGCCCGGGTGGTCGGCCAGAGCTACGGGGCGCTGTTTCCACCCAACAAGCCCCCCGGACAGCGCACCGCCGGTCTCCAGCTGGTGATCATCGTTCCGCCGCTGACCAGTGCTGCTGCCGCCCCCCTCCAGCGTCGGCTCGCCGCCCTGGAGAAGTGGGCCGCAGATGATCCTCCCTACCCGCTGCTCACCCGCATCTGGCTGCTGTCCACCCACACCCGCTCCGGCACCCTCTCCGTCGACGATGCCATCTCCAGCGCTTCTGCGTTCGGCATCGCCCTGATGGGCTCCGGGCTGCGGGCCGAGGACATGATCGCCGCCCGGATGAGCCACCACAGTCACGGCGAGGGGCTGTTCTCGTTCTTCTCCGCCGCCAGCCTGGATCTACCCAAGGCCCGGCTGCGGCAGTACAGCACCGAGCGGGTCATCTACGACGGCATGGCCGCGCTGGTCACCCGCGTAGAGGAAGAGGTCGACCCCGGCGTGGCCCTGTCCGCAGTGAGCGCCCTGAGACACGACGAGTGGCTGGTCCCGTTCGTCGACGGGGAGCCTGCCCGGCGCTGCCGACAGCTCGCTGCCAACCTCTCCGGTGCGACCGCCGCCCTGCCCTCGCGCATCAAGGTCGGCCCGTTCGACGAGGCGGAGGACATCCGGCAGCAGTACGCCATCCTGTTCCGTCCCGCGACCCAGGTCCGCCCGCCGACCCACGCCGACATCTCCGCCCTCGACGAGATGATTGTCGCCCTGGATCGCGCAGAGTCGACCGCGTTTCAGAAGATCCGCGGCGGACTCAGCCAGCTGTACGCCGCCACCCTCGGTCCCAAGACCGGCCTGCGCGAGCTGCCGATGGTGGAGGCTGGCATGCGCCGAGTGCTCGCCTCGCTCCAGGACGAGGACGCCCGAGAGGCCACCCTCGGCGACGCCGGCCCCGGCGACGCCGATCCGCTGCGTGCCGAGCTGGAGGCTGCCCTGGAGATCCTGCCCTCGCGCGGGATGCTCTGGGCGGTGGCCGGCACCGTCGGCGCGGCGGCCACTGTGGTGCTGATGCTCGCAGCGATGGGCGTGACCACTGAGCTGGACATGGACGTCACCTACCACGAGTCGGCGGTCAACCGCGCCCGGCTGGCGGCGTGGCTCGTGCCGCTGTTTCTCGGTGCCCTCATCAGCTACGGCTTCGCGCGGTGGACCGGCTCTCGGAGTCGAAAGGCCGTGAAGGACATCCTCAAGAAGCGCCGAGACGCGATCAACGACCTGTGGCGGGCCGGCGGCGGTGGTCAGCCTGGCAGGCAGGCCGAGGCCCAGCTCCGTCAGCGTCGCCTCCGGGTCCGTCGCGGGGCCATCCGCACCATGGAGCGCGCCCTGGAGCACCTCCAGGCCGTCCGACGCGCCCTGCTTGAGGCCCGAGACGGCGCACACCGCCGGCTCTCCGAGCTGTGTCCCCACCCCCAGCCCGACCCCTCCCTCGACGACCTCACCAACCTCCTCGGCACCCCCCGTCCGCTGCACGCCCCGCTCGTCAACCCCCAGGTCGCCAACTGGTGGGTGCGCTCCTGCCGGGAGATCGCCGACCTCAATGTCTGGGCCAACCGACTGCTGGAAGGTGCCTGGCCACCAGACGGGCTCGCCGCAGACCTGCCGTGTGCAGATCCAGAGGTGCTCTACGCGCTCGGGCGCAAGCAGACCATGCCCCTCGTCGAGCGCAACCTGTTTGGCGATCCCCAGGGTGCGGATGCCGCCGCGCTGATGGTCTCGGAGTTTACGGAGCGTGCTCCGCGCGCACTGGCCCGGCCCTGTGAGCCGGTGGATGAGCATGGGGACCCGGTGATGGGAATTCGTCCCGGGGAGATCTTCGCGGTTGCCCCGGTTGATGCCCGCAGCGTGCTGAAGAGCATCTTTGATGATGCCCCGATCTCCATCCCCGCGCTGTGGACGACCGCTCGGGCGGAGCGGGTGATCTTTGTGCGGACCTGGGAGGGCTATACGCTGGCGGATGTTGGGCGGGCGGTCGGCTTTAAAGAGGCTGATGCGAGCGCCTGACTTCCTGGAACCACTGGGCGCTCTGAGGTGTGCAGGACGGTCCTGTGAGCCTGCGGACGGTGGTGAAGTGCGCGGGTGTCATGCTGGGGGTCACAGGGGAGCGGCGACTGGAGAGAACCGCTGTAAAGCGGAGAACGCAGGAAGCGTAGCCCCCTTGAGCAAGCGGAAGAATCCAGACCGGAGGGAATGGAGACTTCCGCGAAGCGGCCAGAAAAAGCATGGCGCGGAGGATGGCGGACCTCAGCCCATGGGTGAGGGAGGACCCTTCGGAATCGAGAGCCACGAGGCTGAGAGCGCCCCTGGCTGAGAAGACCGAAGGGCGAGCAGTGCACATCGGCAACATCTAGAGCCGAGATGGGCGAATCCTTGAAGTGAGGCGGTGACTCCAGCGACGTCTCCGTCCTTGGGCGCTGATCGCCACGGGTCCCCTCCGCGGTCCGCGCTTCACTCCCTGTCGGCGGACCTTCTTGTGCCACTGCCCACGTCCCCAGCCTCGGGTCGCTTGCTGCCTCCGGGGCCGCCAGAGAATCTGGCGTTCGGCCCCTCCGACACGGCCCTCTCCGGTGTCCCCTTGCGCGCGCCCGGGCGGCCTGAGACTCCAGATCAGGCGATCCAAAACAATACAATCAACAAAATTAGGGGGGAAGGCAGCCACCTGACCGGCTTCGTCGGACTCACCCCGTCCCCGTCCCTCTCCACGAATCGACAATCAGCCCGTCTGCGACCGGCACTTGTCGAACTTCAAGGTCAGTGCAGACAGGCAGCCACCGACCGGCTCCGTCGAACTCCGCCCGTCTCCACACCTCACCCCTTCGCCTCCAAGACCTCCTGCGCATACGCCATCCGACTCCGCACCACCGCCTCAGTCATCGCCTCAACCTCCTGCTGCGGCAGGCCCCAACCTCACGACCCCACCAGCTCCGCATACGCCTCGTAGGGCAGCGGGAAGGTACGCAGTGCCTCGAAGTGCTCCGGCAGCGGCTGGGGGGCGCAGGGGCGGTCGGGGTAGCCCTTCAGCGCGTTCTCCAGCACCCGGTCGGCTTCCTCCAGGTACTCCGTCAGCGCCCAGATCGGCTCGGTGGCGTGTCGGGAGCGAAACTCCATGTGACCACTCCGGTAGGTGACGTACCGCAGCCGCATCGGCGCCTCCGACTTCGAGTCTCGGTGACGCCACAGCCCGCTCTGCGCACAGAACTGGTAGTGCGGCAGCAGCTTCCAGCCGTGGTCCGCGATCCACAGCACCGCGCGGAGCAGGTAGTCGAACACCTCCTCGCGGATGAAGTAGTTGAAGTTCATGCGCACCCAACCTGGCCGGATGCCCACACAGCCGCGCACGATCTCCTCCTCCAGGGCGCTCGACAGACTCGGGTCGATGCCGAGGAGGCGGTGTCCATAGGGGCCGGCACAGGAGCAGCCGCTGCGGGCCTGGATCCCAAACAGGTCGTTGAGCAGGGCGACGACGAAGGTGTGGTGGAGGTAGCGATCGCGGTGGCGGAGCTGGAAGGAGACGATGGAGAGCCGCCAGGCGTCCTTGTTGCCGAGGATGTCGATGTTGTCGTGAGCGTCCCAGCGGGCGATGGCGCGCTGGATGAAGTCAGCCTCGTGGTGCCGGATGGCCTCCTCACCCACTGCCGCCTTGAGCTGGAAGACCAGCCCAGCACGGATCGAGCCGATGATGTCCGGGGTGCCGCCCTCCTCTCGGCGCACGATGTCCGAGACGTAGCGGTGGCCCCAGGCGGTCACGAAGCTGACCGTGCCGCCGCCGGGCTGGGAAGGCACCCGGTTTCGAAACAGGTGCTTCTTAGCGATGAGCAGCCCCGGGGTGCCCGGTCCGCCGATGAACTTGTGCGGCGAGAGGAAGATGGCGTCCTTGTACAGGAGGTGTCCATCCGGCTCATCGTCAGCCATGTTCATCTCGATCTCGACATACGGACCCGCTGCGGCGAAGTCCCAGAAAGACAGCGCGCCGTGGCGGTGGAGCAGCGCGGAGATCTCCCGGGTGTTGCTGCCGATGCCGGTGACGTTGGAGGCGGCCGAGAAGCTTCCGATCCGCATCGGGCGGTCGGCATACAGGATCAGCTTCTCCTCCAGCAGCGCCAGATCGATGCGGCCGTTGCGGTCCTCGTCGATGACCACCACATCCGCGATGGACTCCCGCCAGGGCAGCTCGTTGCTGTGGTGCTCGTAGGGGCCGATGAACACCACCGGGCGGGCCTCAGCCGGGATGTGGCTGGAGAGGTTGCAGGCGTCGTCGAGGTCGGCGGGGATGCGGATGTTGAGCACATCGAGCTCAAGCCACGCCGATCACTCCGACTGCTTCTTGACCCACTCGGTGGCCTGCTTGATGCCCTGGTCGGTCAGGTAGCTTCGGACAAAGCCCGGCACCCAGGCATCCACACCGACATCCACCGAGTACTCCACCCGGGTGCGCCCGTCAGTGGTGGGCTCCAGGCGCCACATGCCCACCGAGTCGTCGAGATCAGAGTGGCGGGAGTAGTCCAGCCGCCAGGTGACCCAGTTGTCGCCGATGGTGTGGTCGATGTAGTACTGGATCTCCATGCCCATCTTAGAGACCACGAACTCGACGTAGTGGTGGTTTCCAGAGACCTTGTACTCGCTGCAGCGGTCCACGCCGTCGATCCAGCCGGGGTAGGCGGCGTAGTTGTTGATGGTCGACCAGACCTTCTCCACCGGTGCATTCACCAGGAAGACCGCCACGCCGCGGCCCTTGTTGCCGCTGTCGGTCTGGGTGTAGACCGGCTCACCGGACATCAGGGTGGCTTCCTGAGCGGTGGTGAGTGCGACGGCGACCGGGGGGCTGGGGTACGCCGCGATCGTGCCCTGGTGGGGATGGGGGGCGTTGGGGTCGGCAGCCTGGGCAAGCAGACCGGACAGGATGAGGAAAGCAGCGCTCATGAGAACCTCCAAGACGTCAACCAACCCCGGTTAACACCTCTTCCAGTAAACAGGACATTCCGGCACCTGTCACTGCACAACCGCCGGTCGGGGGGCCTCCAGGCTCAGGGTGAGGGTGTGCTCCCCGGGAGCCGCCGCCACCCGGAGAAACTCCCGCGGGTGAGGAACCTCAAGCACGCCCCCGCTCGGCGCCAGCGACTCCTCCCAGCTGATGACCGCCAGATC
>JBLHNG010000254.1:0-10228 GCA_047621685.1 Myxococcota bacterium | reverse complement strand
GCCAAGCGAAAGGCTCGCAAGAAGAACCGCTGACCGCGATACCTTCACAACGTGCTGCTGATCCGTGCCCCAGACCACCTCGGCGACGGGGTCATGGCCCTCCCGGCGATCTCCGCGCTCGCGGAGACTCAGCCCTGCATCATCGCGGCCCCGCGGTGGGGTGAGGCGCTCTACAGCGGTCTCGGCACCATCGTGCGCTCCGACGCAGCCCCCCGGGCCGACGCCGCAGTGCTGCTCAAGCCCTCCCTCGGTGCGGCATGGGCAGTCCGACACATCCCCCGGCGCATCGGGCTGAGCACCGACGCCCGCTGGTTCCTGCTGACCGACGCGGTGGTGCCCACCCAGCGCCATCGGGTCGACGACTTCGCTGCGGTGGCCCGTGCAGCCGGTGCACAGGTCGCCGGACTGCCGAGCTATGCGCCGACCGGGTGCGCGCCGACGGTCTCTCCGGACGCCGTGCTGCTCCTGCCCGGCACCGCCAGCCCGCACACCGCCCGGTGGAAGCACTACCGCGACCTCGCCGACGCCCTGGACGGTCAGGCGATCTTCACTGGAGGCCCTGGCGATGAGGAGGCCATCGCGGAGATCGCCGGTCCGCATCCGATCCTTCCGATCCTCAGCCTGCCCGACTTCGCCGCGCTGTCTGCCGCGGTTCGTGCGGTGGTGGGCAACGACAGCGGGCTGAGCCACCTCGCCGCAGCGGCCCGTCGGGGGCACGGTGTGAATCCAGCGGACGTGCACGTGGTTTTCGGCTCGACCGACCCGGTGCGGACCGGCGCCCCCGGAGCGACCTGGCACCTCGGGGAGTCGCCGCAGTGCTGGCCCTGCTACGCCAAGCGCTGCCCATGGGACGCCCCCTGCCTGGAGCACCCCGCGCAGAACGTGCTGGAGCGGCTGTGAGCACCGTGGTCATCCGCTACTCCTCGCTGGGCGACATCGTGCTGACCGGCGCGGTCACGAGCGCCCTGGCCCCGGTGACCTTCATCACCCACCCCCGCTACCGTGCGCTGGTGCTGGCCCTGCCCGGGGTGGTCGCGGTGTGTGCCGGAGACGATCCCCTCCCCACAGCCGCCGACCGCATCATCGATCTGCACAGCTCCCTGCGCTCCCGTCGCACCGCCCGCCGGATCCGTGGGCCGGTCAGCCGGGTGCGCCGCTACGACCTCCGTCGCCGCACCCGGGTCCACCTCAAGCTCGGCGCGCCGCCGCCCACCGTGGTCGAGCGATACGCTGAAGCTGCCGGAGTGCCCGCCACGCCAGCGCCATGGCTCACCGTCTCTGGCCCCGCTGACGCCCTGCTGCTGTGCCCCGGAAGCGCATGGCCGACGAAGGCATGGTCCGCCGCTCACTTCGCCGCCCTCGGTGCTCGCTACCCCGGTCCGGTCATCGTGCTCGGCGGGCCTGACGAGGTCGAGCTGACCCAAAGCATCGCCGAGGCCATCGGCTCCCGGGCGGAGTTCATCGCCGAGAAGGGCTTCGCAAAGACCCTCGTCGCGCTGGGTCGGGGGCGGGTGGCGGTGGCCGGAGACTCCGGGCTGATGCACCTCTGCGCGGCTGCTGGAGTGGCTGTGGTCGGTCTCTTCGGGCCGACGACATCTCACGACGGGTTCTGGTGCCACCGCGGCGAGGTGGTCGAGCTTCCCCTGCCCTGCCGACCCTGCTCCCGCTATGGCGGCCGAGTCTGCCCGATCGGCGATCACCTGTGCATGACCGGGATCACCGTCGATGCGGTCTGGGACGCTGTGCAGCGGACGCAGCCGTGAGCCGCTGGCTGCTGATCACCCAGGACTTCCCCCCGGGCTTCACCGGCGGCATCGCCTCCTGGGCGGTCGACCTCGCGCTAGCGCTGACACAGGCTGACCACGATGTCACCGTGCTCGCTCGGCACACTGGCCCGACCCGAGCGGCCGACGACGCCTGGCCGTTCGCGGTGGTCCGAATGCGCGGGCGCTCCTGGGCAAGCTGGCAGGGAGCGTGGGCGGTGCTGTCTGCGTGGCCTCGGCTCGACGCGAACACCCGGGTGATCTGCGCGACCTGGCCCCTGGCGACCGTCCTGGCGGGCCGACTTCGAGGCGCGAAGCTCGGGGTGGCGTTTCACGGCAGCGACCTCACCCGCCTCCACACCGCCCCGCCGACCCTGCGTCGAGTGGCCTCCGCGGCGACCGCGCTGCTGCCGGTGTCCACCTTCCTCGCCGACACGCTGCGCCGCCTGCTACCCGACCTCGACCTGCCCACCACCGTCCTGCCGATGCCCATCGCTGTGCCCCCGATCCCCGATCGTCCCCGGCGACGAGAGCTGGTGGTGCTCGCCCGGCTCAACCCGCTCAAGGGTGTCGACAGGGTCATCAACATCGCCCGGGCGCTGGACTGTCCGCTGCGCATCATCGGAGACGGCAAGGCGCTGCCCGCGCTGCGCAAGGCTGCCGAGGGCGCCCCGGTCACCTTCACCGGACGCCTCCCCCGCTCCGAGGCGCTCGCCCACCTGGAGCGGGCCGGGGCGATCCTGCTGCTGCCTCGGGTAGATGCCGACGGAACCGGCGCGGAGGGGCTCGGCCTGTGCCTCATCGAGGCCGCCCTTCGAGAGACGCCGGCGATCGGCTGTGCGACCGGCGGAGTCCCTGAGGCTGTCGGTCCCGGCCTCCTGCTCACCGATCCAGACGCCCCCGACCTCGACGCGATCCGCGCCCTGCTCAGTGACCCGAGCGCCGGGCACACCGCCCGACAGCACGCCCTGACCCACCACGGTCCCCAGGCCGCCCTCGCCGCGCTCCTGTCGGCGCTGTAAAGGAAGGACTGTGCGCATCCTCCACCTCTACCGCCCCCGGCTGCCGTCCTTCCGCGCCCAGGCCATCCAGGTCCTCCACGCCTGCCACGCCCTCGCCCAGCGCGGCCACGAGGTCACCCTGCTGGCGGATCGGGGTCGCAGCGGCCGGCCCGAAGAGGCCCTCGCCGCGATGGGACTCGCCCCGGTCAAGGGCCTGGATCTTCACATCTCGCCGGTCGCGCACTCCGGGCTCTCCGGCATGTGGTTTCGGACCCACCTCAGCCTGTGGTGGGCCGGTGCTCCCGGGCTCGTCCTCGCCCGAGACAAGCGCCGGCTCCAGAGCGCGCTCAAGCTGCTCAAGCCCAACCGGCACCGCATCCTGCTGGAGACCCACGAGCTGGACTCTGCCCTGGAGGCTGAGCGCGGTGAGTCCCCCTCCTCCGCGAAGCTGGAGCGGTGGCTGCTGCCCCGCATCGACGCCATGGTCGCCAACTGTGGCGGCACCCTGTCGGCCTGGGAGGACGCCTATGGCGATGCCTTGCCCACCCCCCGTCGGGCCTGCCACAACGCCATCTCCCCGAGCCGCCGCCGAGAGCGGGTCGCCGCGCCAGATCCGGTCATCCGCTGCCTGGGCTCGATGCGAACCTACAAGGGCTTCCCCTGGCTGATGGGCGCTGCGGAGGACCTCCCCCTGCCCGTCGAGCTGATCGGTGGTCGGCCCGAGGAGCGAGAGGCGCTGGGGGGCTCTCAGAGGGTCCGCCTGCTTCCGCCGGTTCCCTACGCGCAGGTCCCCGATGTGCTCGCCGCCAGCGCCGCGCTGCTGCTGCCGCTCCAGGACAACCTGTTCGGACGGCAGCTCACCTCCCCGCTCAAGCTCTGGGACTACCTCGCCACCGGCGTCCCGATCATCGCCCCCGACCTCCCCTCCATCGCCGAGATCGCTGCCCTCACCGGCGCGCCGCTGCACCGCTACACCCCCGGAGACGCCGACAGCCTCCGCGAGACCGCCCGAGCCGCGCTCCAGGCTGAGCCGCGAGAGCCGACTGTGCGAACCTGGGATCAGCGCGCCGCGGAGATCGAGGCCATGATCGCCGCCATCCCCCCTCGGAGATAGCTCATGCTCCTGCTCACCCTGCTGTCCTGCCGCCCCGACACCCCCGCCGAGGACGCGCTGTGGGAGGGCAAGAACCCCGGCGAGTGCGACGACGGCGCAGACAACGACGGCGACGGCGCGTTTGACTGCTTCGACACCGACTGCACCGGTGCTGCGGACTGCACCCCGGAGACCACCCCCGAGGACTCCGCTGAGCCCGTCGACACTGCCGAGGAAGCCGCGCTCGTCCTCGCAGAGGCGCGACAGGCATCCTGGGAGGATCTCGTCGACTTCGCTGACGGCTGGATCAACTACTACGGCGTCCCCGGGCTCGCCTTCGCGGTCATCCTCGACGGGGAGATCGCCTACGCCTCCGGCATGGGCACCACCCAGTACGGCGGCGCCATCCCGGTCACCACCGACACCATCTTCCGGTGGAACTCCGTCTCCAAGATGCACTCCGCCCTCGCGGTGCTCCAGCAGGTCGAGGCCGGCAACCTCGATCTTCACGCCCCGGCCACCGATCTGCTCCCAGACATCGACGTGACCCGCGGCGACCCGGACGAGCTGACGCTGCATCGGATGATGACCCACAGCACCGGCATGGAGGACTACTGGGACACCAGCTGTGAGACCTCCGAGGAAGCCTTCTGGAACACCACCGCGCCCAACAACCTCGTGCAGCCTGGTGCGGTCTACAACTACTCCAACACCGGCTGGTCGCTGGTCGGCCGGCTCATCGAGGAGGCCACCGGGCAAGACTATGCCGACTACATGCAGGAGCACATCCTCACCCCCGCCGGCATGACCACCGCGACCTTCAAGCCCGCCGAAGCGGTTGGTGGGAGCTACAGCATCGGCTACGACAACGGCAGCTTCTACACCCTCGACCGCCACGACTGCGAGTACCTCCGAGCGGCCACGCTCCTCCACGGCAGCGTGCTCGATCTCGGGGCCATGGCAGAGATGATGCTCGACGGGGGCGGCGGACTGGTCGGGGACATGTCCCCGATGACCACCCCCCAACAGGAGACCGGGTACGCCGAGGTCAGCCACCACGGCTACGGGATGTACACCTGGAGCCTCGACGGAGTGGATGTCCTCTCTCACAGCGGCGGCGGCGCAGGGCACTCCTCCTACTTCCTGCTCGCCCCCGACCAGAGCTTCGGGATCGTGGCGGTCACCAACGCCTCCTACTACTACGCTGGCAACCTCGCGCTCAAGGCCGCTGAGTTGTTCCTCGACTTCCCCAAAGGCCAGGGCACTCCCGATTACTTCACCGATCCGAAGACCTGGGGGGAGTACGAGGGCACCTATGAGGATCCGGTCTACTACGGCACCGTCGAGGTCACCCTGGATGACCGCTACCTCTACATCCGGTTCGCAGACGGGGCGAACACAGACCGTCGGCTCTACCAGTCCGCCCTCGACGAATTCTTCTACGTCTACGACGGCTACTACGCCTACGTCCGGTTCGTCCGAGACGCCCACGGCACCCCGCAGTACGTCGCCAACCGCTACTGGGTCGGCACCCGCTCCGACAACCCTGCGGCCCCACCACCCGCGCTCGGCCCCGACGCCCTGACCATTCCCGCTGCTGAGGACTGGCTGGCTGCCCCACCGGCTGGGCACCCCAGGTCACAGTGAAGGTCCTCTACGTCCTCCGCTACTTCCCGACCCTCACCGAGACGTTCGTCTACCGGGAGATCGCCGAGATCCAGCGGCAGGACCCGGGGGTGTCCATCACCATCGCCGCCCTCGGGAGCCGGGCGGACGGCGCGCTCCAGGACGAGCTGCCCCCTGGAGAGGTGCTCAACATCCCCCGGCGCCCGCTGACCGGTCGGCTGAGGCGGGCCACAGCGGGACAGCAGTGGCTCGCCGAACAGCAGCGCGACAAAGACGCCGCTCGGCTGCCCTGGCTGGCCCGACACGCCGCCGAATTCGACCGGATCCACGTCCACTTCGCTGGAGAGGCCGCCGAGTTCGCCCACGCCCTGCACCGCGACCTCGGCCTGCCCTACACCGTCACCGTTCACGCCACCGACCTGTTCCGCCCTCGCCCCTCGCTGCACACCGTGCTCTCCGCCGCCGACGCGGTGCTCACCGTCGCCGACTTTCACGTCGCCGTGCTCGCCACACAGGGCATCACCGCCCAGCGGGTCCGCTGCGGTCCCGACCTCTCCGTCTGGCACCCCACCCCGCTGCCCGATGGCGAGCTCCACGCGATCAGCGTCGGGCGAAACGTCCCGAAGAAGGGCCTCGACACCCTGCTGTCCGCCTGGGATGGGCTGCCCGGTCGGCTGACGCTGATCAGCGACCTCACCGGACCACTGCCCGACGGAGTGACCGTCACTGGAGCACTGCCGCCATCCGGAATCCGAGCGGCGATGGCAAAGGCGAACCTGTTCGTGCTGCCCTGCCGGCAGGCTCCTGACGGCGATCTCGATGGTGTGCCGGTCGCAATGATGGAGGCGATGGCGTGCGGCAGGCCGGTGATCACCACCCCGGTCTCCGGGATTCCAGAGCTTGTGGACGACGCTGTGGGCTGGCTGGTGCCCCCCGACGACCCCAAAACCCTGCGCGCGTGCTTGAAACAGGCCACCCACAATGCCCGAAAGTCCCGAGGAGAAGCTGGACCGACTCGATTGAGAGAGCGAGGCTTTACCCTTGCGAATCAAGCCCACATGGTACGAGCCTCCTGGGGGTAGCGACCCTGTTTCCAACTTGTCACTTGTGCATGTCAACAAAATGCTGGATAGACCTGTTTCAGGTCACTGTTGGTTGTATGCGAAACCAATCAACATTGCGCGGCAAACCGAAAGGTTCAAATATGGAGCGCTCAATGAAGCTCGGTACACTCCTCTGTTCTGTTTTTACACTTGGTCTGGTGGGCTGTCAGATGGACTACAAGGTCCACACTGACCCGGGTCCGAACGTTGAGGGAGAAGACACCTCAACACCCGACGAGACAGAGCCCGACGAGACCGAGCCTGAGGACACCAGCGACACCTGGCAGCCAGCCAACGACGAGAACGCTCCCATCGCGGACTGCTCGGTCTCCCCCAACCCGGTCGAGCCGCCGTTTGAGAAGGCCGCCTGGGATGGCTCCGCCAGCTACGACCCAGCTGGTGGCACCATCGTCGACTACACCTGGGAGCTGATCACTCAGCCGACCGGCTCTGCAGTGGGCATGCCCAACGGCCAGGCGGTCCGCAACAACTTCAGCCCAGACCTCGCCGGTGACTACATCGGTCGCCTCACCGTCACCAACGACAGCGGCGAGACCGACTCCTGCGAGATCACCCTGGAGTCGATTCCGGCGGAGAACCTCTGGATCGAGATGTACTGGACCGATGTGGATGACATGGATCTCCACCTCCTGAACTCCGGCGGCACCGTCGAAGACTGGTTCTGGAACTCAGACTGCTACTACGTCAACTGCACCGGCACCGGTGTGGAGTGGGGCAACGCAGGTGCCGCCGACAACCCGACCCTCGACCTCGACGACATCTACGGGACCGGTCCGGAGAACATCAACATCCAGACCCCGTCGGACTCCAGCTACACCGTCGTCGTGCACGACTTCAAGAACTCCGATCCAGGCGTGTTCAGCGACTTCTACGGCGCCAACAACGTCACGGTGAATATCTACATCAACGGCAGCCTGGAGTGGAGCGACACCCGCGCGATCTCTGGCGACGACACCTACACCGAGTTCGCCCGGATCAACTGGAACAACGGCACCGTCACCAGCCTGTAGAAGTACCGACCTGTAGCGGCCCTGCACAGCAGACACCGGTTAGGGGTTCGGCATGAATTCCATGACCGGCTACGGCCGCGGCGAAGCCTCCAACGGCGATGTATCTGTCGTCGTCGAGATGCGCAGCGTCAACAATCGCTTCCGCGACATCCAGGTCCGCCTTCCCCGGGCCTATATGGTGCTTGAGTCGCGCATCCAGAAGATCATTAAGCCACGCATCAACCGTGGCCGGGTCGAGGTCTTCGTGCGACGCAGCGCGGTCGAGAGTGGGCAGACCATCTCCGCCGATCCGATCCTCGCCGAGCGCTACCACACCGCCATGGCGACGGTCGCCAAGCGGCTCACCCGCGACCCGGACCGCATTCCGCTGGAGAGCATCCTCAGCCAGCCCGGTGTGCTCACCCTCTCTGAGAGCGAGCCGGATGCGCTGGTGGAGTGGACCCTGGTGAGCACTGCGCTGGAGAGTGCCTGCGACGAGCTGCTGAGCATGCGGGCCACCGAGGGCGCGGATCTGTTCACCGACCTCCGCCAGCACCTCGATGCGATCCTCCGACTCCGCACAGAGGTCGAGTTGCACTGCGAGGGCATCAACATCCGGCTCCACGAGCGCCTCACCACCCGCATCACCCGGCTCATCGGTGACCGCATCGAGCCCTCCCGCCTCGCAGCAGAGGCCGCAATCCTGGCAGACAAAGCGGACATCTCCGAGGAACTCGCCCGCATCCTCTCTCACTGCTCCCAGTTCGGGCAGGTGATGACAGAGACCGATCCCATCGGCCGCAAGATGGACTTCCTCACCCAGGAACTCAACCGGGAGATCAACACCATCGGCAGCAAGTCTGCCGAGCATCCGATCTCACACCGGGTGGTGGAGATGAAGAGTGTGCTGGAGCGGATGCGAGAGCAGGCAGCCAACGTCGAGTGACGTTGAGGGTCGCGCCTACTCCCAGCCGTCGTACTTCGCAGCAGACTCCGTCGGTGCGAACACCTGCAGCGCACGGCTCGGCCCGGCATCGCTCGCGGCGAAGGTCACCTCTGAGTTCGCTGGCATGAACACGAAGTCCCCCGGTCCGACCGGAGACTCCACCCCGTCGATGCGGATCACCCCGCCGCCCTCGATCATGTAGATGAACTCCTCGCTGGCATCGCGATGGACCGGAATGGTCACGCCAGCGTCGATGCTCAGCATGCCCACAAACGCTGACTCTGCCTCTCCAGAGAGCACTCGGATGCTAGCCTTGCCGTGGGGGGCCGTCTTCAGCGGGGCGGCATCTACAGAGACGACGTGTCCACGGACCGGGTCTGCGGCAACGGCAGCACCGAGCAGGCCGCCGAGCAGGAACGTCACGGGAAGAATCAGTCGCATGCGCGCTCCGGGTTGAAGGATGTCCCGGGTAGGATACCAGCCTCCATGGCACCCACCCCCCGCACCGTGCTCTCCGCTCAGCGAGTGGTCCGACTGCGCCCGGCGTTCGAGTCCCTGCTCAGCCAGCGGGCCGATGCAGAGCGCCTCCAGCACGATCCCCTGCGCATCCCCAGCCGCTACTCCGACCCCGCGGATCAGGAGATCGCCGCTGTGTTTGCCGCACTGCTCGGCTACGGACGGGTCACAGCCTTCCTGCCGGTCATCGAGTCGATCATGGCTCAGGCCGACGCGGTGGGCGGTCCCCGGGCGTTCATCGATGGCTTCGATCCACAGGACGCCGTCGCACTGAGGCCGATGAAGTACCGCTGGAACAACGGCATCGACTTCGTCCTGCTCGCCGCCGGGCTGCGGCGGATCATGGCCGAACACGACCGACTCGGCGCAGTGATCGAGGGCGCCTGGCGCAAGAGCCACCGCAACATCCGCCCCGCGCTCTCTGCAATGGTCGCCACCCTGCGTGCGGCGGTCCTCGCTGCTGCACCAGAGCACGGCGTGGTCGTCTCTGGCTTCTCCGGGCTCCCCCGAGGGACCCGCACCCTGCTCGCCAGTCCCGACAGCGGCTCCGCCTGCAAGCGGTGGAACATGCTGCTGCGCTGGATGATCCGCACCGACAGCCCCGACCTCGGCATCTGGGCGCTGCCCGCTTCCGCCCTGGTCCTGCCGCTGGACACCCACACCCACAAGCTCTCCTGGCTGCTCGGGCTCACTCGACGCACCGACGCAAGCTGGAAGACCGCCGAAGAAATCACCCGCAACCTCGCCCGACTCGATCCCACCGACCCGGTGAAGTACGACTTCGCCCTCGCCCACCTCGGCATCAGCGGAGGCTGCCGCAAGGAACGGATCCCCAGCATCTGCGATCCCTGCGCGATGGTGAGCGTCTGTCAGGTCGGCGCACCGTAAGTAAGGACCCCCATGAGCCTCAACCTCACTCGCTTCGCGCGACCAGATCGCGGCGCGCTGTTTGTCGTCACCGGCGCCAGCGGCACCGGCAAGACCACCTTGGTCAAGGAAGCCCTCGCGACCGTCCCTGACCTCGGCTTCTCCGTCTCCGCCACCACCCGCGCGCCAAGGGTTGGCGAGGTGGATGGCCGTGATTACCACTTTGTGAGCCAGGAGCGCTACACCGAGCTGGTCGAGGCTGGAGCGTTTTTGGAGTGGGCGGAGGTGGATGGCAACTGCTAC
>JBLHNG010000253.1:0-10250 GCA_047621685.1 Myxococcota bacterium | reverse complement strand
CAGCGGGCTGAGGTTGCCGATGTAGACCAGCACGTCTGCAGCCAGCAGCAGCTCATAGCGGGCCGTGGACTTCGTGAGGAAGCTCACCACCTCGCCGACATGCAGCGACTTGTAGAGCCCCTTGCCCCGGGCGGACTCGATCATCTTCCCCGACAGGTCCACCCCGACCAGCTCTGTGGCGATGTCTGAGAAGGCTTCTCCAGACAGCCCCGTCCCGCAGCCCAGATCCACCAGCCGCCGAACGCTGCCGCCCCCGACCCGGTCGTAGAGCTGTCGCAGCAGGGTGGGGGTCCGGTAGCCCAGCTCGGAGACGAGGTGGCTCTCGAAGCTGTCGGCGTAGCTGTCGAACAGGTCACGCACGACGGCCTCGGGGGAGACCTCGGGAGTCTGACCGGTGAGGGCGTCCAGGGCCAGCTGCGTGGCCGGGTGGGTGCTGCCCAGCTCCATCGCCTTGCGATACGCGGCGATGGCCTGATCGTTCTGGCCGGTCTCCTTGAACAGGTTGCCGACGTTGTGGTGGACTTCGGGGCGGTCCGGGTCGATCTGGAGGGCGTCCTGGCAGGACTCGAAGGCGTCCCGGAGGCGGCCGAGCTGTCTGAGGGCGTCGGAGCGGAACAGGTGCCCGGTGACATCTCCCGGCTCCAGGCGGATGCTCTCGTCGAGCAGGGGCAGCGCGCTGCCGGCGTCGGAGCGAGAGAGCGCGGCGGCACCCTGCTGGCGGAGGGCGGCGGCGAGGTTGTTGCGGCTGCGGCTGTGGCCGGGGCGGGCGGACAGGGCGCGGCGCCACAGGGCGATGGCCTCGGCGTGCTCCCCGCGCTGGCTGCGGGAGACGGCGAGGAGGTCGATGGCGTCGGCGTGGTTCGGATCGGCCTGGATCGCGCGCTGCCAGGCGGCGGCGGCAGCGTCAACGTCTCCGCTCTCGATGCGGGCGACCCCGAGGTTGCACCAGGCGTCGGCGTCGGATGGATCGATGTGCAGCGCCTTCTCCCAGGCCGCGATGGCCCCGGCAGCGTCTCCCAGCGCACGCAGTGCATTGCCGAAATTGTTGTGGATGTCGCTGCGATCCGGTCGCCGGCTGGCGGCGCGACCGAGCACTGCGGCGGCGGGCTTGGGGCGGCCCTGCTGGAGGTGGAGCACCCCGAGGAGGTTGAGGGCCTCAGCATTGTCGGGCTCGGTGGAGAGCAGCTGCTCGTAGGCGGCACGGGCATCGTCGAGCCGTCCGCTCTGGTGAAGCGTGAGCGCGGCGTGGAGGGGGTGGGTGGGCATCGCAGAACTCCGGTGGCGCGATCATACCGGCTTATTGTGTCGGCTTCGGCAACGTCGATAGGCAGGGGGTTCTTGAGATAGGGTGCAGGCACTTTTCGGTCCGGTACAGGCCTGACCATCACCGTCGTGTCCCGTCTGAGGCTGTAGGTGTCCTCAGTCTGTGCTCAGGGCGCCAGCTCAACGGAGAGGTGGACGGACAGGCTTGCCCTTCGTGGCGCTGATGAAGACCATGCCCCGACGTGGTGCTCGAAGAGGCCGATGGGGTCTCCCAGGTCTTCCATTATCAATTCGTTTCCGCAGCCTCGCAGGGCGACACCAGACGAAGGTCGATGCCCGTGCTGCCGCACTCCTTGACCTGGAGGGGCTCACCGACAAGTGGGTCCGCCTCCACTGGAGCCGTCAGGTCGTCGACGCTGGCGAGGAGCAGTCCGAGGAAGACGTGATCACAGAGGTCGAGGCACTGGGTGGGGAGTCGGCGCGCGGAGAGGGTGGCCCTGACGTTGCGGGAGACCGTTGGCGGTGGAGGACGGCCTGAAGATCAACTCTGGAGCTGTCGTGGGCGCCATTCGAGCTTGAAGGCCTGTCCGCCTTCGATCGGGATCGGGGTGAGGCGATCGACAGACACTGCGGCAGCGGCGAGACGGTCTGACGATGCTGGAAGTTGATGAAGGGCGTCCGTCCAGCGGGTGAGCGCATCGAAGACCGGATGCTTCCGATCGCCACGCAGATCCCGCGGCAATCGGTCCCGAAACGCCATCGGGTGAGCACCGCGCGAGCCATCCATCCACAGCACCAGGCCTTCGCGAACGAGTCCCGCGGAGGTCTTACGGAGCCAATGCGCTGTTCCCACTTCTCCGTCTGGCGCGCAGCTGCCTTCAATCGCCAGGCCGCCGTCGAGCAGGGACTCTCCCAGCTGGGTGTGCGCGCTGGCCACAGCTTCGGCTGGACCATCCCGCAGGACGTTCATCACGCGGATCAGGCGAACCCCACGCATCGGAAGCGAGAAGCTCCCGCACACGAAGGAGACGTTCGGGGTATCGAGGCTTCGGGCACGCGCTACGAGTTCCTCTGAGATGTCGACACCGATGACCTGGAGGGGAGCGATGAGCGCAGCGAGCTCCAGCGTGGTCCACGGCCGCGCACCGATTCCGAGATCCACGACAGGTGCCTCAGCCCAGGGGCCATCCCTTCGGTTCAGCAGAGAGGCTTCGAGAGCCAGCGTCGCGCGATCGAGCAATGCCAGCCGGCCCGGTCGGGTCTTTCGTCGAAATCCCATAGAGTTGCCACCTATCCCGAAGAGACGTGTGGTGGACCGCGTTGGGCGCGATGGATGAGCCACAAAAGCCGGCAATGTCCCAGGCAGAGAAGCCCGCCCCGGGCATGATGCAGCGGGTGACCGATCAGCTCGGATATCAGCCCGATATCATCCTTGAGAAAGGTGGAAACCGCGGCTACTGGTCGGCACCGGAGGGCATCACTGAGCTGGGCACGGATGGGGAGCTGGCCCGGGAAGACTACGTCGAGCGCATTGAGAAGGCGGAGTTCGAAACCAGGATGGAGACGATGGAGCTGTGGGAGCAGGCCGAGGCTGCGGGAACGGTCAGTGGAGAGTGCATCTTCGACCAGAGCATCCGCACCTTGGAGGACTACTGGGCGCGCGCCAGGAACGGACCCCATGCCGAGCAGTACCGCGAGCAGTGGGATTACTACTGCAAGGGCGCCTGGAACCGTGGGCAGCGCAAGCTGAAGAAGGAACAGGAACAGGCAAAACGCGAGGCGGACAAGCTGCTGAAGGGCAAGAGTAATGGCATCGACAAGTAGCCTGTGACAGGTCGACGACACACCGGCGACGGATGCTCTCGCCGGTCAGCACTTTCATCCAGGGTCATCCAACCGATCGGTTGATCAGTCCAGAACCCCCTCACTGCTGCTGATGTCCACCGGGCCGGGTGAGCTGCTGGAGCGTCGCCTCGACTCGGCTGGCGTGCTCGGGGTACTGGTTGGCGCGCCAGATCTCACCGGCGACAGCGAGGACCCGGGCGGCCTCCCCCGGGCGGCCATGCTGTGTTGCCCAGTGACCGGCAGACTCCAGGATCTGGGCGAGGTCTGCGTCCGGGACCTCCGGGAGCTGCACGAGGTATGCGATGTCTTCGTGCCACTGCACCCAGTCCTGGAGCGCCGCGTCGGTGACCAGCCGAATGCAGTAGATGACACTGCGGGTGCTCTGGTGCATCTGAGGGGGCAGGCTGTTGATGATGTCGGTGACCAGTCGGTGGGCGCGCTGGACATCGCCTTGATGGGCGAGCACGATGCCCTGGTTGAGGCGGGCAAACAGCGAGAAGGACGTCAAGCCGGCCTCGATGAGGAGACGCTCGGCCTCCTCGAAGAGTGCCAGAGCGCCGCTGAGATCGCCACGCCACTTCAGCATGTGTGCCCGCTCCAGCTTCACGTACCCGAGCCGCGCCACATTGCCGGCCGTCTCCGTCAGTGCCTCCCACCGTGACATCACCTCTTCGGCCTCATCGAACCGCTTGAGGCGGGTGTAGGCAATGGTCAGGCTCTCCAGGAGCTTGTCGCCGTTGAGTCCCACCCGCGCCCGCGCCTGCTCCAGCACCTTCAGCGCCTCCTCCCGGCGGCCCTCCTCCAGCAGGATCCGTCCGATCGACGCCTCGCAGTCCGCAACCTTTGCGGGCTCTCCCCGGCGCAGGTAGAGCGCTCGGAGTCGCTCGTTGGCGGAGATGGCCTCTTCTGGCAGGTTCAGGCGCCTGGCCACCCGCGCCCGGAGGAGCAGCAGCTGCGGCTCGAGAGACGACCAGCCATGCAGCACCGCGTCTGCCTCCAGCCGCTTGAGAAGCGCCTGGGCCTCAGCACGCCGGTGCGCGATGATCAGGAACCGGACGCGATAAAACCCCACCTCTCCCCAGCGAACATCGTCCTCAGGTGTGTCCGCCGACTCGAGTGCGTACTGGATGCCCTCCAGCAGGACCTCGCCGTGATGCCAGCTCGGCTGCGACTGCGTCACTTCCGGCATGCGCTTCAGCGCTTCGTCGACCGCTCCGGCGCCGAGCAGGTGGTGGGCGATTCGGTAGGCCGCATGTTGCCCGGCCTCCTCGATGGCTGCTGCAGCGGCGCGGTGATGCCCGGCGAGCCGCCCACCCAGCCGCGCACGATCGAGGAGCGCCTCTCGGAACTGCGCGTGGACGAACCGCACCCGCTCTGGGTCTTCTTCACGCCAGACCAGGGCGCTGACCATGTGCTGGCGCAGTGTCTCGGGCAGCGGCGCTGGCGCACATGCATGGGTCCACTCGGCGAGCCCCACCGTCACCCCCAGCACCGCGGCGCGCTCGATGTGGTGGCGCTGATGTGGCGGCAGCGCGGCCAGCACCCGCTCGATCCGATCGCGCCAGGCGGCTGCGAAGGCGGGAAGTGCGCTGGTCTCTCTGCCCAGGTCCCGGATTCGGGAGCCGGCTGGACCCAGCTCCAGTCGGCCTTCCGCCAGCCAGGCCTGGAGCAGATTCTCGGCATAGCGGGGGTTTCCGGCGGTCCGGTCGGCCAGCCCAAGGGCTTCGTGCTCCTCCAGACCGACCTTGGCGCGGAGCAGGGATTGCTGTGCCTCGATAGACAACGGGCTGAGGCGCAGCATGGTGACCGCTTCACGGCGGCTCAGCACCGCCAGGGGCAGTGGCGGTCCTGCAGCGAGCGCCTCGTCTTGCACGGCGAGGATCACCACGATGGCCCCCCTGCCCTCGACCAGCGCCTCAACCAGTGAGAATGCCGTGGTGTAGTGGGCATCGTCGATGACGAGGATGCTCGGACGGGCACGGGAGCGCTCCTCGAGAAGTGCGAGGAGCAGCGCACTCCCGTCTTCCGGATCTGCGCCGTCGGTCAGGCACGTGCGGATCGCCCCACGGGTCGCCATTGGCAGCGCAGGAAGCTGCGCCAGCTGATCCTGGAGTTGCTGATCGCGTGCGGCCCCGACCAGCCCCGAGCAGCGCAGCGCGGCGGAGAGGATCGCGGTGTTGGCATTGCCGGAGCCCGTCGCAGTGACAGAGATGACATCTGCGCCCAGCTGCTCGTGGGCCTGCTCGGCGAGCCAGCGCGCCAGGCGGCTCTTGCCGATGCCGGCCGGGCCGCGCAGGAGAACCACGCGCGGACACCGGTCATGCGCAGCCAGCCGGAGCGCACGCCACATCTGCTGCTGCTCTGTCTTCCGCCCGATGACGCCGATGTCTCGGACGTGGAGGACGCCGACACCGAGGCCGATAGGCGCGAGCGTCGGTATCGGCTCCTGCCAGGTGAGGGGCACATCCATGGGCGCTGCCGGTTGCGGGCGATGTGTGCGGGAGGCCGACACAGGGAACACCATCGGAGCCTCGTCGAGATCGCTCAGGGTCCCGGTCCAGGTCTCGGTAGAGGGCTCGGACCCGGCGCCCTGTGCTGGCAGCACGGTGATCTGTCGCAGCGCCCGGGCCGCGTCGGCGGCAGAGTGGAACCGGTCGAGTGGACTCTCTGCGGTCATCCGCGACAGCCAGGCCTGGTAGTCCGGATCGATACCCGCCAGGACAATGGGCGTCGCTGTGAGCTGGGCGCTGAGGATCTGGGGGAGGTCGAACCCCTCGTGGATCGGCCGGCCGAGGGCGAGCTCCTGCGCCATGCACCCCAGGGCGAACAGGTCGGTCCATGGCCCCTGCCGGTGGAGCTGGCGGCGGATCTGCTCGGGGGCCATGTACCGGGGCGTGCCCACGCCCGCCCAGCGGCGATCGTCCTCCCATTCGACATCGAGCGCATGCGCCGTGCCGAAGTCCGCCAGCAACCAGGGAGGCCCGGCGGAGGTGCTCGCCAGGATGTTGGCGGGCTTGATGTCCCGGTGGATCACGCCGCGTGCGTGCGCATGGGCCAGCGCAGAGAGCATCTCCAGCAGGAGCCGCCGGACCTCTTCGCCGCTGAGCGCGTGGAACGTTCGGAGGTTCGCCCGACCCAGCGCGGTCATCAGATACGACGAGCCCGCCTCGAACACGTCGTCCCCCGCCCGCAGCGGCGCAGAGAGCTCCCCGAAGTCGAAGATGCGGATGATGTTGGGGTGGAGCAGTCGGGCCACCGCGCGCGCCTCCATGACGAAGCGCTGCCGCATCTTCGCCGAGACACGGTGCAGGAGCTTCACTGCCGCCTGCCCGGCCCCGGCTCGCTCGACCGCCCAGACCGCCCCGAAGCCACCGCGCCCCAGGAACGCTGTGAGTTGAAACGGCAGCTCGCGGGTGGTTGGTCCAGGAGAGTCTTTGTGTTCACTCATCGAGATTGACTCTTGATCGTCTTTCATCGACCAGTATCAGAGAATTGAACCACACAACACTCCCTATCACAGCGGCCCCTCGGGAAGCTGTCACGCCCCATCTGGAGACGACGGGCTGATGACGACTTATCTGTACCCTATGTCTATACAACAGCTTCTATAAGCTCGTTGCTATCGCGTTTTGCGGCATAATACCGGCTCATTGCGAGGTTGCTCATGCTGCTGACGCTGATCGGGGCGGCCCTGTCTCAAGAGGTCGTGTCTCAAGAGATCGTGGTTCCCGTGCCACAAGATCCCCCCGTCGAGATCCTCTACACCGGCCACCGGGGCGGAGTCAGCTCGGGGATCTACCCGTTCTCCACCTTTCGGCTGCTTCGGAAGCTCGACGCTGAGCCTGGCCTGGAGCTGACGGCGGTGGAGGTGTTCAACGGCACCCTCGCCCAGGACGACTGGCTGCTGCGGGCGGCGGACCGGCGGCTCGGCTCGGTGCTCGCGCTGCTGGATGGCTCGCCCATCACCTGCGGCATGCCTGGACCGGTGCCCGCCCTGGTGACCGACACCGACATCGCAGTGCTCGACCGGCCTGGAGAGACCGCGCTGTTTGAGGCGCTGGTCGGAGACACCCAGGGCGAGCTCTCGGAGCATGTCGTGCGGGTGTGTCGCAACGACGTCGGGGTGGAGGCACTGCTGACCGGTCCTTCCATCTCCGAGCCGAGGTGGGAACTCTCGGCGTTTGAGATGCGCAAGTCGCTCAAGCTCGACTTCTCCGACGGCAGCGTGGTGACCCTCACCGGCATGCCGATCCAGGAAGCCTCCCGGACCATGGCGACCCTCACTGCGCTGAAGACCCCCGGGGTGCTCTACATGGACGCCGGGGACTTCGTGGACGGCGCAAGCACGGTGCGTCCTGGCAAGCTCTCTCAGCACCGTCCGCTGGGCTTTGAGATGCTCCGGCGCCTCGAGCCGGCAGCCCTGGCCCCCGGCCACACCGAGCTGGTCGGTGGTGCGGCGGTCTTCCTCAGCGAGATCGAGGGGCTGCCCTACGTGGCGACGAACTGGTCGGCGGCGGATCTGGCCCTGGAGCTTGCGCCCTACCGCATCATCACGACAGACGATGGCCGTCGGGTCGGGGTGATCGCGGTGCTCGATCCGCAGCTCCTCGTCGACATCCCTGACCTCGTCCACGAAGGCATCACGATCACCGATCCGGTCGAGTCGGTGCAGCCGGTGATCGATGAGATGCACGCCCTGCCGCAGCCCCCAGACACCGTCATCGTCCTGACCACCGCTTCCTCCGAGGTCATGACCGAGCTGCGGCGTCGGCTGCGCGGGGTCGATGTGATGCTCGGAGACGCCACCTTCGCCACCCTGCGCATTGAGGAGCGGGACGTCATCATGCGCCCCCTTCCGCCGGGTGTGAAGGCGGCACCGCTGACCCTGAGCATGGACGGGGTGACCACGGTGCGTCTGGTGTTTGACGGCGATGACCTGCGCTCTGTGGTCTCCACCCCGCAGCTCGTCCGTGGCGATGTCTCCCAGGACGACACCGTTCGCGCCCGGATCACCGCTACCCGGGCCGAGACCTACCCCCCGCTGGATGTGCCGCTCGTCCCAGACCTCTTCGGAACACAGCCGATGTCCCAGGCGGACTGGTCGCAGCTGGTCTGCGAGGCGGTTCGCAGCGCGACGTCTTCAGACACCGTCCTGCTCCGGGCGCTGCCCCCGGTCCGCAGCCTGCCCGGCCCGCTGACCGAGCTTCAGCTGCTCGATCAGCTCGGCATCCTCGACCAGCTTGTCGCCTACGACATCCCCGGCGGCAGCATGACCACGCTCATGGACCGAAGCTACGGGGTCGCGCCGGTGGCCTGTGGGGCGACGGTGAGCAGCAAGAAGGCTCGCGGGCGGTCCATTGAGTCCGACCGGACCTACCGGGTGGTCACCACCAACCACACCATCGACGATCCACAGATCGGCGGCCTGCTGGAGTCCCTCAAGCCCACCCGTCTCCTCGACGGCCCCGGCTCTCGCCCGCTCCAGGGTGCCGACGGTGCGCCGCTGCTGCTGTCTCAGACGGTGGTCGATCAGCTTCGCGGGGTGAGAGATTCTGGCGGCGGCCCTGCGGCGGTGTCCGCCTGGCTGGAGAGCGCGCCTGGAGCGGTCCCGCCGATGTGGCTGCTGAGGATGCGGCAGGTCGACCTCCAGCTCGTGCGATTCCAGGGCACCGAGAACGATGCCTTCGCCGAGGTCCCCGAGACCCTCGCGACCAGCCCCTCCAGCGTCACCCTCAGCTCCGCGGCAGATGTTGCCCTGGAGCGAAGCAGCGCCCGGATCTCCGCAGACCTCCGCTTTGTGGGCAGCTACGCCTCCCAGCGCATCATCGGGGAGGAGTTCGCCGAGAGTGCCGATGACTGGAAGCTCTCCACCTCCGGCACCCTGCCCGGCCTCGCCTTCCCCGCCACCGCGAAGCTGTCGTGGATGCCGTACTCCGAGCTGCTCTACGACAGCGAGCTGACCCCGACGCTGGACGAAGACGGCGCGGAGAACCTCCGGCAGGCGGACCTCTCCCTCGCCGCAGGTCTGTCCTCGAAGTCCTGGGGTGTCCTGAAGAACGTTCGGGTCGGTGGGTTTGCCAACCAGGACATCGCCCGGCTGGGAGACAAGCCCACTGAGTTCGGCGGCAAGACCACCTGGGAGACTGCGCTGAAAGTCAGCGGGCTGACCTGGTCCACCGACGGCGACCTCCAGGTCTTCGCCAGCACCTCTCAGGACGATGCCAGCGATCTGCGGCTGAAGTTCACCGGCGAGACCCGACTTGCGATGCCCCTGGCCCGCTTCTTGAGCATCGATCTCTACGCCCAGGGCTTCGCGCTGAAGGGGCGCGTGGCGGCCAACGAAGACCTCGGGTTCTCCTGGACCCTCGGCTCCTCGCTGGATGTCTCGGGTGCCTTTGAGCTGTGAGCCATGCCGTCGGAGGAAATCGCAGGTATTATCGGGGCGTGAACGCTAACCTGCCGATCCTGCTCTTTCTCACTGCCTGTCAGGTGGAGTACGGAGACGTGACTCACGCTGATGCGAACGATCAAATCGAGCCCGCTGGACCGGTCCCGCCAGCCTCGATCGTCTTCTCGCGCGGCGACATGGTCGAGCCGGCCCTGCCCTGGGATGGCATCAACCTCCAAGAGGAGGTCTGTGCCTTCTACGAGGGCTATACGATCAGCGGCGCGGACATGGGGGACATCGAGCTGATCGGCATGACCTTGAGCGGCGGCTATGGTGGCTCGATCTCGGCCTTCCCCGATGACCAGTCCCTCCGGATCGTCGGGCTGTACGGCACCTCGGGCTTCTACCCCTCCTCCAGCAACATCGCCTCGACCTCTATAAAGCCGATGGGCACCGACGGAAGCTGGAGCGCCACCTGGACATCCTCCGCGCTGGTTGGGATGAACTCCTGCACCCCGGACTGCTACTACTCCGGCTTCCACCTGGAGATGCGCATCCCATGGGTCGACGACCAGACCCCGGCGGTGACCTGCGAGGACTTCCTGGAGATGGAGCTGGAGTTCACCTGGTACGACCTTGAAGGTGGGGTTGAGCTGTAGCGTTGTCTTTGGCTCTGCCGTACCCACCATCGAGTTGCGGAGGCGGTTGGCTGGCTAATGTTCTTCCCACTGAGTGACGGCAGTAGCCGGCCTTT
>JBLHNG010000252.1:0-10260 GCA_047621685.1 Myxococcota bacterium | reverse complement strand
GAGGAGGCGGCGTCCATCCTCTGAGAGTGCCAGCTCATATTTTGCGATGGCTTCGTTGTTGTCGTATGCGGTGAGGTACAGCATGCCAGAGCTTGAATCGAACCGCCCCCGGACCGGCGTTCGGGCGCTGTTGGAGCCAAACGAGACGGTGATGTTTCCCGACAGCTGGCTGCTGGAGCCGGAGAGCTTCACGTCCATGACCCGTCCGTTGAATGAGCCGGCCCATGAGCCGGTGACCCCGGTGGTGGTCGACGGGGTGTCCTCTGGTGGAGCCTCGACCACTGCGACCGGCTCTTCAGGCTCCGGGGGTGGCTTCGTGACCACGGGCTCCTCGGGAGGAGTCTCGACAATCGGCTCTGTGACGATCGGCTCTGTGACGATCGGCTCTTCAGGTGGCTCCTCTGGAGGAGGATCCTCGACCGCGATGGGCTCTTCGGGCAGCGTCGTCGGTGTGACGGGTGGCATCTCCGGTATGACATCCACGATCGGTGTGGTCTCCGGTCCGTCGGTCTTGAGCAGGCCCGGCAGGGCGATGGCGGCGGCGATGAGGACACCAGCCGCCAGGATCGCGGCGGCGATGAGCGATGCCCGGAGCGGTGCGGGCGTGGGCCGCTCGCTGGTGATGTCGTCGGGAGCGAGGGTGGGGTTGATGTCGGCGCTGGTGGGAACCGCGGTGAGGAACTCGATCGCGGCGTCGGTGGCGTTCCTGCTTGGCTTGTCGATCGAGAGCTTCTTCTCGGGGATGAGGAAGGTCTCATCGCTGGGGATGGGCTCGGAGGGGATCGGCTCGGCCTGGCGGACTCGAAGCGGTGGGGTGTCAACTCCGATGTCGTCGAGCAATGCCAGGACTGCCCGGGCCATCTCCCGGGCATCGCTGTAGCGGTCCTCGATGTTGATGTCGGTGGCCTTCCTCAAGAGCGCCAGCAGGGGTGCGGGAATGCCGTCCCACCGCGCAGAGCTCTCCGTGGCGGTGAACAGGTCGATCGGGTTCTCGTCAGTCAGCAGGTTGTAGAGCGTCGCACCGACCGAGTAGACGTCCGCAGTGGCCCCCACGGAGCGGGCGTCGATGCGCTGCTCAGGGGGCATGTAGGCCAGCGAGCCCATCGTGACCCCGACCCGGGTGGCCCGGGAGGAGTCCTCTGCGAGCAGGGCGATGCCGAAGTCCGCGAGAAGTGCGGTGCCGGTGTTGTTGAGGAGGACGTTCTCCGGCTTGACGTCGCGGTGGACGATGCCGTGGTCGTGGGCGACGGCAAGGGCGGAGAGGATCTGCAGGGTGAATTGCAGCGCCTCATAGGGCGGCAGCGGACCCTTGCGACCGAGCAGCTGGCCCAGGGTTCCGCCCTCCGCCAGCTCCATGACCACATAGTCGCGATCCCCGTCCAGGCCGATGTCGTAGAGCCTCAGGATGTTGGGGTGGTCCAGCCGGGCCATCGCCTTGGCCTCGGCATACAGCCGCCGACGCAGGGCACGACGAACCTGCACAGACCCCGAGAGAACCTTCACCGCGCGGGGCACATCCAGGATGGTGTCCTGGACCCGGTAGACGGTCGCGGTGCCGCCTCGACCCAGGACCGCTTCGACGCGGTATCGGCCCCCGGCGATGTCCTGTGGTTCCATTACAATCCGGACCTCTTCCCGACCTGAATTGGGCAAGGGATGCCGCTGGTCGGGGACGAGCAGGTATCAGTGTAACGGAAATTCAGAGGGGACCACCCTGTCAGGTGATCCGGTGGTGATTGCATCAATCACAGCGGGCATGAGCCCGACCGCTGAGTGTGGCGGTCGCTCAGCCGAGAGAGCGCTTCCGAGCAGGCTTCGAGTCGGTGCTCGGCTTCTGGTGCGGGGCGAGGGCTTCGGCGAAGATGCCGTGAATCTCGGTGAGGTGCTCCTCCATGGTCTCCGCACTCCAGCCGCTGGTGTCGACGGCGGGCAGGATGTCGATGTTGAGCTGACCAGGGTACATGCGCAGCGATCGACCCGGCCAGCGCTCGTGGGCATCGTGCATGATCACCGGCACGATCGGCAGGCCCGTCGCCAGCGCGAGGTGGACGAAGCCCTTCTTGAGCGGCTGGAGCCGACCGTCGCGGCTGCGGGTGCCCTCGGGCCAGATCCAGATGCTGAGGTCGTACTGGTTCACGAGGTCGGCGATCTCCTTCATGGAGGCGATGGCCCGGTCCCGGTTGGAGCGGTCGATGAGGAGGTGACCGGAGAGCTTGTAGGCCCAGCCGAAGAACGGAACCCGGGCGATCTCCTTCTTGGCGATCCCGCAGCCGCCCACCGGACACAGCCACATCGCGATGAACGGATCCAGCTCAGAGGAGTGGTTGGTGACGTAGATCGCTGGCTTCTGCTCGTTGAGTCGGGCGCGATCCCCGATGCGGGCCCGGGTACCGGTGATCCGGGTAACCGCTGGGCCGACGAGCTTGCCGTAGAGGTTTCCGGAGCGAATCCGAAGTCCTCGCCAGGGCAGCAGCAAGAGAACGATGAAGACGTAGGGCACCGAGACAAGGGCGATGAAGAAGAACCCCATCGTCCAGCGGATCAGGGTGGAGATCCGCTGTAGGAGTGAGAATCGCTTGGGAGCAGACATGATCATCCTGTCTCGGTGGGGACCGAAGAAGCGTAGCGGAGGAGACCATCAGAAGACAGGCGCGGCCCGGACTGTGACACAACTGTGAATCATGCCGGAGCGCGTGCTTATTGAAGCGTTCTCTGGACGGGACCTACATCTCGTGCCGGTTGGCGATGGCTCGGGACACCGAGCTGCGGCTGGCGTACTCCAGCTCTGTGCCGACTGCGATGCCATGGGCGAGTCGGGTGACCTTCACGCCCAGCGGCTTGAACAGACGGGCGAGGTAGAGGGCGGTGGCATCTCCCTCGACGTCTGGATCGGTGGCGATGAGGACCTCCTCGATGCTCTCGGGCTGGAGGCGGCGAACCAGCTCTCGGATCCGGAGCTGATCGGGGCCGATGCCGTCCAGCGGAGAGATCGCCCCGTCGAGGACATGGTAACGACCGGTGAATTCCCCGGTCTCCTCGATGGCGGTGATGTCCTGGGGGCGCTCGACCACACAGATGATGGCGGAGCTTCGCCGGGGGCTGGAGCAGGTGGGGCAGGGATCGGTCGCGGCGATGTTGAAGCACCGACTGCACCGGCAGGCCTCGACTGGCAGCGCGGCGATGGCGGCCCCGATCTGCTGGGCGACCTCCGGTTCCTGACGCAGCAGCCAGTAAGCCAGACGGGTGGCGGTTCGCTCGCCGATTCCAGGGAACCGGGAGAGCTGTGCGATGCACCTGCGCAGGGGATCACTCATGGCTTCTTATCCAGCTCTTCTTCCAGGGTGACCACCTTGAGGGCCCCTCCCAGCATGGTGCAGGCCGCCTGGACGGTGGGATCGGCCTCAAAGACCCGGCGGAGGTCCTCACGGCGGCGCTCTCGAGCCTCGGCCCGAAGCTCGTTCCAGGTCTCGAAGCCCTCCCGCTTGGGGCGGATGGCGACCTCAACCCGAATGCAGCCGGGGAAGTAGGCCGCCAGGGCACTGAGGATGCGATCGTCGCTGCTGCGCTGGCGGGCCTGGGAGCAGGTGAACGCGGAGGGAAAGGCCAGCCGGAGTATCGGCGGGGCGATTCGGACCAGCGCGGAGTGATCGGCCCAGACATCGAAGGTGGTGCCGCCGGCACTGAGCCACCGACGGAACGACTCGTAGCGCTCGGCAGGGCCGACATCGCCCAGCAGCGGCGGCGGTGCGGTGGCGACCTCCTCGGGCTCTGCGTCGGGCTCGATGGGGACGGGGGCCTGCTCCTCGACGGGCAGCTCGTCGGGCCACTCCTGCTCCTCAGCATCCTCGCTCCAGGACGGCTCCGCGAGCGGCGGGTGCTCCGGGGAGGCCACCGCTCGCGGCTCCTTGGGGACCGGCCGGAGATCAGGCGTGGGCTTGGGAGCGGAACGCACGGATGCGGATCGGACGGGCTGGGGCGTGGGGCCACCGGCACGGGCGCGCGGGGGCTCGGTGTCTCGGGAAGACCCTGTGTTTCGGGAAGACCCTGTGTTTCGGGAAGATTCTGTACGCTGGGCAGGCTCAGAGTCGTCGTCATCCTCTCGGGAGCTGGGCTGGCTCCGACGGGGGCTGCTCTCCCGGCTTCCGGTGCGAGCCTGCACGCCACCATGACGGAGCCGACGCTCCATGTCGGAGAGCCGACTGACGATCTGATCGAGGGGGCGGGCTGGTCGGATGCTCACCAGACGGGCAACCGCCATCTCCAGGACCAGCCGCGGACGGGGCGCCCGGGAGACCTGATCGTGTACATCGAGCATGACCTGGAACGAGCGCACGAAGACATCCGATGGGATGCCGTCTGCCAGGTCACTCAGCCGCTTGCGCTCGTCGTCGGGAACATCGAGGTAGCGCTTTGAGGATGGGGAGAGGCCGACGAGCGTTGCGTTGCGCAGCAGCTCCAGCATCTCGGAGGTGAACTCGGAGAGGTCGTAGCCGAAGCCATAGACCGAGTCGATCGCTTCGAGGCAGGCATCGGCGTTGCCCTTGAGCAGTCCCTCCAGCATCGAGTACAGCAGCGCCCGGTCGACCAACCCGAGGGCCTCAGTGACCTGATCGTCGGTGATTGTGGTGCCTGAGAAGCTGATCACCTGATCGAGCAGGCTCTGAGAGTCCCGCATCGAGCCCTCGCCAGCCCGTGCGATCAGTCGCAGCCCGGCGTCGGTGATCTCGATCTTGTCGGCGTCGCAGATCTTGCGGAGGTGCCCGGCCACGATGCCCATCGGGATGCGCTTGAACTCGAAGCGCTGGACCCGGGAGAGGATGGTGTCGGGGATGCGCTGGGGCTCGGTGGTTGCGAACAGGAAGATCACATGCTCCGGGGGCTCCTCGAGCGTCTTGAGGAGCGCATTGAACGCTCCCTTCGACAGCATGTGGACCTCGTCGATGATGTAGATCTTCTTGCGGCCTCGCACCGGGAGGTAGCGCACGCTGTCACGCAGGTCGCGGATGTCCTCGACGGAGTTGTTGCTCGCGCCGTCGATCTCGATGACGTCCGGGCTGTTGCCCGCCAGGATCTCCAGGCAGCTCTCGCAGGTGCCACAGGGCTTGGCGGTCGGCCCCTCCGAGCAGTTCAGTGAGCGGGCGAGGGCGCGGGCGGCGGTGGTCTTTCCGACCCCACGCGGACCAGAAAACAGGAAGGCGTGGTGGATGCGGTCGAGCTTGATGGCGTTCTGGAGGGTGCGCGTGACGTGGTTCTGACCTGCGATCTCTTCGAAGGTCGTCGGACGCCACTTGCGGGCGATCGCCATGTAGCTCATGAGGTCATCCAGCAGATGGGTGGGAGCATCAGCCTAACGGAACCGGACGCCTCACGGGGGGAGGCGGACGTTTCTGGACCAGCCGGTCTCGCTTTGCCGGAATCAGCGAATGGACCCCGTCTGGCAAGACTGGACCCCATCATCAGCTGATGTGGCAAGAATGACCTGGCAAGAAAGAAAAAAGAGCCAGACCCAGCCTCTGAGGCTGCACGAGAACTCGGGTGGATTGTCTGAGTCGATCCGGAACAACTGAAACGGCTTGCAACGCCTTCGGCGAAGCGGCACCGTTTCACAAAAATAGAAGGAGCTGAACAGCTGGAGATTGATGGCCGGGCGACCCAACACCCTGCGGGGATCGCTACCGTTGCTGCCTTCCGGCCCTGGCGGAGTTCACAAACCCGCAGTCATCAGGACCCGACCATCATCATCAGCTGTTCAGCTCCAGTGGAACTGGCGGAGAGAGTGGGATTCGAACCCACGGTGAGTTGCCCCACACACGCGTTCCAAGCGTGCACCTTCGTCCACTCGGTCACCTCTCCTCAAGCTCAAGGTTAGCAGAAATGCGGCGGTGCGGAGAGGGTGGGATTCGAACCCACGGTAGGTTGCCCTACAGTAGATTTCGAATCTACCGCCTTCGTCCACTCGGCCACCTCTCCCTGTTTACCGCTTCTTCCTGGAACGGATCTGCCGGAAAAACGAGCGAAGCTCGTCAGCGCACTCTTCCGCCATAACACCCGATGTGACCTCAAATCGATGATTGAGACCCGGATGAGCGGAGAGATCGCCCAGCGTTCCAAGGAACCCGCCTTTTGGATCGGTGCAGCCGTATACACAGCGCTCGATCCGGGCGAGTACCATCGCTCCAGCACACATGGCGCATGGCTCTAAAGTGACGTAGACCGTGCAGCCCTCAAGTCGCCAACTCCCAACCACTTGTGCGGCAAGCCGCATGGCGAGAAGTTCAGCGTGGGCGCAAGGATCCTGGTCAAGCTCTCGGCGGTTGTGTGCGGAGGCAATTATCTTGCCTTCGTGAACAACCACAGCCCCGACAGGGACCTCTCCAAGCTCTGGAGCCAGACGGGCCAGTTGAAGGGCCGTCTCCATGTATTGCTGATCGCGTTGTTGGTTCTCAGGAAGAACCATTTCTGCCTACTCAAAGAACGTCCTGGATACAGCTCCAGGCGACGCCGAGTCCTATTCAAGGGCTGGGAGGATGTCAACCGATCCCAGCACACCCAATCACGACACCAGCCATTGGACGGGACCGTATCCCGCCCGGCTGGTGCTCTTTTCTGCTGAGGGGAAGACAGATTCTTCCCCATCAGACGTCCTTTGTCGGTCTTCCCTCATCTTCACCACAGAGAATCTGTAGCGGGTGATGGCCTGCAAATAATGCTCCATGTGACTGGTGTCCGAATCGCGGTGACTGGTGTCCGAATCGCGATAAGTCGTCTTCGTGCGTGCACAGCTTTCAGGATGGCTTCGGTCCCGGGTGATGAGAGTCCTCTCAGAGAGGCGAGATCCGCTCGACGAACTTCAGGGCTCCCTGGAGTCTTCGGAGGGGCTGCTCAGCGATCTGGAGGCCCGGCTCATCACCACAGATCGCGCTCTGGCGGGCTCGGAGGCTGACCTGAGGCTGTCTCGTGAGCCGTTCTCCGGGTCGATGACCGTTGATCAAGCCTGGAGAAAACATCCAGGAACCCGAGCCGTCTTCACCCGCCATCACCTGCCCGGTTGTGACGGCTGTGCGGTGCGATTCGACGAGACCCTCACAGAAGCTGCGGCAGCTTATGGGCTGGATCTTGAGGGGTTGCTGGAAGAATTGGGCGCCCTCTTGTGATCTAAGGGGGTAGCTGCCATGCTTCACTCCCCGTCCCGGAGCCCACCATGTTGCCTCTCTTGTTGACCTTGTCGGGATTCCCGTCCGCCCATGCTGGAGCCGTCTCGCTGAAGGCTGCCGACGGGACCACACTGAGCGCAGACGTTGAGGTCGTCTCTGGCTCGTCGCGCGGGGTGGTCCTGGTCCACATGGACGGACGGGATCGAGCGGACTGGTCGTACATCTCCGAGCGCATCAGCCGCAGCGGCCTGAGCACCATCAACCTCGACCTCCGCGGACACGGCGCCAGCGGGGGCAGCGCGGATCCGACTGCGATGCTCCAGGACGTCCAGGCCGCGATCGGCTGGCTTCGGACGAAGGGCGCCACTGAGGTCAGCTGTGTCGGCGCGGAGCTGGGGGCAAACCTCTGCGCGCAGGCCGCGGCGGCAGACACCGAGCTGTACGGTCTCGCGATGCTCAGCCCGCGCATCGATCACAAGGGGGTCAAGGCGCTGGGCGCGGTGAAGACCTATGGCGCCCGGCCCTCCCTGGTTGTCGCCTCGACGGACGATGCCGAGGGCGTGCGCTGCGCGGGAATCATCGTCGAGCGCATCGCCCCGGACAGCTCGGCGTTCATTCAGCTGTCCGACGCCGGCATCGGCACCCGGATGCTCGCCCGGGATCCCGGTCTTGAGAACCGACTCGTCGAGTGGCTGATGGGCTCCGCAGCCCTCAGCTCCAGCGACCTCTCCACGATTCGTCCCGACACGACGACGGAGACCACCATCGAGACCACCGGTGAGATGCTTCCAGGGACTCGTTGAGGTCAGAGCAAGACAATCTGAATCAACACACTGATCAAAGCAAACAGCCCCACCGCCGCGACGATGATCGGTGCAGGGTGCGGTGGCGCGGCGCGCTGCTCAGGGGACATCGGCTGTGGGGCCCACCAGCCCCGGCGCTGAGAGATGTGCGGTACGCCGAGCTGGACGGGCAGGCTCTCCAGGTCAGTGCGATGGATGATCGGAGCGAGCACAGGCTCGGGGGGAGGCTGCTGGAGTCGGGCCAGCTCCTCGCCCAGCTCTTCGCGGAGGATGCGGCGGAGGGTGGCCTCCAGATCCGGAGGCGGTGTGTCTGGGGTGACCTCGGGAGGAGGGGCGGTGTCCCCGATTAGCAGCCCCTGGACCGCCCGCAGCACGCTCCGGGCCGCCCGGGGGGAGGGGAAGCGCCGCTCGGGGTCGGGATCGAGCAGCCGGTTCAGGAGCTGGATGACCCGGGGGTGCAGGGAGACCACGCCGTCGAGGTTGAGTCTCTGGCGGTGATCGAGCAGGGTGTGCGGCGCGCGGCGGGACAGCAGGGCCAGTGCGGTCGCGCCGAGGGCATACAGATCGGTCCGCGGGCTGCTGTGGCCGAGGAGCTGCTCGGGGGCCATGAAGCCGAAGGTGCCAGTCAGGGTGGTCCCGCCGCTCATTGGATCGCTCAGGGCATCCTGCACGGAGCCGAAGTCGATGAGCACCAGCCCACCGTCTGGGGTGCGCACGATGTTGTCAGGCTTGATGTCTCGGTGGATGACCGGCGGAGAGCGCTCGTGGAGGTAGCAGAGGGTGCCGAGGAGAGACTCCAGCACGTCGAGGACCTCAAGCTGACTGTAGCGCCGCCCCTCCAGCTCCTCACGCAGGGTGACCCCGGGCACGAAGCGGGTGACGATGCACAGCACCCGACTGCGGCCCTGGGGCGCGATGAAGTGCTCGACATAGGTGGGAATGCCTGAATGATCGAGCTGCCTGAGAACCCGGGCCTCACGCTCCAGTCGCTCTGGGGAGGCGCTGGCGGGGACGGGAAGTTCCTTGATGGTCACCAGAAGCCCGTCAGGCCCGGTCGCCCGCCACGTCTGCCCGGTCGCTCCACTTCCGAGTGCGACCTCCAGCCGGTATCGCCCATCCAGGAGTGCGCATTTTCCGCACTCCTGGCAAGGGTCTGAGGTCGTCGGCTGGCCGCAGGATGCGCAGGATAGGTTCATCTGACAATGAATCTATCCTGACATCTTGAGGACTTTGGCTACTCTTCGCCGTTGTCCTCGTACTCTTCTTCGTCCCCACCATCATCCTCAGCGTCGTCCTCGTCCTCAGCGCTGTCCTCAGCGCTGTCCTCAGCGCTGTCCTCATCCTCAGCGCTGTCCTCATCCTCAGCGCCGTCCTCATCCTCACTGTCCTCCTCTTCCTCTTCAACCACGGCGGCGTTGCGGGAGGTGGGCAGGAGGATGTAGCCGTTCTCGAGGTCGCCGAGGAAGGCGCACTCGTGAGGGCCGCGAAGCGCGAGGTAGGCGGCGATGTAGGCGGAGAGGGTCGCCTCCAGGCGATCCTCAAGCTCACCGACTCGGCTGCCGTTGCTGGAGGGCAGGTCGGCCCGGAGCAGGCGGGTGAGGGCGGGGCTGGGGAGCAGCGGCGGCTCAGCGTCGGAGAGCATCTCCCACATCGTCTCGCGGAACCGGGAGACGGCGTCCTTGCGGGCACCGACCGGGCCGGACTTCAGCCGGATGGGACGATCGACATCGAACAGGAGGACCTGGATGGCCTTGTTGCAGGTCTCGATCACCCGGTCGCCCTCAGCGGACGGATCCGGATCGAAGCCCATGCGCATCATCGCCCGCCCCATGGTTCGGGGGTGGCTGGCGTTGACGGTGTTGGCCTGGTACTCGTCGAGGAGGTGCCGGGAGAAGTGCTCCATCAGCGCACGATCACAGCGCCGGGCGCCCGACGTGTTCTCTACGATGATTGGGGCATTCACGGCGAGGACAGCCCCCTGACGACCGCGGTTTCGCGCGATCCAGGAGAGGATGTCTTCGTGGGCGCGGAGGGAAGTGGTCGAGATGAGCTTGATCCCCTCCTCTGTGGCCTCAATGACGGCTCCACCAGACGGGTTCCGGGGAGCCCAAGCAAGGTTCAAGCCCAGGTATCGGGGGGAGCGATTGCGGCGACGGCGTGCGGGCATCGTGGGTCTACTCTTCGTTCAGTGGTTCCGGGTCAGCGTGCAGTCTAGCACGATGCTGGCTCTGCGACCGCCCGGGGTCCGACGTGGGAAGCTATCCAGTCCGGTCAGCTATCGTCCAGAAGTGCGAAGTCAGGGT
>JBLHNG010000251.1:0-10262 GCA_047621685.1 Myxococcota bacterium | reverse complement strand
AATTCGCCGGCTCATCATAGGTCTCCCGATCCCCGGCGAAGCCGAGCTGGGAGAACAGGTGGTGGTTGATCCGGGCGATGGCATCGGTCAGGCCCAGCCCGGCAGGCAGGCGGATCTCGGCGGCCAGCGCATCGAGGCTGGTCAGGATCGCATCGGCGGACACCCCGGGCTGCTCCTCGGCGGCCAGACAAGCGGCCGCAACATCCAGGGGGATGTCATCGCCATGCTCTGTGAGGAGCGTCATGAGTCGGCTTCGGGGATCCACACCTGTCGCTAACCCGAGACTACGCCAGCGCTGGGATCCACCAGAGCGCGATCTGAAAAACCGCGAAGCCAAAGGCGCCACTGAAGACCAACACGTCCGACCGATTCAACATTCTGTCCCCCTCTTCTTGGTGAGGGTAGAAGCAAGAACCGGTCCACCCCGATGGAGGCGGGATGAACCGGTCGGGATGCGCTGGCAGCGGGTCTCCCACCCGAAGCGGCGCGGGCAGATCACACGCTACCGACGGCGGCGACGCAGACCGAGCAGGGCCGCGCTCAGCAGCCAGGCCATCCCAGCACCCCCGACGACCTCACACCGGCTGCCTGCACCGCGGATGAGGCGGGAGGGTGCACAGGCGTCTCCTTCTCCGTCGCCGTCTTCGTCAGCCTGGTCGGGGTTGAACGGCACCGGGCAGTTGTCGCAGGCATCACCGAAGCCATCGCCGTCCCGGTCGAGCTGGGCGGAATCGGTGACGGTCGGGCAGACATCACAGGCATCGCCGATGCCGTCGAAGTCGGTGTCTTCCTGGGTTGGATCGTAGCTCGCCGGGCAGATGTCGCAGGCGTCTCCGAAGCCGTCTCCGTCCGAGTCGTCCTGGTCGGGATCGTAGCCGCTGGGACAGAGGTCGCAGTCATCACCAAGCCCGTCACCGTCGACATCGGACTGGTAGGGGTTGTCCTCGATGAGACAGTTGTCGCAGGCATCGCCCACTCCATCGGTGTCGGCATCGAGCTGCTCGAGGTTGATGAGATCGATGCAGTTGTCGCACTCGTTGCCGACTCCGTCGCTGTCGACATCAAGCTGGTCGAGGTTCTTGTCCTCCAGGCAATTATCACAGACATCCCCCACCCCGTCGAGGTCCGTGTCGACCTGATTGGGGCTGTAGACCGTGAGACAGTTATCGCACTCGTCTCCCACTTCGTCGCAGTCCTGATCGGTCTGGTGGGGGTTGTCGATGAGCCAGCAGTTGTCGCAGGCATCCCCACGCAGATCGCCGTCGGCGTCATTCTGAGGCGGATCGTAGTCCACCGGGCAGATGTCGCAGACGTCACCGACCCCGTCGCAGTCATAGTCGAACTGGTCATTGTTGGCGACGTCTGGGCAATTGTCGCAGGTCAGGGTGAAGATGAGGTCGGGGATCTCCGCATCGGGCGGCAGGCTGATCGTGGCTGAGACCAGCCCATCTCCGTCGGTGTCAAAGCCAGCGACCGGGTAGCTGCACCCAAAGGACTGGTAGCCGATGTAGTAGTCGGCATTGGGCCAGGGGACACCGTCGGCGTCGGTCTGTGACAGGCACAGCGGGTCCGAGAGATCGACGGCCTCCTCGGCGGAGACCTCAATGCCGTTGCAGTTGTAGTCCTGAGAGAGATCGTTCTGACAGTCGCCTGAGGCAGGTGGGACATCTGGACAATCGTCCGCCGCCACGGCGATGGATGCCATGAATAACAGCACGGTTACCTCTGGGGAAAGATGGTTTGCCGGACATAATCAGCCGCAACACCTGGCTGACACCTCCAATTGTGAGGAACATCTGGCCAACGTCAAGTGTTGCCCAAAACTCCTCTTCAAACCATCACATCCAGTCCCGGCTACAGCAGTCCCAGCGCCCTGAAGATCACAATCGCGATCAGCGAGGTCAGGCCACCTGCAACCAGCGCGATCATCTCAATCTTCCGGAAGATCTTGCGCGAAGTCGGGGGACTCACCGCCAAAAGCGCCTCAGCAGCAGGTGCCGGGACGGTGGAGCGGTGCAGTGTCGCCTTCGGAGGCAGTGTAGCCATCGGAGGCTTTGTCGCCGGGGGGATGACGACGGGACGCTCGGCGGCCAGCAGCATGTTCCGAGTAGCAAACGCACCGACGATCCGGGTGGGGCCATCCTCATCGAATCCAGTGTCACCAAACGCAGCGCCTGCGTCGTCTACACCGAGGACATGGCGTACGGGTTTGGGGACCCCTTCGGTGAAGCAGGGAATGGTGACCTGCATCGCATCAGCGACCGGGGGCGGCGCGCAGACGATCCGGGTGGGGATCTCATCGTCGAAGTCATTGATTGAGGGGAATCCAGCAGGGGCGTCATCGCCGACCAGGGTCCGGCTTCGTCCAGGGAGTCCGCCGCGCTGTGCACGCTGCCAGATCATCCAGAAGTACGAACGCAGATCCGGAATCTCTCCGATGGTCCGCCACATTTCCCGATTAAAGCTCAAATCATCATCGCCGGTGACGGTCTGATCGTACAGCGCCATGCGCAGCCGGGAGAGGGTGTTGAAGGTGTAGCGTTCGCCGCTGGCTCGTCGGACCACCCACTCAATGCCGAGAGAACGAAATTCAAGTGTCTCGACGGCTGAAGGGGCTGAAGAGCCTCTATAAATGTTGGTTACCATGGCTTCGACCTGCAAAAAAAAATGAACGGATTGTGCCCTTGGCTCATCTCGAAAAACCAGGCAACCCTTGAGGATAGTATAGACACCATCAGCCGCAGCATTGCAAGCGGGAGCACAACCTTTTTAAGGCGCCATTCATCGCACATACCCCAACCCACACCGGGTACCTGATCATTCAGCACGGCAAAGGATGGGCTGAGAGTGTCGTATGCGTCCTCTCTGCATAATTGTCGTGTCTGCCAGACAGCACAGAAGATTCGGGGACTGGTTAGGAGATTCGCCAACCCAGGAACCCTGATGCCTCTGATCAAGCCCACCCTGCCCCGCGGCTTTCGCGACTACCTGCCCGGCGAGATGATCCCCCGGCTGCAGATGCTGACCACCATCCGCACCGTCTTTGAGCGATTCGGATTTGATCCTCTGGATACCTCGGCAATTGAGCGCTGGGAGGTCCTGGGAGTTGAAGAGGACGGCTCCAAGCAGGTCTACTGCGCCGCTCGCCCTGAGCAGCTCCTGACCGCCAAGGATGTGATGGATCCCGGCCAGCGCACCCTGCGCTTCGACCTCACTGTCTCCCTGGCCCGCTGCGTGGCTGCACACTGGCACACCGGCAACATCTCCAAGCCCTTCAAGCGCTGGCAGAGCGGGCGGGTGTGGCGCGGCGAGAACACCCAGAAGGGTCGCTACCGGGAGTTCATGCAGTTCGACGCCGACTTCGTGGGCTCCTCCAGCATGGACGCCGACGCCACCATCATCTGGATGATGGCCGAGACCCTCCGGGCCCTCAACGTCGGCGGGTTCACCATCTCGGTCAACAACCGCAAGCTCCTCAACGGCCTGCCCGCCCTCGTCGGCTTCGACGCCGCCCGGATCACCGAGGTGCTGATCATCCTCGACAAGCAGGACAAGATCGGCGCAGAGAAGGTCCGCGCGGAGCTGGCCCGCTCCATCGGGCTCACCGAGGCGCAGATCGCCACCATCGCTCGCTTCCAGGACCTCTCCGGCGACACCCCCACCGCGCTGCTCGACCAGGCTGCGGCACTGTTCGAGGGCATCGAGATCGCCCAGACCGGCATCTCTGAGCTGCGACAGATCACCGAGTACCTCGACGCGGTCGGGCTGACCGAGTGGACGATCGATTTCGGAATTGCCCGGGGCCTTGGGTACTACACCGGCCCGGTGTTCGAGACTCTGCTCCACGAGATGCCCGCCATTGGCAGCGTGATGTCCGGCGGACGCTACGACGGGCTGATCAGCGGATTCGTCAAGAACGACCTGCCAGCCGTCGGGGCCTCCATTGGCCTGGACCGCCTGTTTGCGGCGCTGTCCGAGCTGGGCCGACTGCCGACCATGAAGACGGTGACTGCGGTGACGGTGCTGCCTGAGGGCACCGACCAGCGTCTCGACGCCCTGCGGCTCCTCCGCCAGCTCCAGGACGCCGGTCTCAACTCCGAGATCTACGCCGGAGACCAGCGAAAGTTTGGTAAGAAGCTCCGCGATATCAGTGCAAAGGGCGTTCCGTTTCTGGTGATCATCGGCCCGGATGAAGCCGAGGCGGGCACCGCGAAGATCCGCCCCCTGTTTGACCGCTCGATCACCGACGTCGTGCTGCCAGCCAGCGAGGTCTCGGCCCACATCCTGGCCACCATGCCGTAGCATGGGCAGCATGGCATTCGAGCAGACCGACGACCCGGCCCTGATGACCCTGGTGGATCAGCTCTGTCGCATCCGAAGCTTCTGGCGTCCTGAGGAGCCCGGCTGCGACGAGTCCGCAGTCGCCGGCTTCATCGCCGAGCACCTCCGTCGCTTCCCCTGGCTCACGGTCCGCATCGAGGCGGTCGCCCCAGGGCGGCTGAACGTGGTGGCGTTTGATGGCCCCGAAGCAGACACCCGGCTGCTCATCGCCGGCCACATCGACACGGTGCTGCCGGTGCAGAACTGGACGGTCCCTGAGCACACCGTCCGAGACGGCCGCTACCAT
This sequence comes from Myxococcota bacterium, assembly GCA_047621685.1. Lineage (GTDB taxonomy): Bacteria > Myxococcota_A > UBA796 > UBA796 > UBA796 > JAQXDW01. The sequence continues at coordinate 5,635 of JBLHNG010000251.1, read as the reverse complement.
GCCCTCGGTGCTGCCGATGCCAAGGGGGCCATTGCCGCAGCACTGGATGCCATCGGACGGGTCGGGCCAACGCAGGGGGTCGGCTACCTGCTGTACTGCGACGAGGAGTACCACTTCGACGGCATGAAGGACTTCGTCGCCCGGCACCCGGCAGTCCGCCCTGAGCACACCCTGTCGCTGTGCGGGGCCTCTGCGGCGCTGATGCTGGGCTGCCGGGGGCTCATCGAGCTGGAGTTCACCCTCACCGGCCACCCTGGTCACGCCTCTCGCCCCTACACCGGCCGCAGCGCCACCCATGCCTGCACCCGGGTGCTCGCCGCGCTGTCGCGCTGGTGCCGTGCCCACTCCACCCCCAACCGCACTGTCATCAACGTCGCCGCCATCCATGCCGGCTCCCTCGCCCCGGAGGCACGCATCGGCACCGGAGGTCCGCCCGCGGTGCTCGCCACCCCCAACCGCATCCCCGACGTCGCCTGGGTGCTCATCGAGCTTCGGGTCGGTGATCCCCGGGTCACCGCCGAGACACTCACCGCCGCCATCGCTGCAGAGATCGCGGCGGTAAACGAAGGCGAGGAGAAGCACATCAAGCTGGCTGACGTGCAGGTCCACCTCGACATGCCCGGCTACACATCCGCTGAGGACCTCACCGAGCCTCTCATCACCCCATTCGCTGCGGTTCATTGTGGGCGCATTGCCCCGGTTGAGGAGACTGGCTACCTCGACGTCGCGCTGCTCTGTGTGCGGGATCGCAGTGCCGCACTCTGCATGGGGCCGGACAAGGGCGGTGCCCATGGGCCGGATGAGTGGGTGGATGTTGAGAGCTTGATTGCGTATCGGGATGGGCTGGTGAGTCTGATTGGTCAGCACTCGACCTGAGCGGGCCCGCTGTTGTTTTTGGGCACCAGTCAGCGGGCCGGACAGTATCCGGCCCGCCTGGTGCGCTTTTGTCTGAGACGGGGGTTTCACCCCCAAACCCCCCGCTACACGCTGACATCCTCTCACACCGACTGTCCGCCAGAAGGGGGCGACATGACCGGTGCCTGTTTTTGTGAACGATGCGGCGCTCTGGGTGGTTCCAAGATCCGAGCTCACTCCACCCAGGGGCCCCAGGGCCTCGTCGGACGCTGAATGAACTTTGCCGGTCCCCCATCCGCCGGATCCCACGAGTGCAGCATGTCCCGCCCAGACCAGGACATCGGCTCCGCACTCCCAACCTGCACCTTCCACTCCTCATGCGCCGGACCAGGCTCGACCGTGCCCATCCCCCCCAGCGCATTGAACCCCTCCGGAAGCTCCAACTTCGTGCCCGTCTCCCCAAGCTGGAGGGCGTAGACAGTCTCGCCGCGCTTAACCATCGTGGTCGACCGGATGCTCGGGCTCCCCTCGGGAACCGGCCCCACATGAATGCCAATGTTGTGCAGCCCCGCCGCCCCGCTCCGGCCAGCCTTCTCGGTGTTGACATCCCACCACGCCGCCACCATCGTGCCCTCGCCCTCCACGCTGCCCATCCACGCCGCCTGAAACGGCGGGTTGAGCGTGAACCGGATGCCGTAGCCGACCAGCGCGACCGACTCTCCAGTCCAGGGCACCCCAGCTGGCAGCGGGACCGGGTCAGCAACCGGCGGGGTCGGCTCAGCGTCCGCCGCGACCGGCTCGATCACTTTGATCGACTCGATCACCGGCTCAGCGAGTGGGGGCTCGGGAGCCTCAGCGGGGGGATCAGCAGGACAGGCGAGGAGGAGCAAGAGCATGCAGACAGCCTAATCGACGCACCCCTCCTCATCGACCCACCCTTCAGCCGCCGATGCGCAGGATGAGATCCCCGTCCCCGCAGGTCCCCCGGCCGTCGCAATTGCTGGTGGTGACGTACAGCCCGCCGTCGGGTCCCATGACCGTCTCCCGCAGCCGGCCATAGTCCCCGTTGAGGTAGACCTCATTGATGGTGACGTTGCCGACCGCGTCGAGGCGCAGGCGGTGGAGCTGGGGGGTGTCGTCGTCGAAGCCGAGCACGCCGATGATCACGTCGCCAGACCACTCGGGGATCTCGTCGCCGGTGTAGATGGCGAGGCCGCCGGGGGGCAGGGCGTTGCCCCAGGTGATCGAGGCGGTGTTGAAGCCGTCGCCCTCCTCGCAGGCGTAGATCTCCGGCCAGCCGAGGTTCTCTCCAGCAGACGCCAGGGTGACCTCGTCATGATCGGAGCGTCCGCCCTCGTTGCTCAGCCCGCTGGGACCATGGTCGGAGACGACCATCGTCTCGCCATCCACCCAGTCAAAGCCCTGGGTGTTGCGCACCCCCCAGATCCAGGTCGCCTCGCCGGGGTAGGGGTTGTCGTCGGGAATGGAGCCGTCGAGGTTGACCCGCAGCACCTTGCCCGCGAGGTCGGCGGTGTCCTGGGAGGCGTCGGGGTCTCCAGCATCTCCGGTGCCGATGTAGAGCTTGTCGTCCGGGCCGATGCGGAGCCGTCCGCCGTTGTGGTACTGCCGGGCGGGGATGTCGTCGACGATGATGGCATCGGCGGAGGCAGAGGTGCCGTCTGTTGAGAGCACCCAGCGGGCGACCCGGTTGACGGTGCCGCCGTCGCTGGCGGTGTAGTAGATGAAGAACGCCCGGCTGGTGGCGAAGTCCGGATCCAGCGCCAGCCCCAGCAGCCCGCCCTCCCCGGACTCAATGCTGGGCACCAGGGCGAGCTGTGTGACCACCCCGCCCGGCGTCACCCGGCTGATCACCCCGTCCCGCTCGGTGAGCAGCATGTCGCCGTCGGGCATCCACGCCAGCCCCCACGGGGTGAACAGGCCGCTGGCGACCTCGGTGACCGTGATCGCCACCGTGCCCTCATCGCCGTGGTCGGGTGGGTCGACGTAGGAACAGGCGAAGTCCGCCGGGGTGGTGTCGGCGGTGTCGTCGGGGGTCCCGGTCTCCGAGGTGCCGGTGTCATCGGTGTCGGTGGCCTTGTCACGGCAGGAGAGCAGGAGGATCAGGGTGAGCATGCGCTGGGACTATCCCGCCGACTCAACCCACAGCTCCACCACATGAGAGGCTCTGACCCTGCGATCCACTGCCGGTTCGGCAATAGTACGACGGCGTAGGGCGTTGGGCTCTCTGAGGGAGGAATACAATGTCTGTCTGGAAGCGAATGCGTGACTCGGCCATCTCCGGCGCTGGCTTTGCCGTCGGTGCCTCTGCCGGGCGTGATCTCTACGATGCGGCGAAGAAGAAGGTCGGTGAGGTGGACTGGCAGAAGGTCCGCGACGATGCCAATCAGGCCGCCGACCGTCTGAACCAGTCCGTCCAGGACCTCGCCAGCAACCTACAGGCCCAGGTTGCCCCGGCACCAGAGCCGGACACCAAAGGCGAGGCGGTCAAACAGGCCGAAGAGTTGCTCAAAGAGGCCGCGGATATACCGGTTGAGCGCACACTTTAGTCTGATTCAAACAAAAACCGTCTGTTCAGACGGTTTTAACATCAGAGATCCAGGTCTGAGGTTTACGTTGAGGGCTCACTGAGGAGTCGTCATGGACCTCGCTGCACTCTACAGCCGCTTCCCGGGCATCGCCGATGTCCTCCGGACGGTGAGCAGCGCCGCGTTCGTGCTCGGCTCGATCCTGTTCCTGCCCACGATGGGTGAGGATGGATACCTCGCAGGGGTCTGGGGATACCTCATCGGCTCGCTGGGCTTTCTCTCGGCGTCTCTCGTCGACGACTGGCGGGCGGGCAGCGTGGGGGCACAGTCGGTGGGCAGCGGGCTGTTCGTGCTCGGCAGCATCGCCAGCGCCCCAGCCGCGGTGGCGCTGTCTCCCTACCCTGCCCTCGGGCTGTTCGTGGCGGGCTGTGTGCTGTTCCTCGGCGGTGCAGGTCGGCCGACCTCGCAGAACCTCTGCGCCTCCACCGGCTGCGCGCTGTTCATCGCTGGCTGCAGCCTGTTCCTACCCCAGCTGGGTGAGCACACCGCGGGTGCCGGGCTGTTCATCGCCGGCTCCGTCTGCTTCCTGCTCGACGCCCTCGCTGCCGTCTCGCACCCGATCCTACCCTCAGAACGCCACCCCGAGCGCAGTGTGCAGGGCGGGGAAGAAGCCCTCAGAGCCGAGTCCATCGACGGTGTAGTTGATGTACTGACCGCCAGCCCCGCCTGACAGCACAAAGTGCTCGCCGAGGATCGCAGTGTAGCCGGCCAGCAGGCTGCCGTAGCCGCCGGGGGATCGCGCATCAGTGTCGGTGCGACGGGCAGACGCAGCGACACCACGGACCAGCAGCCAGCCGCCTTCGGGGGCCTCACCCGCCCAGAACCACCGCACCCCGGCCTCCACGCCGTAGCCAACATAGGGCTCTGGCTCTTCAGTGAGGATGCCGTCGAACAGGCGAAGGTGTGGCCCAGCGTAGATCGACCACTTCGGTGCCAGGACGCGCTCGACCTGCAGGTGGGGGTAGCCGACGGCGACGGTGAGCGGGTCGACCTGGAGGGTCCACTGGGCGGCAGAGGCGGCCTGGAGGAGGAGCAGAATCATGGGGCCGTTGTAGCACCGGGCGGCGGATGGTGTCTCGCAGTGAGGTGTTATACGGCGGTTTCCACGGAGATATTATGAAAGTCCCCCTCTCCACTGTGCTCCTGCTCATCGGCTGCGGCCCCAAGCAGGTCAACACCGTTCCCCAGACCAACACCCTGGTCCCCAGCGCCGGTGTTCACCTCCGCAATTCCTTCGACACCGACCCGTCGAGCTACCTCGGCCGGTTCGTGCCCGATGCCGCCTCAGACATCGACGAAGGCAGCGCGATGCAGATGTCGTGCAGCCAGCACATCTCCTGGCGGTTCATCGACGGCGGTGGGGTGCGCTACAACGAGATCCTCAGCGTCTCCACTGAGGTCGGGGCGCGCATGGGAGTGCCGCTGATCGCCTCGGGATCCGCCTCTGGAAGTACGGAGAAGGTCGTCCGGGTCAGCTACACCCTCACCGGCAAGATGGTCGCCAACATCGACGATCCAGACGCCTTCGCCGACTGCTGCCGCGCCCAGCCCGACCAGTGCGCTCAGCGCTACATCGGCGAGTTCATCCAGGGCACCGGCTCGGTCTACCACGAGGCCAGCCGCACGGCGGGGGCTCAAGGCGAGGGCATCGATCCCTCTTCTGGGGTCAGCGGCGGGGTGGAGTTCTCCCACGGCACCGACTGGCAGCGTGCAGTCGAGTTCGACAACCCCGTCTACTTTGCCTTCAAGGTCACCCAGACCCCGTTCACCCAGCAGGCCGTGCAGCTTGCCCCTCCGGTGAGCACTGAGCCAATCACCCAGACGCCGACGGCTCCGATCGCGGTGTGTGACGGCTGGATGGATGAGATGCCCGGCAAGCCTGGAGGAACCTACTTCCTCGGCATGTCCAAGGAGGCGAGGTCCGAGCAGGGTGCCCGAAATCGAGCCCTGACCAACGCCCGCTTCCAGGCCGCCAGCAGCACCCAGGTCACCCTGCCTGATGGCACCAACGCCTCCTCCATGCTGCCTGGCCCCAGCGCGGAGGACTGGTGTGTCGAGACGCGCCCGACCGACAAGGGCGATCGCTACGTCGCCCGGGTGCTCGCCTTCCAGCCCGATCCCACCCCCGCCCAGCTTGCAGCCATCGCCGCAGCGTCTCAGCCCGCACCTCAGCC
>JBLHNG010000250.1:0-10294 GCA_047621685.1 Myxococcota bacterium | reverse complement strand
CCACCTCTACGACGCCCACTGGCCGTACACCCCCTCGCTGGCCTCCGCACAGGCTGTCGGGCTGGCAAACAACGCCGCTTTGGAGCCGAAGGGGCTGTCCCTGGTCCTCAATGTGCAGTCCGGCTGGTCTGTGGAGGAGGCGGCACAGGGAAAGGCGCTGTACCGGGCGGAGATCGCCGACCTGGATGCCATGGTGGGCGAGATCCTCGCTCTGGCCCCCGACGCCACGGTGGTCCTGGTCGCAGACCACGGCGAGAGCCTCGGCGAGCATGACTACCTGTTCAACCACGGCAAGCTGGCGTTTGCACCAGACACCCACGTCCCCCTTCTGATCGCCGGGCCACAGGTCACCCCCGGGATCCGCTCCGAGCTGGTCGAGATCACCGACGTCGCACCGACCCTCCTGGCACTCGCTGGACTGGCCGAAGTGGAGGACTCGCTGCTGGTCCCCCGTCCACCCCGCCAGCAGCTCTCGGTGACGGTGGGGGACGACGAGCCGGATCCTGCGCTGGGGCGGTTCTCCAGCGTCGTCCTTCGCGATGGGTTGCGCAGCGTGGGCGGAAGTCGGGAGCACCCCATCGCCGGGTATGTCCGCAGTGGGGATCCCCGGGAGCTGACTCCGGTCGCGACTGGGGCGGACGATGTGCTGGTTGGGGCGGTTGGGGCGATCATTGAGACGGGGGTGGAGCCGGGGGAGGCGGAGGCGGAGATGACGGAGGCGCTGCGGGCGTTGGGGTATGTGGAGTGATCGCACGGAGAGGTTGTTGGGGAACGTTGACGCTGGTCTCAACGGCCGTTGCCGGCTGGAGGCGGGCGCGTTGACGGTTCGGGGAGAGGTGCGGAGACGGGCGGAGTTCGACGGAGCCGGTCGGGTGGCTGCCTTCCTCTCTTCCCGGTGAGTGACGGCAGTAGCCGGCCGAAGGCGGGGTAAACTGCCGATTGGGGGAGAGGTGCGGGGACGGGGTGAGTCCTACGAAGCCGGTCAGGTGGCTGGCTCAGTGTCCCCGCCGTTGAGTTCAGCAAGTGCCGGTCGTCAGACGGGCTGATTGCTGATTCGTGGAGCGACACGGGGACGGGGTGAGTTCTACGAAGCCGGTCAGGTGGCTGCCTTCCCCCCCAATTTTGTTGATTGTATTGATTTGGATCGCCAGTTCAGGAGTCTCAGTTCGCCCGGGCGCGCGCAAGGGGACACCGGAGTGGGCCGTGTCGGAGGGGCCGCACGCCAGATTCTCTGGCGGCCCCGGAGGCAGCAAGCGACCCGAGGCTGGTAAGGCGGGCAGTCGCACAAGATGGTCCGCCGACAGGGAGTGAAGCGCGGACCGCGTAGGGGACCCGTGGCGATCAGCGCCCAAGGACGGAGACGGGGTTGGAATCACCGCCGCACTTCAAGGATTCGCCCATCTCTGCTTTTGATAGTGCCGACCTGTCCTGCTCGCCGTTGGCTTCTCAGCCTCGTGGCTCTCGATTCCGAAGGGTCCTCCCTCACCGGATGGTTGAGTTCCGCTATCGTCGGCGCCATGCTTTTTCTGGCCACTCCGCACCAACGCAGACCTCTGGTCCGCTCATGGCGCTGCGCTCAAGGGGGGCTGCACTCTTTCCATTCACCGCCTTACGGCGCCTCTCTGCAGTCGCCGCTCCCCCTGCGACCCCCCAACATGACACCCGCTGTGAATCCCCGCCCTGCGGCCACCGTCCGCAGGCTCAAAGGACCGTCCTGCACACCTCAGAGCGTCGCATACTCACAGCTCTCCGCCTGCCGCAGCAATCGCTCGAATTTCCGCCATCATGCGATCAGCACCCAGCGTCTGGCACCACTTCACCAACCAATCCGGCACCATGCCCCCCGGGTCATACGACAGCTCCAACACCACATCAACCCCGGCCTCATCCGGAATAATGTTCCACATCCCGTCGTTGCGCGGGGCACGAACAGCGTAGGCGGAGGAGAGGGTAAAGTGCTCCTCAGTCGCGGTGGTCCAGGTGTAGCTCCGGCTCCCGACGCCGTTGTCCGCTGCCGTCAGCCAGACCAGGGTCTCCCGGGGAGCGGTGCCGGGGACCTCGTGTCGCTGCCAGACGAGGGTGCGCTCTGGATCCACCCGCTCGATCCGGCTGTCCCCCAGCGCCCAGACGAAGACATGGTACTGACCAAGCTGGTCAAACATCGCCTCAATGGCCGTCTTGTCCACACCATCCCAGCGGCACTCGATGCGAACCGGGGTGACCCCGTCGGCGTCCTGGGGGCCCATGTAGGTCCGGCAATCTTCAGTGGTCCTCACGAGCTGGAACTCCCCGGGGGCGGCCTGGACGCTCATCGGGATCAGCCCGATGGAGGCGAGGAGCTGCCTGGGGCGGAGGAGGTCGGTGAAGGAGGGCATGCCGGCTCCTATCAGGGCGCGGTGCCGATGACTCGTGCGTAGTCCAGCGTACCGGAGGCATCTGCGAGGTAGATGTTCCCTGGTGAGAACAGCTCCCCGGATCCGAAGTGCGCATCGAGGGGATCGCCGAGGTGCTCGGCGCGCAGGCTGAGGGTGCCGGACTCCAGACGGGAGAGGACGGGGGGCTCTCCGTGGATGACCCAGGTGTGACCATCGCGACCGGGGGTGACGATCCGGGGCGCGTCGATCGGGTAGCGATGGAGGGTCTCGCCGAGGACCTCGATGACGGCCCCTTCGGCGATCACCACCGCACCGTCACAGGGACCGCCTGCTGGGAGGCTGACGGCTTTGAGCGGCGGGAGGGCGACGGGGTAGTCGGTGATCGTGCCGGCCTCTCGGTGAAAGACTTTGAGGCCTGCGGAGCCAGCCAGAAGGACCTGCTCATCACACCACGACTGGATGTCGACTACGCCGGGGACCGGGATGCGGCTCAGCGCTCCGATGCGCTCCCCCGAGGCTGGCATCTCCCCCCAGAGCAGCACCCCATCGCTGAGCAGGTAGATGGCGGTGGCGTGTGCGGCGATGGCCTGGACGGACTGCTCGCCGAGGCGGGTGGTGGAGCCGTTGCCAGCGATCTCGACCACTCCGCCCGGGGTCGCGGCCAGCATGGTGGAGCGACCCGACGGCGCGATGCTTCGGATCTCGGTGAGCCCGGTGGTCAGGACGTAGGGGGCCTCAAGGATGGCGTCGAGGCAGCCGATCAAGGCGAGGAGCAGCATCGAGAGTCTCCTAACGCCGGAGGGTCGGGTTGCGGAAATCAGGCACCCGTCATGTCGCCCCCCTTCTGGCGGACAGTCTGTGTGAGAGGATGTCAGCGCGTAGCGGTGGGTTTTGGTGGTGAAACCCCCATTTCAGACAAAGAGCACCCGTCAAGCGGGATAACTGTCCACCGCGATGACTGGTGCCGGAAATCAACAACTTCTTCAATCCGTCGGCAACTCCCTCCAGCGGGCTCCCTTGATGTCTGAGTGAGCCCCACCGCTGGAGTCCCCCCATGTTCCTCTCCGTCGCAGCCGTCCTCTCCATCTCCACTGCCGCCGCTGGCCCCACCCTCGACACCACCCTGACCCTGCCCTCCAGCATGGACGTCGATGTCGCGGACACCATCTCGGTGAAGGTGAAGAACACTGGCAACGGCCACGCCCAGGACGTCTCCCTCACCATCCAGCTCCCCGAGACCAACACCAGCCCCACCGTCTATGTGCTCGGTGACATCGGATCGTACAGCTCAAGCTGTGTGGAGTCGGGGACCACCCTGGTCTGCGACATCGGTCGGATCAAGAAGAACAAGACCAAGACCGTCACCTTCGACATCGCACTGCCCTGGAGCTTCGACACCCTCGACTTCGAGGCCACCGCCAGCGCCTCGAATGCTTCCAGCAGCTCCGACACCGACTACGCCACCGTGCTCTACGTCGATGAGGTGCTCTCAGGCACCAACGACATCACCAACCAACACTGCACCGGCACCGACCTCGTCGCATTCTATGAGTGCCGGCTCTTCCCCTCCTCCATCTCTTCCCACAGCGCCACCCTCACGGTTGGTGGCTCGGTCACCATCTCCGGCCAGCCCGGCTACGGCGGCTCCTGGGGCCAGGACGACGACGACCACCTGTGGTTCGAGTACACCTACAACGGCAGCATTGTCGCGGAGTTCGAGGGCAACGGGGTGGGCGGGAGCTGCTTTGAGGGACTGAGCTCCTTCCCCGGCAGCAGCTTCGTCGCACCCTACGAGGTCTGCATCGACTGAGGCTCTCTTTTCCCCTCCGGGCCTCGTTGGAATCCGTGGTGGCGGGGTTTTCTGGGCTGCTCACAGACGCTGTGTAGCAGCGGCAACAAATGGCGTCCGGCTCCCCAAGCACCCCCCTCGCGCTTCTCAAGGTGGTCTGATGTTGTCCATATTTCTGCCTCAAAACTTAGCTATCGCCGCCCCTGGCAGTGGTTCAGCGCTGCTCGATGCCAGGTGAACACCCCTCCAATCCTGATCACGCGATGATCACGACAGAGCGGGCACACCGGACCCTCCGACCACCGAAGCTCACGGAGCTGGTCGAAGCATTGCTCATCACTCATCAGGGCTTGGATTCTCAGCTGCATGACAACCGTCATTCGTTCAGATACAATCATTCAACCTGAACTATGAACCGAACAGCTCAGGGGTGAAGGAGACCCCACAGCGCCTACTGAGCCTCATGGAGCCCCATGAGCAGCCGATCGGAATTGCACGCCGGAGAGATGAGGGAGGCTACTCCGGAAGGCCGCAGGCGATCCAATCTGCCAGCTCCGCCAGCTCGGTCTCGGTTGGCCCGCCGGCGGGGGGCATCGGGGAGGACTGCGCAAACACCCGCGCCTCAATGCGATCGGCGTAGTCCCAGACATCCTCGATTTCGCCGAAGTCCACGCCCTCCGGCGCACCCTGTCGGTCTTCCCCCGACAGCGTCGGGCTGTGGCAGGGCGTGCACCAGGTGTAGATGAACGGCGCGCCCACGGTGTTCCAGTTGGTCACCTGCGCGCAGTCCACCGGCTCAGCGGTGTCGTCAGCAGACTTGTCTCCGCCACAGGCCAGCAGTATCCACAGCATCTCAGCCCCCACCGATGGCGGTGTAGGGCGCGGCGTCGGGCAGGTAGTCCGCAGAAGTCACCCCGGCGGCCTCCAGGATCCCGGCGATGAGGTTGCCGTAGTCGGGAACGACCCCGTCGCTGTCGGCCTGTCCGGTGGAGAGGTTGACCGGCTCGGCGCCGAGGGTCTCTCCGGTCTGGCCGATGGTGCGTCCGCCGTCCACACCGGCGCCAAACAGCAGCGCGCTGGCGACCGGCCAGTGGTCTTTGCCATTTTCGGCGTTGAGCCTCGGGGTGCGGGTGAATTCAGAGAGCACCACGACCATGATCTGCTGCTCCAGTGCGCTGCGACCGAGCCGGTCTGCGAGGTAGCTGAGCCCGGCGAACAGGTTGTTGAAGTTACTGTTCTGATCGGTGTTGTCGGTGTGGGTGTCCCAAGGCAGGTCGGTGTCTACCAGCACGGACTGGCAGAGGTCGCTGGTGAGCAGGTCGACGGCGAGGTCGATCTGAGCCTGGATGGTGAGGGGCTGGCCCAGCTCGATGAGGTCGCTGATGTCGTCCCCGGATGCCCGCAGATCAGCGGCCGCGCTGCGACTGAGGGCGTAGTCGTCGAGCATCGCGCTGCTGGTCCCGCCGAGATCCCATTGATCGCGCATGCGGCTCTCCCGGGCGCTCAGCCAGGCCTGGATCGCGGCATCGTCTGTGCTGTCGGGGGTAAACAGCGGGTAGGTCCAGTTGGTGCCATTAGGGCCGGGGATGCCGGTGATGTCGTCGTTGAGCAGCAGCTCCAGCTGACCCCGACTGCCCACCCGGGCAGCGGCCGAGCTCAGCTCGCCCACGAAGCCCTGACCGGCGAAGTCCATGTAGCCGATGGGCGCATCGCCCTGGTTGGCATACCCGAATATCGCGGCAAGATCGGGATCTCCGGAGCGGCGGGAGCCAGTGAGAATGCGCGGCCGGGCGACGTCGTGAACGATGCTGCCCGAGGCGATGCCGTTGACCACCAGACACAGATCCGCCCAGGTGGCGAAGAAGTCCGAGACTTCCGGACGCCCGGTATCAGCGTTGTCGTTGTAGGCAATGGTTAAGTCCCCGATGCTGCCGATAGATTCGTCGTCGTAGTCGATCTCACCGCCCTGCTCCCGGCGCCATGGTCCGTCGACATTGGCATCACCGGGGGAGCGCGGATCAAAGACATAGGTGACATCCCAGGCACCCCGGGCAAGCACGACGATCATCTTGCGGTTGGCTGCTGGAGCGGCAAAGGCCAGCCGGCTCACCACTGGTCCCAGCGCGCCGATTGCGGCCCCTCCGGCCAGGAATTGTCTGCGATGAATCTTCAAAATACTCTCCAGAACCAGATCAATAGAACAGGACGGTGGGATCCTGGAACAGGGCGGTCAGGACGACCTTCCAGGCACCACTCGGATCGCCGTGGTGGCTGAGCGCGGCCTCGAACAGGGCATAGGTCTCTGAGACCTCCGGGCTGTCAGCGCTCACATCTTCTCCGAGCACACGCAGGTGCAGCAGGGCGAGCTGATCGCGGATGGTGCCGGCATCAGTGGTTGACTCGGAGACCACCGTCAGCAGCTTCGCCTCGCCCGAGAAGTCATTTTCGACGATGTAGCCCGCGGCTTCACTGGCATATCGGGCGAACACCAGCTGACGGGTGGGCGTGGCGGTGTGGGTGGGAAAGGTCACCCGGTAGCCATCCATTCCACCGGCCATGGTGCGAAAGCCGAATTGGTCGGTCAGTGCCAGATCGGCTTCACCGATGCATTCGCTGGAGCACTCGATGCCAGCGAAGGCGTCGAGGTTGGTCTGCCAGCGGAAGCCGGTGAGATCTTCGATGAGGCGCGCGTACTGCTCGGGGCGAATGTTCTGCAGCCCCACGATCTCCCGCCCATCGGCCAGCTCTGTGGTGGTGAATGGTGCGGAGAGCACGACAGCCTTCGCCAGCTCGCGCGCGTCCATGTCGGTGTCCTCAAAGATCGCCAGCAGCTCCGACTGGGTCTGAAGCGGCACGTCATCGAGGTCGGTCTGGGTGAGGTAGCTGTAGAAGCGCTTGACGGTGCAGGTGGCGAACCGGGGATCTTCGGCGATGTAGCGGCCCAGATCGTCTTGATCATCGCCCAGACCGTAGTAGCCTGGCGCCCGCAACCCGAGCAGATCCCAGGCGTCGCGCATGCTGTAGGTTTCCCCTTCGCTCTCAAAGTTCACGCCACCGGTCCACGGCTCCAGCGGGTAGCACAGCGCCCCCTGTTTCATCTGGGTGAGGACTTGACTGGCCGAACCCTTCAGCTCCATCTCGGCGAGTGGGGTGCACGCCTCGCTGTTGACGGCGGCGACCGAGTTGCGCTCGAAGCCGCTGAGGTAACCCCACAGGAAGCCGCCCAGCGGATCGAGGGACTGGTGGCAGCTCACGCAGGCGGGATCGGTGTTGACCGCATCGGCGACCGCAGCATCATCGGAGAGATCGATGTCGTCGCCCAGCGGGATGTCGCGGGTGAGGAAGTCCTCGCACAGCAAGGCGGAGGCGACCATGTTCGCCCTGGCACGCTGGTAATTGTTGCCGTTGGAGGCGTGTCGGATCCACAGGGCGCCGTCGGAGAGGATGCCCCAGGCCGGCCGGCCGTCGGTGGGCGTGAATTCCTGCCACTGCGGCCCGCTGGAATCAAAGTCGGCTCCCCACACCGCTGCACCGACTTCGCTGACCCGAAGGGTGGGGGAGGTGACGATGGTCGAGTAGGGCTGCCCGGTCAGCACCACCTCTTCGATGAGCGCGAGCGGACCCTCGCTGATCGCGTCGAAGATGCCGTAGGTGGTCTGGTCTGACAGTGCCCCGACGGGCGGCATCATCTCGTGGAGGTCGGAGCGCAGGTGAAGCTGCTCTGCGTGCATGTCTCGCAGGGTCGCGCCGAATTCCGGATCGTCGAGCCAGTCATCGACAAAGCCCTCCACTGCGCCGGGATCCAGCAGCACAACCTCCAGCTCATCCACCGAGGGGCGGATCCCGCGAAGGGCCATTGAGGCGCGAACGAGCCGCGCTTCGCCAGAGCGCAGGGTGTCTTCGGCGATCGGATCGTCACTGCAACCCCCACAGCCGGTGAGCAGAGACAACATCAAGAACGGAAACAGGCGTGTGGGCATCATGGTGCTCGAGGCTACTCCCAGGGGGGCAAACAGGGCAACGCATCGCGGTCGACTTTATTGTGCCCGGTACAATCGACCGATGAAGAGCCGCTTCCAGCGTGTGACCGAACACCCCGGCATCCGAATCGGCGGGGTGCTGGAAGTTGTGCCGCTATATCGCCCGTCCTCCCCTCGCAAATGAGCGTTTAAGTCTGCGAGAAGATGTCCAGATCGTCCTGAAGCTGAAGCGGCCCTGGTCGAAGGCGACCCCGTTCATGGCACCTATACATTGCTCTTTGAGCGGTCCCTGATGGGGGGAGACATCAGAAGAAGGCTCGGGAGCGAAAGCAGAGCAAGAAGCCTCGCGGGTAAGGTCAGTAAGTCGTTCAAGCGTGGGTAAGAGGGTTTATAGCGGTGTGGCGTGTTGGAAAGACAGCAGATCTCGCCAAAAGTCTGCTCCGCTCGTTGAGCTTGCGTTGAAGCATCGAGCCAGGGTGCATGTTGAGGCCGCTCAGAGCGGGTGGCCCCCTCCAGCGGTCGACCGCAGGCGTCCTCCCGGCTCCCCTGGGCTACCCGTTCTGAGCGGCCCAACCGGAAGCGGAAGTCACTAAATGGGCACCCGTCATGTCGCCCCCTTCTGGCGGACAGTCTGTTTCAGAGGATGCCTGCGCGTAGCGGGGAGTTTGGGGGTGAAACCCCCGTCTCAGACAAAAATCGCACCAGCCGAGCCGGATGCTGTCCGGCTCGGTGACTGGTGCCACTAAATGAACGATTTGAAGAACTCTTTCGATATCAGATCGTCTGGAGCATGCAGGCTGGAATCGCCCAGACCCCTGCAGAGTGGCTGTCGCCGTCACGCTGAGCAGACCCGCTCAGGGGAGCGACAGGAGCATCCCGAGGGAGAGAAGGATCAGGACAAGGGAGACCCCCATCGCTCTGAGGATCCCGGGGACATCGGACGGCGGTGGGGGCTCGATGTGCGTGGTGACCGGTGGAATCACGACGGGCTCGGAGAGCGGCTGGTGCTTCTCCTTGGAGCGGGCCATCAGCTCTCGGGCGAGGGCCTCCTGGATGGCTCGGGACAGCTCATCGTCGGGCAGGGCGATGGTGGTCGGGGCGTCGTCCTGGATCTCCCCGCCGATCCCACCGATGGTCGGCATCCAGTTCGCCTGAACCTCTCCCCGCTTCGCCCGCTTCCAGACCTGCCAGAAATAGGCCCGCAGATCCGGAATCTCAGACAGGGTTCGCCAGATGACGCCGTCGAAGGTCAGCTCAGCACCCAGGGTCAGCTCTCCGTCTTCCAGAGCCTCCTGGAGGGCTGCGAGCTTGTCGAAGCGCACCCGCTCTCCGTCTGGACTGCGCACAGTCCAGCGAATGCCGACGGTCTCAAAGCTCAGGGTGTCGATCTGGTCTAACGAGCTGGTAGGGGAGGCCATGGCTCATCATCTCACATCGTTCATGGCCTCTTTTGCAAGGATGAGACCGCCGACGAGGGCCGACTGCTCTCCGAGGCTCGGAGGGACCAGCCAGTCACGGACGGACACGCTCGGCCAGTATCCGATGAGTGCGGCACTGAGGTGATCACAGAGGGGGGACCACAGCGCCGGGCTGCCTCCCACACCGCCGCCGAGGATCACCCGATTTGGTGCGAGGACGGCTAAAATGGTCGTCAGTCCATCGGCCAGCAGGCGCGCGGTGAGATCCCAGGCGGCATGCCCGGCGGGAAGCTGCTCACCGGGCATGCCCCAGCGGGCCGCGATGGCCGGTCCAGACACCATGCCCTCCATACAGTCGCCGTGGAACGGGCAGACCCCGGGGAAGTCATCGTCGGGCTGTCGGCGGGTGGGGAAGTGACCCATCTCGGCGTGCAGTCGACCACCAACCGGTGCGCCGTCGAGCAGGAAGCCGCCCCCGACCCCGGTCCCGATCGTGAGGTAGACGAGGCTCTCAGCTCCCTTGCCTGCACCGAGCCGATGCTCTCCGATGGCGGCGGCGGTGACGTCGGTCTGGATGGCGACTGGCACGCCGAGCTGGTCGGCCAGGATGCCCCGAACATCCACCCCCGACCAGCCCGGCTTCGGCGTGGTGGTGATGCAGCCGAAGCTCGGGGCGCTGCGGGCCAGGCTGAGCGGACCAAAGCAGCCGACTCCAACGGCCACGACAGGATG
>JBLHNG010000249.1:0-10296 GCA_047621685.1 Myxococcota bacterium | reverse complement strand
ATAGCTACTCGTCGGAGACTGGAATCAGGACGTTGACGATGTGGGTGTCCAGCAGCCACTGGCTGTCGTCGATGCGGGCGTACAGCTCCAGGATCACCGGGTAGGTATCCTCGGACTCCACGGCGACCAGGGCACTGTTGACGGTCACGGTGAAGTCCACCTGGGTGCCGGAGGGCACGTCGGTCCAGTAGTTCGGGTCCACCGAGTCGACCATGTTGTACTGATCCGAAGCAACGTCCAGCCAGACCTCATCAAACGTGAGGTCACCGATCAGCTCCAGGACGGCGTCGACGACGGTGTCCTGGAAGCTCGTGCTGCCCGAAGACCACTGGACGACCGAGTCGGCGATGCCAGCGGTGTTGAAGTAAGCGGTCGCACCGCCGACGCCGACGCCGATGAGCTTGGCGTCGAGGCTGGCGAGACCAGCGCTGGCGGCGTCCTTGCCAGCATCAAAGCTGCAGCCGTTGGGGCCGGGGTAGCCGTTGTCCGGGTCTCGGAGCGGAGCGTCAGTGCCGAGGATGATGACCGGCAGGACGTCCTCGCGGAAGCCCATGCCACCGAGCTCACCGGTGCCCTCTACGCCGGAGCTGTAGGAGCCGGACTCGTTGCCGCCGAAGGCATCGCTGGAGTTGCGCTCGAACGGGGAGACGTCGGTGTCCGAGTCGTAGTAGCCGTCGCACTCCTGGTCGTATCCGTTTCCGGTGGTGGCCTGATAGATAGCCTCCATCGCGGACTCCTCACCGTCACCACCACCTGAAGCGGAGATGCCATTGAGTGCGGTCTGCACCCGGGTGAGGCTGGAGGTCTGCTGGCTCTCCAGCTGGAAGGGCAGGTCGCCCTGGCCACCAAACGAGCTGAAGTTGTAGTCGCGGTAGGTCGCCACGCCGAAGGTGATGTCCTCGATCTCGTTGTTCAGCTCCTTGGCGATGCCGGAGAAGTCCGAGGCCATCGCGGTGGCCAGGGAGCCCATGGAGCCGGTAGTGTCGAGGATGAAGGCGATGTCGGCGATCTCGTACTCGACGAGGAAGCTGAGGTCGAGGTTGGCGCACATGCCCAGCTCCTCACCCATGCCGACCACTTCCGCGCTCTGGGTGCCCTCGGGATCGTTGCTCTCGACCTGAAAGGAGGAGGTGAAGCCGCCGTCGCTCATCGGGATGAACGAGACCTCGACCTCGGTGGAGCGCTGGGGCTCCAGCTCCCAGGTCTCTGGCGGCTCGGTGATCTCGAAGTACCCAGACTCATCCGCGAGCAGGACATCGCTGATGTTGAGGGTGGCGCTTCCGATGTTGGTGAGGGTGAAGCGCTCGGAGCTGAGGCACTCCAGCATCTGCTCGTCGAAGCTGAGCGCCGAGGGCTCGATGAGCAGCTTGGGGCCGACGTAGCCGCCGTACAGTGGGACCGCGATCTCAGTGGAGTCCGGGTCGTTGGAGATGATGGTGGCGGTGCCGATGTCAGAGCTTGTGGTCGCGGTGTAGTTGACGTACACCTCCGCGGAGGTCTCCGGGGGCAGCTGCATCGGGAAGGTGTTGAACGAGGAGAAGCCTTCACCCTCGACAAGCATCATCACCACGTCGAGGTTGGCGTTGCCCTGATTCTCGATGGTGAGGATCTGAGTGACGCTCTCGTCGCTCTCGAGGATGCCGAAGAACAGCTCGCCGGGAGTGACCACGATGTCTGGCTCGGCGTAGACATCTTCGACCTCTTCAGCGAATTGGTAGTCGCTGCAGCCAATGAACAGGACAGACAGGAGCGCGTTTCGCATGATGAGCCTCGGGATTTGTGCAAATATACCGCTAAAATATGCGATGTGTGACACCAAACTTTTCCGATCGAAAACCAGGGAAGTCCGAAGCGATCGGCATCTTGCCCGCTCCCATGCGCCCCGTCGGATCTCACAGGTCGATCCCGGTACACGCGCCTGGCACTTCCCCCGGATGAAACAAACAGCTCGGCGTGCTTACTTCCCGCACACCCCGAGCACGATTGCGGCGGCACTGGGCGGAGCAGCGCCATCGGGGCGGACTCGCATCCAGGTGGCATTCTCGAAGGTGAGCAGGTCGCCGTCAGAGATCGGCTCACCATGTGCGCGGGTGAATTCGGCGAGGCTGAGACCAACCTCCATGCCCGCCGCGGTGGTCAGCCCGGGCACAGACAGGGTGACCTCACAGGCGACCCCATCGTCAAACACCACCACGATGCCGCGAAACGCCACGGAGCCATCCGGGCGAGGCTCGGCGTGGGGCAGAGCGAGGATCTCGGACCGGCTGCGGCCCATCCGGTACGGTCCGATTCCCCGAGGGGTGATCGAGAGCTGCTCCTCCTCGGCATGGGAGTGGTGCACCTCGACAGGCTCGGTGGGGTCAGCAGTGCAGGCGAGGAGGAGAGTGAGCATTGGCTGCGATATAGCGTGAACCGCAATCACCTGCGCCGGCTCAAGATGCTGCTTGTGCCACCCTGATCCCGAGCATCGGATTCAGGGGCGAGATCTGCTGTGCTGGGCTGACGAAGCCACGCCCTGGCGCTGATCTCAGCATTGTTGGCTTAATTGGTACTGAAATTGGATCGCGCGCATGTGATTACGCGGGTGCATTAATTGCTATCGGACGCCTTTTGTCCATGTCTCTGCGATTCAAAATATGCGGTCTTTTTATGACCTTCCCATAAAATGACCACCCCGTTGATGGCGTTCTTCCTTGCGTTACCCTCAAGCCGTGAGTGGATGGTCCGTCCCCCATCCCCACCGCGGAGAACACCATGAATGCAACCCGTACTCTGGCCACGAAGGACCAGATCCTTCAGGCATACCGCAGACTGCAGGAAGAGTACCGTCGAGAGGCCACCCGCATCGCGACCCGCGAAGAGGAGGCCCTCAAGGTCGAAGATCGCACCATCGTCGCCGCCGCGTCTGGCTACACCGTCGAGAACATCGTCAAGGGACTCGCCGATCTCCAGCTGACGTTCAACCGCATCATCGAAGACACCGCAGATCGCCTGGAGACGGAGTCCGACCGACTCGGCCAGCTCCGGCGGGCGATCACCGTGGAGACCGCTCACCTCGAACACCTCCGCGAGGTCCGCCTCGCTGCCGATGCCCTCGACATCCTCAAGCAGGAGACCACCGAGACTCAGCGTCGCTTTGAGGAGCGCGCTCAGGCCGACACGGCCGCGCTCATCGATGAGCGCGAGAAGACCCGGCAGTCCTGGTCGGTCGCAGACGACGCCCATGAGCGCTCAGGCACCGAGTACAGCCTGAAGCTGACCCGTGCCCGCCAGCTCAGCGAGGCCGACTTCGACTACAGCCGCCAGCGCAGCCGCACCGTCGAGGCAGATGCCTTCGAGAAGCGGCGGCGCCAGGTCCTCCGAGAGCAGACTGAGGAGGATGAGAACCATCTTGCGGACTGGACCGCTCGCGAGGCCGCCCTCACGGAGGGACAGACCGACTTCGACAAGAACAAGGTCCGTCTGGAGGCCTTCGGCGCGCTCCTGGAAGGCACCAGAAAGACCGCCCGGGAGGAGGCCATCAAGAAGGCCGACCGCCACGCCCGGGTCGCCGCCTCCCTGGAGGAGAAGTCCATCGAGGCCCGCCGCCGGTTCTTCACCTTCAAGATCGAGACCCTCACCGCCCGCATCACCCGCAACGACGCCGAGATCGATCGTCTGCAGGCCCGGCTCGCCGAGGCCAGGACCCGGTCTGCCACCCTGGCAACCTCCGCCCTGACCCCCTCCACCACCTCCGCCAGCTGATCCGAGGAAGCCATGCTCACCCGACCCAACCCCCGCAACACCAAGACCCAGATCCTCACCGCTTATGCGGCCCTGTTCACCGAATACAAGGTCCTCCAGGGCAAGCTGAAGACCGCCCAGAAGGCCGTCCCAGGGCCTGCGGCAGCACCCACGCCTTCCGTCCCGCTGCCGACTCCAGTGATGGAGCCCGAAGACGACACCGTCGACACCTCCATCGCCAGCATCATCGGCAGCCTGGAGAGCCTCCAGTCCGGCTTCGGATCCGCCGCCAGCGAGATCTCCGGCGAGCTGACCTGTGAAGCCAGTCGTCTGGCTGAGGTGCTCACCGAGCTGGAGGTCTGCCGCACCCAGCTCAAGGAACTCCACGACATCGAGGTCAGCGACAACCCCCAGGCAATCACCACGGACCTGCTCCGTCAGTACACCGAGTTCTCCGACACCTTCACCACCCAGCATGCAAACACCACCGAGCTGTTTGCCGCAGAACTGGCGGGGACGAAGGTCGACTGGAAGCGCGAGCACGTCGAGCACGACCGGGCCACTGCCGAGCGCGATGCCAGCCTCAAGAAGGAGCAAACCCGCGAGGACACACAGTATACCTACGATCTCAAGCAGGTCCGTCAGCTCGACGAGGAGAAATACTCCGCCACCCTGGCCACCCGCGACAAGGAGCTGAACCTCCAGATCGACGTCCGGGAGCGGACCTGGGAGCAGCGCGAAGATGCCGTCTCCGCCCAGGAGCGAGAGCAGGCTGAGGCCACCTCAAAGGCCGGCGAATTGGACGACCGCCTCGCAGCCGCGAAGCGTCAGGCCGCCGAGGAAGGTGCCGCCATCGCGCGCAACCAGGCAAAGGTCAAGGCCGACCTGCTCGCCCGGGAGATCGCTGGAGAGGTCCAGGTCTTCGAGCTGCAGATCGAGAGCATGGAGTCCCGCCTCAAGTCCCAGGACGACCAGATCGCCGCGCTGTCCGCCAAGATCGAGACCACCCTCGGCTCTGCCCAGGATCTGGCGGTCAAGGCCATTCAGGGTGCTGAGCTGTCCTCGTCCTTCGAGACCCTCAAGCGCATCGCCCTGGAGCAGGCGCGGGGCACGCAGAAGGGGAAGTAGAGTCCGAGCGCCGAGAATCCGGGATTGGGGGTTGGCGCCATTGCCAATCTCCTGTCCCTACTCCTCACCATCTCCTCTAAAATTCGGCCTCAAGACCCCAACCACCACAAGCACCCCCACCAGCAGTCCCGCCTGAATCCACAGCGCCCCCGACAGCGTCGTCGCACCATTCACAAAACCAATCAGCGGTGCGGTGATCGCAAAGAACAGCCGGGAGAGCATCGAGACCATCGAGAGCACCGTCGCCCGCTTGTCGTCTTCGGTGAACCCCATGATCCGACCGCTGATGATCGGACGGGCCAGCCCTCGGACCGCCTGGTGTCCGAGCACGAACAGGAAGCTGAAGCCCCCGATGAGGCTCGCCATCAGCGGCAGCGGGAGGATCTGAAGCAGGGCGAGGCCGACCAGGACGCGCCCGGGACCGAGGCGCTTCTCAAAGCGATCCGCCTGCCGACTGCTAAACGCAGCGAACAGGTTGTAGACGGCAAACGCCACCCCGAATGCCCACACTGGCAGCCCGATGTGGGCCATGTAGGGCTGATACATCCAGAGCAGCCAGCCCGCGCTGCCGGTCAGCACGCTGAGGAAGAGGACCAGCCAGCGGACCTCCTGGTGTCGCCAGACAAACCGCGAGGCGGAGCGGATCAGGTCGCGATAGGCGGAAATCTCCGACCGCATCGACCGACGTGCCTCCACCGGCTTGACATCCACCATCAGCCAGACCACCACCGCCGCCACCGCCGGGCCGACCGCGGACAGCCACATCGTCATGCGCAGCGACTCCATCGCCACGAAGCCCCCCAGCAGCGTGCTGGCCGCGAAGGAGAGCATGCGGATGCCCTGGTTCCGCCCCATCTGATCGGTGAATTCCGCCTCACGGCCAACCGCCTGGAGGCTGTCGAACAGCAGCGCGGAGTCCGCCCCACTCAGCAGCGACGCCCCCAGCGCAATGACCACCTCAACGAGCAGGAACTCCAGGAAGCTGTCGGCGAACCCATAGCCACAGAACCCGACGGCGATGATGACCTGGGCGGCGAGCAGGCTGGCCCGCTTGCCCATGCGGTCTGCCACCATGCCCGTCGGCACCTCAAGGAGCACCACCCACAGCGCGAACAGCCCCTGGAGGAGGTAGATGTCCATCGTGCTCAGCCCGCTCTCCTCCCAGAACAGCACGATGACCGGCACGAACACTGGCGTGAAGGACAATGCGGAGAAGATGGGGAGCAGGCGGAGGTTTCGCGTGCTCATTGCCGCAGGGATCATCACCGCAGAGAGGCGGCGATCTCCTTCACAGTGGCCCAGCCAGCCTCGACGTGGCGGCGGGTGGTGGTGCGCTGACCAATGGAGAACCGGATGGTCTTCATCGACCCGATGCGACTGCCGGTCAGGTACAGCTTCCCGCTGTCGTTGATGTGCTCCACCAGCCGGGTGTTCAGGTCGTCGAGGATGGCTGGATCCTCAACCCCGGGCGGGGTGTAGCGGAAGTTCAGCAGTGCGAGCCGGGGACCGTCGACCAGCGTGAAGTCCGATGCCTCGCGGATCCAGTCCGCCAGGACTTCCGTCAGTGCGATGTGGCCGCGGATCATCTCCCGCAGTGCCTCCGCCCCATAGCTTCGAAGCACAAACCATAGCTTCAGCGCCCGGAACCGCCGACCAAGCGGCACGCCCCAGTCCCGGAAGTCGATCACCGATCCGGTCTCGCGGCTCTGAAGATAGGCCGGCAGGATGGACAGGGTACGGATCAGGGGCTCAGGATCTCGGACGTAGTGGGCCGAGCAGTCGAAGTTCGTGAGCAGCCACTTGTGGGGATTGAACACAAAGCTGTCCACCGTCTCGATGCCCGCGATCATCCACCGCTGCTCCTCCAGCAGCAGCGCGCTCCCAGCCCAGGCGGCGTCGACGTGCAGGTAGAGCCCCTCGGCCGTGCAGATCGCACCGATCGCGGCGAGGTCGTCGATCGCGCCGGTGCCGGTCGCACCCAGGCAGGCGATCACCCCGGCGGGCAGGAGGCCAGCGGCCCGATCCGCAGTGATGGCAGCTTGAAGCGAAGCGGAAACCATCGCGCCGTTGTCGTCGACTGGCAGCTTGCGGAGGTGGCTGATGCCGACCCCGGCGATCCGGATGGCCTTGTCGATGGAGGAGTGGGCATTGGCGGAGGCGTAGAAGACCACCGGTGGACCGGCGTCAGGGCCTTCAGCGTTGATGCGCCAACCCGTCGCCCGCTCCCGAGCGGTGAGCACCGCGCAGAGGGTGGCGGAGGAGGCGGAGTCCTGGATGACCCCGGCGAGGCCCTCTGGCAGGCCGAGCAGCTTGCGCAGCCACTCCAGCACCACCACCTCCAGCTCCGTGGCGGCCGGGGAGGTCTGCCACAGCATGCACTGGGCGGCGAGGGTCGCGGTGAGCATCTCAGCCAGCACGCTGGGCGGACTGGAGTTTGCCGGAAAGTAGGCATGGAAGGAAGGGTGCTGCCAGTGGGTCATCCCCGGCATGACGATGCGCTGGAAGTCGCCGAAGATCGCCTCGAACGTCTCACCGGACTCCGGAGCTTCGGTGGGGAGCTGCTCAGCGATCTCGCCCGGCGCGGTCTGGGCACGCACCGGGTACTCCTCCACGCCGTCCATGTAGTCCGCCATCCAGTCCACCAACACGTGGGCATGGCGTCGGAACTCGTCGGGGCTCATGCTCTCCTCCCCCAGATCAGCAGGCCGCTGGCGTTGAGCGCGATGTCCATCTCCAGGACCGACTCCGCAGCATCCCCACGGTAGCCATGCCGGCTGAGGCGGGCGAGCAGGTGCTCGGTGATCGCAGCGGTCAGCCAGGCTTCCGGATTGGGGCGGGACAGCGACGCCCGGGTCAGGGCCACGAAGGCGTCGAGGTCGGCATGCAGGGTCTCAGCGAGGGCGTCGACTCCCTCGACCCGGCTGTAGTGGGTGAGGAAGACCGCGCTCGGACGGCAGGCCCGAATGCGCTCGATGGAGGTGTGGGCGGCATCGGGGTCGAAGTGGACCGGGGTGGTGGTCGGGAAGATGAACGGTCGGCCATCCACATCCAGCTCCCGATAGGACAGCCCGAAGGTGTCGCCGGTGAACACCGCGTCCGCAGCATCATCGACGATGCAGTGGTGGTGCTTTGCATGGCCAGGGGTGTGCAGGAAGGTCAACCGACGGCCGCCGAGGGTGAGGGACTCTCCATCGGTGGTGGTCTGGATGCGCTCGGCGGGCACCGGGAGGATCTCGCCGTACAAGGCATCGAAGGCTTCGTCGCCATACACCGCCCGGCTGCCAGCGATGAGCTTCGCCGGGTCGGCCATGTGGCGAGCACCCCGGGGATGCACGATGAGGGTGGCGTTGGGAAGTGCCACCATCAGCGCACCGGCCGCGCCAGCATGATCGAGGTGGATGTGGGTGAGGATGACCCACCGCACGTCACCGACCGACAGCCCCTGCTCTGCGATGGCCGCCAGGATGCGCGGGACGCTGCTGGCGACCCCGGTGTCGATGAGCGCTGCGGTGCCCTGGTCGATGATGAGATGGCTGGCGTCCAGCCGGGGTCGGACGTAGCCGGTGTCGATGGCGAAGACGCCCGGTCCGACGACCTCGCTCCAGTCTGCTGTTTGCACCGATCTGCTCCGGCTCTACCAGGGTGAGTCTGCGGAGAGACCCTACAACAAATAAAAACACCCCGCGGAATTCCGCGGGGTGTCTCATTGGTGCACCAGCGAGCTGGCGCTACCGTGATCTGTAGCTTTCGCCAGAATCAGCCGTTGCCGCCGACCTGAGTGACCCAGCTACAGGTCATGGTGATGGTCTCGACTGCGACCTCAGTGGAGGAAGCATCCATCGGGGGGAGCTCCCACTTGGAGGGGTAGCACTCGTGGATGGTCATCTGACGGACCGTAGAGATCATGTCGGGAAGCATCAGGTAGACCTGAACCTGCTTACGCTGGACATTTCCCTTCTCGATCTCTTCACGCCACATGTAGAACGAGTCGACCTGCTGGTAGACGCGCTTCAGCTCGATGTCCTCGAAGGAGGAACGGCCGGGCTGCTTCATGAGGTAACGGTCGTCACCATGCATGAATTCCATGGTCTCGGAAGTCGAGACAACACCAGAGACAGAGATGAACTTGGAGTTCTCAACTGGGACACCGTCGATCTCAACCTTGAAGTTGAACGCGCCGATGTACTGATCGAGACCGTACTGGGGGGCACCTGCCATGATAATCTCCCTCGTGGGATGTGGAGTGGGTGGAAGCGCCGGCGGAAGACTTCCGGGATTTGAGCCGGCTTTAGTAAAGGGGGTCAGGATTGGGACCCTGATGAAACACCAGGATTTCTTGACAGCCTCATCTTATCGGCATCGAGTGAAGATCGGGGGGGAGATCTCGATTTCGACCGTGAAATCTCCCAAAAAATCTCGTCCTTCGCAAGAATTGCCCGAAAAGTCACTTTGAATCGACTCGGGAATCGACCCAATCCAGGCTCTCAGTGAACCAACTGTCTGGAATTTCATGACCTCCGGCGTGCAGACAGAGGATCAGCTCACGCTCAGAAGTGCACGAAGACCAGATCTGGCAGCTTGAGATCCCGATATCCTCCGTCCGGTCCGGCTCCTCTTCACAGCCATTGACCGCACGCCAGATCGCCACCCCCTCCAGGACGTCTCCCTGGTGCGCCTGCCCGATCGGGCGGCCCTCCATCGGCACCGTGCCGTCGTTGAGGCCGTGGGTGTGTCGGAGGTTGACCGGACCGCCGGGACAGGTCTCCGGCAGCGGATCCCAGAACGCACCGGCGACCGGGAAGATCGCATCGAACCGGTCTCCGCGGTAGCAGGCCGCATCCCAGGCCATCGAGCCGCCCTGAGAGAACCCGGAGGCCAGCCGGCTGCTCACCGGCCAGCGGGCCTCGACGTCTGCCATCACCGCATCGAGGAAGACGATCTCATCCCGGGCGGCGCTGGGAGAGCCCTCATGCGCCCAGGTCTCCCGGATCCCGTTGGGGAAGACGCCGAGGATTCCGCGGGCGTCCAGCTCATCGGTCAGCCAGCCCCGGCTCCGAGAGGACGTATCGGAGCTGTTGTAGGGGTGGAAGTACACCAGCATCGGCAGCGCACTCTCCCCGTCCCAGCCCGCCGGCTCCCAGACGAGATAGCGCCCCTCGTCCACCTCGTAGCAGCCGACAAGCTCATCAGCACACTCAGTGGGATCCTCCTGACAGCCCACCAGGAAGGACAGGCCACAGAGCAGGATGGGCGGTGTGGTCACGGGACGACTCCAGTCTTCTTGTGCTCTCATTCCTTACCCTGCCCCTGTGGCGCCACCATCTCGCTCTAAGATCACCCCATCACCGACAGGACCCACGCCCATGAACCTCGACGACCTTCCCGTCACAGCGGGGCGCTATGAAGACCTCGGGGCGATCGGCGTCGGCGCGATGGGGGAGGTGC
>JBLHNG010000248.1:0-10323 GCA_047621685.1 Myxococcota bacterium | reverse complement strand
GCAGCCACCTGGAGCAGCAGCCGGCACTCCTCCTCCAGGCCGTCGAGCCGGGCGACGATCAGGCCGTCCATGCCCGGCGGGAGGTTCGGAGTGTCCTCGCTCAGCTCCGCCTCACCGTTGATGATGATGATCTGGTTGGTCAGGGCCTTTGCGAGCAGCTCGATGTGCAGCGGGTTGCCCTGGGCAGTGGAGGAGATGAGGTTGGAGAGCTCGGCATCGAGGCGATCAGCACCCATCAGCTCGGCGGCGAGGTCGTCCTGGAGGACGCGGGACAGCGGCTGGAGGTTGACCTCCCAGGACGGGGTGCCGAGACCCGCAGGGAGAGCCTGCTGCGAGGTCATCAGGAACAGCACTGGCGCCCCGGCTGCGGCGTTGATGACGTGGCCGACCAGGCTGCGGGCCAGCGGCGCGAGGTTGTGTGCGCTGTCGAGGGCGAGGATGAGGGGCTGATCCTCCGCGAGCCGACGGACCAGGATCGCAGCCGCGCGGAGCATGTCCTCGGGTCGGGTCGGGGCGCGCCGTCTCCGACGTCGGGGTCGGATCCCAAACAGGCTGGCGATCAGCTCCAGATCGTTGTCGTCGATGCGCAGCTGGTTGAGCCGGGACAGCCGGGTGCGCAGGGCCTGCTCGTCGTCGTCGTGCTCCAGCCCGATGACCCCGGCGATGAGATCGCGGATGGGGGCCAGCGGGGAGTCTCCCCCAAACGGCAGGGCACGGCTGGCGAAGCAGGGCACCCCGCGCTTTCGGGACAGACGGGCGATCTCCCGGAGGAATTGAGACTTGCCAAACCCAGCCTCGCCGGTGATCGACATCATGCCGCCCTTCCCTTCGGAGAGGGCATGCAGGGCCTGCTGGAGCTGCTCCAATTCGTTGCCTCGAACCAGCCAACGCCCGCTGCCGACCAGAGAGCCCGCCTGCCGACCGAGCCTGTGACTGGCGCGCACGCCCTGGTGCCCCTTGAGGGTGAAGGTGGGGCCGTCTGAGAGGCGGTAGCGTCCGCGGGTGAGTCCGGCGGCCGGATCGCTGATGAGGACCTCGTCGACGTCGGCCTCCTGGGTCAGCCGACGGGCCAGCTTCATGGTGTCGCCCCGGGCGAGGTAGCGGATCCGGCGATCAGCCTTGTGGCCGATGGTGATCTCGCCGAGGTGAATCCCGATGGCGAGGCGGATGCTCAGTCCCTGTCGTTTGATCCGACGGGTGAGGCGCTGGAGGCTGATGGCGCAGGCCAGGGCCCGCTCCAGGTCGTCCTCTCTGGCCCGGGCCATGCCGAAGAACACCACGAAGGTGTCGTCTCGAAACGACTCCAGGAGGCCGCCGTATGCATCGACGAGGCGGCGGACCCGGCGGAGGAGCTGGTAGTGCTTGCGGACGATGTCGGCGGGCTCGGAGCGCTCGGAGAGATTGGTGAACCCGATGATCTCCGCGATGAGCACAGTCACGGTGCGACGCTGCCCGGGGCGCAGTGCCCGCAGGCCGGAGCCGTCGGTGCGGCTCTGCCCCGAGCGCAGGGAGCGGGTCCCGGTCGGCGAGCCGGTGGGGTCCGCACCGGTCGAGCCAGTGTCTTCGTCTCGCCCGAGCCTGCCGATGTCCTTGGCGAGCCCGGCCAGATCCACGCTCGCCCGACGCTTCGCGGTGTCGGGGAACAGGCCGGTCATGAAGCTGATCATCGCCGCAGTGCCCGCGCGCATCCCGTGGGAGAACAGGAACGCCCAGAGGTCCTCCTCGACCACCTCCGCCCGGTCATAGCGATCCGCCGGATCCGCAGCGAGCATGCGGCGGAGGATGTGCCAGAGGGGATCGGGGATGTCTGGGTTCTTCTCGCGAGGGTCGGGAACCTCGGCCTCCCGCACCTGACGCAGCTTCTCCTCGGGATCAGGGTGCTGAAACAGCCGCTCACCGACCAGCAGTTCGTACAGGACGATCCCGGCGGAGAACAGGTCGGAGCGGTGATCGAGGGGTGCGCCGCTGGCCTGCTCGGGCGACATGTAGGCGAACTTGCCGCCGCCGACCCGCCCGGTCTTGGGCTGCTCCTCGCCACTGGTCAGCCGGGCGATGCCGAAGTCCAGAAGCTTCACTTCTCCCAGGAAGCTGACCAGGACATTGTGCGGAGAGACGTCGCGGTGCACGAGGTTGAGCGGAGCGCCGGTCGCATTGGTCAGGGAGTGGGCGTAGGCGAGGCCGCGGAGGAGGCTGGCGATGACGTAGACCGCCAGCGGAAGCGGCATCCGGTCGCCGGTCTTGCGCAAGGAGCGGTTGATCCCCGCCAGATCTCGGCCATGGAGGTACTCCATCGTGATGTAGTGGTCGGTGTTGACCTTCCCAAGCTCAAAGATCTGCACGATGTTGGGATGCGAGAGGCCCGCCGTGATCTTGGCCTCCTTGATAAACATCGAGACAAACCGGGGCTCGCTGGCAAGCGCGGGCAGAATCCGCTTGATAACGAGCTGCTTCTGGAACCCCTCCAGCCCGAAGCTGCGGGCCAGGAAGACCTCCGCCATCCCACCGGATGCGATGTGCTCAAGAAGCTCATACCGGCCAAACCGGCGAGGCAGATCCATCCGGCCTCCGTCTGCTCCGCAGGATACTGCAAAACCCAATCTGGCTACAGCAATCCCCTCCCGAGCATGTCCTGATGCCCACTCTCCTGCCGACCCTGCCTGTCCACGAGACTGTCCTCCTCCCCGGAATGATCGCCCGCCTCCACATCATGCGTCCTGCAGAGGTCGCCGCCATCGAGCTGCACCTCAGCTCTGGTCGCCCCCTCCTCGCGCTCCCGCTGCGGGTTCCAGACCTGGAGCAGCCGCTGCCCGAAGACTTCCATGAGGTCGGCTGCACCGCCCGGGTCCTCAAGGCCGTTCGCCTGGGAGATGGCACGATCCGGGTGCTCCTGGAGGGCCTCCAGCGTGCCCAGGGGGCTGGGGTTCGCTTCGACAACGATGCCGGCTACAGCGCGTCGGTCCGGCTCCTCAGCCCGGTCATCAACGACGAAGGATTCGTCGCCAACCGCACCGAGCAGCTCCGCCTTCACCTCGCCGCGCTCATCGCCAAGGACACCGCCCTCCCCCCGGCCCTCAAGAAGCTCGCCACCCTGGAGATCGCCCCCGGGCGTCTGGCCGACCAGATCCTCAGCAACCTCGTCGTCCCCCGGATGGAGCGCCTCGCGCTGCTCTCTGAGCGGGTGGTCGACGTGCGGGTGGATGCGATCCTGTTGCTGCTAGCCCGGGAGGAAGGCTTCCGGGAGATGGAGTCCGGGCTGAACAAGCGCGTCCAGTCCACCATGGACAAGCAGCAGCGGGACTACTACCTCCGCGAGCGCATCCGGATCCTCCGCCAGGAGCTGGGCGAGCTGCCCGAAGACAAGGACGAAGCCGCCCTCATGGAGCAGAAGCTCCGCGACACTGGCATGCCCGAGGAGACCCTGGAGGAGGCCCTGCGAGAGCTGAACCGGATGCGTCGCATGCACCCGGACGCCGCTGAGTACAACGTCTCCCGAACCTGGCTGGAGTGGCTGGCGTCGATGCCCTGGACGGCACGCTCCGAAGACAACGCCACCCTCCGCGAAGCCGCCGCAGTCCTCAACGAGGATCACTACGGCCTGGAGAAGGTCAAGGACCGCATCCTCGAGTACCTCGCGGTGCGCAAGCTCAAGCCCAACGGTCAGGGGCCGGTGCTCTGCCTGCTGGGTCCGCCGGGTGTGGGCAAGACCAGCCTCGGCCGCTCAGTGGCCCGGGCGCTGGGGCGATCCTTTCAGCGGGTCAGCCTCGGCGGCGTGAAGGACGAGGCCGAGATCCGCGGACACCGCCGCACCTACGTCGGCGCCCTTCCCGGTCGGCTGGTCCATGCGCTCAAGCGCGCCGGCACCCGCAACCCGGTCATCATCCTCGATGAGATCGACAAGCTCGGCAAGGACTTCCGGGGAGACCCCTCCGCCGCACTGCTTGAGGTCCTCGATCCAGAGCAGAACAGCGAGTTCGTCGATCACTACCTCGACGTGCCGGTCGACCTCTCTGAGGTCCTGTTCATCTGCACCGCAAACGTCGGCAGCACCATCCCCCACGCCCTGTACGACCGGCTCGAGATCATCGAGATCGCCGGCTACACCCTGGAGGAGAAGCTCCAGATCGCCCGGCGTCACCTCGTCCCCCGGATGCTGACGGCCCACGGCCTCACCAACGAGCAGCTCTCCATCACCGGCCCCGCGGTCCACCACCTCATCGAGGCCTACACCCGAGAGGCCGGGGTGCGCTCCCTGGAGCGGCAGA
Source organism: Myxococcota bacterium (assembly GCA_047621685.1). Classification (GTDB taxonomy): domain Bacteria; phylum Myxococcota_A; class UBA796; order UBA796; family UBA796; genus JAQXDW01. The sequence continues at coordinate 6,061 of JBLHNG010000248.1, read as the reverse complement.
TCGCCTCCATCAACCGCAAGGCTGCCCGGAAGGTCGTCGAGGGTCGCAAGCGGGCGCTGCGCATCGACAGCGCGCTGAAGGTCACCAACCTGCTCGGCCCCCCGCGCCACTTCATCGAGCTGGTCGAGCGGGTCGACCTCCCCGGCGTCGCGGTCGGGCTGGCCTGGACCCCGTCCGGCGGCGACATCATGTTCATCGAGGCCACCGCGTTCGCCGACACCGCCGGTCTCAAGCTCACCGGTCAGCTCGGCGACGTCATGAAGGAGTCCGCCCAGATCGCCCTGAGCCTCATCCGGACCCGGGCAGACGCACTGGGCATCGAGACGTCCCGGTTCAAGGAGCTCGGCATCCACCTCCATGTGCCCGCTGGTGGCATCCCCAAGGACGGTCCCTCCGCAGGCATCACCATGACCGTGGCGCTCATCAGCCTGCTGACCGGTCGCCGGGTCCGCCCTGACCTCGCCCTCACCGGAGAGCTGACCCTTCGCGGCAAGATCCTGCCGGTCGGCGGCATCAAGGAGAAGATCCTCGCGGCGCGCCGGGCGGGGGTCAAGACGGTCATCCTGCCAAAGCACAACGCTGTCGACCTCGACGACATCCCCGACGTCCTCCGCCGAGACCTCACCTACCACTTCGTCGAGAGAATCGACGAGGTCCTCCCGCTGGCGCTGGAAGACGCGGCGGTCAGTCCCGAGGGGAGTCCGGGTTGAGCTCCGCAAACCGCTCAATGAGCTGACGGCTGTCGGCGTCGAGGGTGTCGGGGACCACGATGCGCAGGCGGACGTAGAGGTCGCTGCCCCGGGGTCCGCGGCCTCTCAGCCGAAGCCGGGTGCCCGACGAGGTGCAGGGGGGAATGCTCAGGCGGACCCGCCCGCCCGGGGTGCTCACCTCGACCCGACCACCGAGCAGGGCCTCGACGAGGCTGATGGGCAGGTCGATGTCTTCACCGGGTGCTGCCGAGGGGGCTCCCGGTGCTGTCGAAGGGGCACTGCGCCGCACCCGCTCGTCTTTGCCGCCCGGCTCCACAATGACCCGCACCGTGCAGGCCAGCTCTCCATACGCCCCGCCGCCCGTGCCAGCGCTGCCCATGCGCGGGATCCGGATCACGGCGCCGTTGCGGGTGTCGGGGGTGAGCCTCAGGTCGTAGATCTCGTTGTAGCGAAACAGGCTGGTCCCCCGCTCGCCGCGCTTGAGCCGGGGGTAGTTCAGGGTGACCGTGCCCCCCAGCCGCGCCACCCGCTCCGAGACATCCACCGACAGGCTCACGTCCTCACCGGGCTGCGCGAAGTCGGCCTCTGGTGGTGCCGTGTTCATGCGCACGTTGCCAGCCGTGAAGTCGCCTCGGGGTGGGGTGCGCGGCTGAGCACCTGTGCGCCCGCCCCGAGGGGCCTTGCCCGCCTTGGGATCCCGGCTGGTGAAGTCTCCGAAGATGTCATCCAGGTCGAGGTTGTTCGACGGATCCCGCCTGCCCCGCTTGCTGGAGCGGTTCCCGACGCCCTCTCCCATCCCACCGAACTGGTTGCCGCCGGGTGGGCGCCAGGACTGTCGGTAGAATGTGCGGCGCTTCGGGGGGTTGTCGTAGCGATCGCGGCGGATAGGATCGATCAGGGTCTCATAGGCCTCGCGCAGCTCCGTGAAGCGCGCAGCGGCCTTGGGATCCTCTCCGGCGACGTCGGGATGACACTCCCGAGCCAGCCTTCGAAACCTCTTCTTGATCTCGGCAGCATCGGAATCCTTCGCCACACCGAGGATCGCATAGTAGTCCGGTCTTACAGACGACATGCCACCTCTTGTTGAACAGCACGTGGACGATGATACCTCTTGTGCAAGAACACGCACACGCCGCACCGGCAACTCACTCTCACCACCCAGCCCCCGCTCCTGAGCATGCTGGATGAATTCGGATTCAACGCTGCAGGCTCAAATCTGCTCAACACGTTGACGAACCCCGACTCACGCTCTTACTCTTCCTCAAAGCTCCCCTCGCGCATCCCGCCTGGATAATCGATGGCCAAATACTCCAATCCTTCCGGCCTCGCCTGCTCCTTCTGCCATAAGCCCCAGCGCGAGGTCGATAAGATCATCGCCGGGCCGAATGTGTACATTTGCTCGGAGTGTGTCAGGCTTTGCCTCGACATTATCCGAGAGAACGCGCAGCCCAAGCCCATCTCCTGGGGCCAGAGCAAGGTCCCTCCCCCAGCCAAGTTCAAGGCCTTCCTCGACCAGTACGTCGTGGGGCAGGATCTGGCCAAGCGCAAGATCTCTGTCGCGGTCTACAACCACTACAAGCGACTGGAGGTCAACCAGAACACCGAGCGTGCTGAGGGCGACATCGAGATCCAGAAGTCCAACCTTCTGCTCATCGGCCCGACCGGCACCGGCAAGACCCTCATCGCCCAGACTCTGGCGCGGTTCCTCGATGTCCCGTTCGTCATCGCCGACGCCACCACGCTGACTGAAGCCGGGTACGTCGGAGAAGACGTCGAGAACATCGTCCTGAACCTCTACCAGGCCTCCGGCAACAACCTCGAGCGCACCCTGCGCGGCATCATCTACGTCGATGAGATCGACAAGCTCGCCAAGAAGAGCTTCACCAGCTCGGTGAGCCGGGATGTCTCCGGCGAGGGTGTGCAGCAGGCGCTGCTGAAGATCATCGAGGGCACTCTGGCCAACATCCAGACCCGCGGGAACAAGCGGCTGCCGAATCAGGAGTACATCCAGATCGACACCAGCAACATCCTGTTCATCTGCGGCGGGAGCTTCGAGGGTCTGGAGAAGATCATCGAGCAGCGGCTGGGCAAGCGCTCGGTCGGCTTCCTCCACAGCGGCATCGGTGTCGAGAAGGTCCAGGACGACCGCAAGATCCTCTCCCGGGCAATCCCCGAGGATCTGGAGCGCTTCGGCCTCATCCCCGAGTTCATCGGCCGCCTGCCGATCACTGCGGTGATGGACAACCTCGGAGAGGAAGAGCTGGTCAAGATCCTGACCGAGCCCAAGAACTCGCTGATCAAGCAGTATCAGAAGCTGTTCAAGTTCGAGAAGGTCAAGCTCACCTTCACCGAAGAAGCGCTCAAGGCCATTGCGTTCAAGGCCGCCACACGAAAGGCCGGCGCTCGCGGACTGCGCACCATCATCGAGCACGTCATGCTCGACGTCATGTACGAAATCCCGAGCCAGGACAACATCCGGGAGGTCATCATCCATGAGGGTGTGATCACCAACGGCGAAGAGCCCAAGACGGAACTTGTCCAGAATTATGGGGTGCCCAGCTGAGCATGAAGACCGGTTCTCTGAAACCCGGCTTCCTGATCGCTTCTCCCCAGATGCGGGATCCTTACTTTGAGAAGACCGTCGTGCTGATTTGTCAGTACGACGAGGATGGAGCGCTGGGCATCGTGATCAACCGAGAGGGCCCCGTCTCCATCGGTGCGGTCACCCGCGAGGTCAATGTCGCCACTCCCCGAGATGACGACGCCATGACCTGGTGGGGTGGTCCGGTGGGCACCGGGACCTGCTTCGTGCTCTGGCGAGGCAGCGCTTCAGAGGCAGAGGGCTGGAACCTTCCCGGAGACATCGCAGTCTCCCAGTCCCTGGAGCGCCTGGAGCGTCTGGTGCAGCTCGGCAGCGACTTCCACGTCACCATCGGCTACGCCGGCTGGAGTGCGGAGCAGCTCGATGCGGAGATCGAGCGTGGCTCCTGGCTGTACACCGAAGCAGACCCTGCGATCATCTTCGACACTCCGCTGGAGCAGCGCTACGATCGCGCCCTGCTTCTTCTGGGGCTGACCTCAAGCATGGTCTGGATGCAGCCCATCAACGAGTAGGCCCGGGCTCGTCGGCAGAGTCTTCTGTTGAACAGGTCTCCCGTTGAGCTGTCTGTAGTGTGATATGTTCGCCCCTCATGAGGGCGTTGAATTTTCTTAAGACCCTGGGCGCGGGCTCGTTCGGAACGGTCTATCTGGCTGAATTCAGCTCAGAGCAGGGGTTTCGACGGAACGTAGCGGTCAAGGTCCTGCTGAGTGGTCGACCAGATCACGACATGTTTCTCTCCCGGATTCGGGACGAGGCGCGTCTGCTCGGCCTGCTCCAGGACGACGCCATCCTCAAGGTCCTCGACATGGTCCGGATCGAGGGCATGGACGCGATCGTCATGGAGTACGTCGAGGGGGTGGACCTGGAGAGCCTGGTCGCATCGGGCCCGCCGCCCTCCCCCCGAGCACTCGCTGAGCTGGGGGCGCTGATCGCCGGGGCGCTGTGGCGTGCCCACACTGCGACCCATCCCAGAGATGGTGCGTCGCTCAACGTCATCCACCGAGACGTCAAGCCGGCCAACGTCATGGTCACCCGCAGCGGCGGGGTGAAGCTGCTGGACTTCGGCGTCGCCCGGGCGCGATTCGAGAGCCGGGAGAGCTTCACCGGTCACCTCATGCTCGGCACCCTCAACTACATGGCGCCGGAGTACATCGTCACCTCGCAGGTCTCTCCGGCAGCAGACGTCTACGGACTCGGGCTGTCGCTGTGGGAGGTCGCCTATGGCGAGGCCTTCGGGCAGCCCAAGGTCCGCCAGAACGCCCATGAGAGCCGCCTCGCAGAGCGCCTCGATGCCATCCGCCCCACCCATCCGAGGATCGCCGATGTCATCGGGCACATGCTGGTGTGGAACCCCGAGCAGCGTCCGAGCGCACAGGAAGTCGAGCGCCTGCTGATGCGCGCCGCCGATGAACTGTCCGGCCCGAGCCTGCGAACCTGGGCCTCTACCGCAGTCACCGCAGCACTCAAAGCACGACCACAGGCCGAGGATAAAGCAGGTCTACTCGGAAGAACGGTTTCCATTTCCGGTGCGGTCGATCAAGCCACGGCTCAGGCCGCTCCGCCCACTGCCCCCGACGAGGTCCGCCCTCCGAGGAGGCCGAAGACGCTCCCGATTGCAGAGACCGCTCCAGAGCCCCTGCCCCGCAGGGCTGGGTACATCGGGGAAAAGACTGAGCCCGAAGTCAACTTTCGCGATAAAGTCGTCACGCCTCGTCGACAACCCACCAGACCAACACCTCCCGAAACAGTCGACCGCCAGCCCGACACCACCACATCGTCCATTGATGTGCTCATCGTCATCCTAAAGGGCCTCCTCATTGGCGGAAGCATCGGCTTCTTCATCGTGGTACTGTTGGCGATCTACCTCCTCACCCGCTGAACCTCCCCCTCAGCGCTCCCCTCCCTCCTCCTCTCTCCGCAAGCTCACCTCATGAACTCTGCTCGAATCATCGCTACCGCGGCGTTTGGTATGTCTCTCTGCGCATTCCTCGCCCTGCTCATCTCCCGCTCCTCGCTCCCTGCGAGTGATGCACTGCTCTCTGAAGGTGCCATCGAGGCTCCCGGCGTCGAGGCCGTCATGGTCGTCGCCGAGCCCGAGCCCGAGCCCGGTCCCACCTGGGAACACCACAACATCGTCAGCGGCGACACCCTGGGACAGATCCTCCCTCGGTTCTCCGCGCCCACCGAGCCGGTCCGTCAGGCCGCGCTCGAACACTACGACCTCGCGAAGATCCGCATCGGCAAGCAGCTGTCGTTTCGGTTCGATCCCGGCGACATCGCGCCCGCTGAGATCCGCTACCCGCTGGATGAGGACCGCACCCTGGTCGTCACCCGTGATGGGGAGTCCTGGGTCGGAATGGTGGACGCCATCGAGTACGAGGTCCGCACTGGCACCCGCGCTCTGACGGTCACCTCCTCGCTCTGGGAGGCCTCCATCAGTGCGGGCCTTCGGGCACGGGACATCGCCGCTCTGGCCAAGGTGCTGGAGTACGACATCGACTTCAACACCGAGATCCGAGCCGGCGCCACCGCAGAGCTGCTCATTGAGGAGCTGTGGCACGACGGCGAGCTGGCCAAGCTCGGCACCCCGCTCGCACTTCGGTTCACCAACGCCAACAACGAATACACCGCCATCCGGTTCCAGAACGCCGACGGTGATACCCGCTACTACGACGCAGACGGCGTCTCTCGCAAGGCAGCGTTCCTGCGCTCGCCCCTGGAGTTCTCCCGGGTCACCAGCGGCTTCAAC